>JACOUH010000111.1 GCA_016177925.1 Planctomycetota bacterium | reverse complement strand
CAATGAGGGAAGCGAACTTGACGACGAAGCGGAGAAGGGTCTTCATGGCGTTCTGCTCCAGAGGGTGCCTCAACAACACCATTCTGACAGCAGAACGCCATGCTTGTTTGTCCTCTGTGGTTGCGGCTTTGCCGCGTTAGGATCAAGGAGGGCAACCGGGCGGCAGCCCGGCAACGATCTTGCCCGCCGGCCACGGTGGTCGATAACAGAGACACCCCGCACGGCCCCCTCGCGACAGCCGAACAACACCGAGATGAGGTGCAACATGACCCGGAAGATCCAAGCGCTGGAGCGTCTTGCCCGCCGCATCACCGACTGGACTGGCAGTTCCGTGGCCTTCGTGATCGCCTTGGGGTCCGTTTTCGTCTGGCTCGCCGTAGGGCCGTTCGTCGACCCGCCGTTCCTGAATTCTAACTACCAGTTGATCATTAATACCGGCACTACTGTTGTCACATTCCTGATGGTTTTCTTGATCCAGCGCGCGCAGAACAAGGACTCGCAGGCCGTCCACCTCAAGTTGAATGAACTGCTCGCGGCGGTGCAGGGGGCGAGCAACCGCCTGATCAGCGTGGAGGACTTGAGCGAGGCCGAGCTCCACACCCTGCACAAGCACTTCAAGCGGCTCGTCGAGTTGGCCAAGACCGAGCAGAACCTGACCGAGTCGCACTCCATCGAGGAAGCGCAAGGCCGGCATCACACGAAGCGAGCCCGCGAGAAGACGTAAATGCAGGTTCAGATGTCCCGCGTTTACCCTCTCCAGGAAAAATCAGCCCGGGGCGGAAAATTCGCGGCCGGTCACAACCGAGCACGATGCTCTAGGATTTTCCCGGAAGGTCGTGCCCGGGGTCGGGGTGTCCCGCGAGGCGATGTGCTATGGTTCAATACCGGAGCAGAAAGAATGCGCGACGTTCCGCCCCTTCCACCAGGGGAGACGCTCTCATCCCGTCCGGACTGAGGACGGACGACGGCAACGAGCCAGCATGAACATTCTGATCGCGGAAGACGACCTGGTATCGCGGCGGGCCCTGGAGGCGACCTTGCGCCAGTGGGGACACAGTGTCGTCGTCACCGCCAGTGGGACAGAAGCCTGGGACGTGCTGCAGGGGAGCGATTCACCTCCCTTGGCGATCCTCGATTGGATGATGCCGGGCCTGGACGGTGTCGAGGTGTGCCGCCTGGCCCGGCAGCGGGTGCCGCTAGACGACGAGCACCGCCCGCTCTACCTGATGTTGCTGACGGCGCGCGACCGCAAGGAGGACCTCGTCGCCGGGCTGGAGGGAGGGGCCGACGACTACCTCATCAAGCCGTTCGACCGCGACGAGCTGCGAGCACGGCTCGACGTGGGATTGCGCATGGTCGGGTTGCAGCATCGCCTGGCGAGGCGTGTCCACGAGCTACATGAGGCCCTGCAAAAAGTGAAGCAGCTGCAAGGACTGCTGCCGATCTGCTCCTACTGCAAACGCATCCGCGACGACCAGAACTACTGGCAGCAGGTCGAGGGCTACATCGGCGCGCACTCCGAGGCCCGCTTCAGCCACTCGATCTGTCCCACCTGCTACGAAGTGGTCGTGCAGCCGCAACTCGACGCCCTTCAGAAAATTAGCTGCAATTGTTGACGACGGCCCTGGCGGCTACGAGGCTCCGTTCGGCGCCAACGATCAACCAGCCCGACGCGCCAGCGAGGGACACACCAGCCCGACGCGCCAGCGAGGGAATTGGTCAGCCGGCTGCCTTGCGGTCTTTCAGGGCGTTCCACTTGTTGTACAGCGTCTTGAGACTGATCCCCAGTTCAGCGGCGGCAAGCGGTTTATTGTTGTTGTGCTTCTCCAGCACACGCAGGATGTGTTCGGTCTCGACGACTTGCAGGGTGAGCGGCGCGGAGCCGGCACCGCTCGACAGGACGGGCGAGAGGGGAACGGTTTCCGATAACAGGCTGAGGGTGGGGTTGCCACTGCGGAGATGCTGCGGCAGGTGCTCCGGAGCGATGGGTCCGCCCCCCGAGATGATGGAGGCGTATTCCATGGCGTTGTAGAGTTCGCGGACGTTGCCGAGCCACTCATAGTCGAGGAGGACGTCGATCGCCTCGGGGGTCAGGAGGGGGGCGACCTGCTCCACCGGCCGCTTCGCCGCTCGGCTGAGTAGGTGCCGGGCCAGTTCCGGGATGTCTGAGCGGCGCTCGCGCAACGGCGGCAGAGAAACCGGGAAGGTACTGATGCGGAAATAGAGGTCCTTGCGGAAGTCGTCCGCGTGGGCCATCTCGCGCAGGTCGCAGTTGGTGGCACAGACGATGCGCACGTCCGTGCGGAAGGACTCGGAATCGCCGACGCGACGGATCTCGCCCGACTCCAGGAAGCGCAGCAGCTTGACCTGGATGTTCCTGTTCAGCTCGCCCAGTTCGTCGAGGAAGAGGGTGCCGCCGGAGGCGACCTCGAACAGGCCCTTGTGATCGCGGTCGGCGCCGGTGAACGCTCCCTTGCGATGGCCGAACAATTCGCTCTCGACAAGGTGCTCCGCCAGCGCTCCGCAATTGACGGGGACGAACGGCATCTCGGCACGCCGGCTCTGCTGCCAGATCGTACGGGCAGCCAGTTCCTTGCCGGTCCCCGTCTCGCCAAGGATCAGCACGGTCGCGTCGGTCGGCGCCACGCGGCCGATGTCGTTGTGGACTTTCGTCATGGGGGCCGACTTGCCGAGCATGAGGGTCGGCCCCTCGGCGGCCTGGACACGGGTCTGCAGGGCGAGGGTCTTGTGCTGCAGTTCGCGTTTCTCGGCGACCTGGCGAAGCAGGACGTCGATCTCGGCCATCTTGCACGGCTTGCGGATGTAGCGGAACGCGCCCAGGTTGAGCGCGGCGATCGCCGTCTCCTCGGTGGCGTGGCCGGTGTGAATGATGGCCTCGGTGTCTGGCGACACTTCCTTGAGCCGCTGAAGCACCTCGATGCCGCCGACGCCGGGCATGCGCAGGTCGAGGATGGCGACGTCGAACTTACTCTTCTCGAGGATCTTGAAGGCCTCGTGCCCGTCGGCGCAGACGGTCACTTCGTACCCCAGGCGGGGCAGCTCGGTTCGGAAGAACTCCTGCAAGTGCTTCTCGTCGTCGACGAAAAGGACGCGCAGGCTGTGCCCTTTAGGCGGCGTTGCCAAGGCTCTCCTCCTTGCCTGTCCCGTTCCCTTCCCCAGCGGGCTGCAACGGCAGGCGCACGCGGAACGTGCTGCCCTGGCCGGCGCCCGGGCTGGCGGCCTCGATCTCTCCTCCGTGCTGGCTGACGATGCGGTGCGTGATGGTCAGTCCCAGTCCAGTCCCCTTGCCGGAGCGGTTGCGCGTGAAGAACGGCTCGAAGATGTTCTCCAGCACCTCTGCCGTCATGCCGCAGCCGGTATCGGCGACGGCCAGCTCCGCCAGGCCGTCGCGGGTCTTCAGCTCGATCGTGACGCGGCCGCCCTCGTCCATGCTGTCCAGGGCGTTGACGACGAGGTTCAGCACGACGGACTTGATCTCCTCGATGCTGACCCAGGCGAACACCGGTGCGGGGTTCTTGAAGACAATGTCCTTGCCGCGGCTATTGGGCAGGTGGTGCGTGATGTCGAGGACAGACTGAACCAACTGGGCGAGGTCGGTGCGTTCGCGCTTGCGCTCGCCGCCGCGGCTGAACTCGAGCAGCCGTTCGGTGATGTTCTTGCAGCGGAACGCCTCCTCCTGGATCATCTTCAGGTACTTGGCGAACACCTCGAAATCATTTCTGGACTTGCCGGAGAGACGCAGTTGGTCTTGCATCTCGGCGAGGCGGGCTTCAAGGGCCTCGGAGCAGAAGGCGATGGAGGCGAGGGGGTTGTTGATTTCGTGCGCGACGCCGGCGGCGAGGAAGCCGACCGAGGCGAGGCGCTCGGAGCGGACGAGTTGGCGGCTGCGCTCGTTGATCTGCCGGGCCATGTCGCGGTAAAGGTCGCGGAGGCGCGAGGCCATGTCGTTGAAGGCGGCGGCCAGTTCCTCCATCTCGTCGCCCGACTTGACCTCGATGCGGTGGTCGAAGTCGCCCTCGGCAACGCGGTTGACGCCTTGTTGCAGGTCGCGGACCGGGTTGAAGACCCAGCAGTAGAACAGGCGCAAGGCGCTGACCAGGAGCAGCAGGCCGAGAACACTGACGGAGGTCAGAATGGCGACGGGGACCTGGTAATTGCGGCGGGATTGGCCAATCAGTCGGTCAAGGTCCATCCGCACGTCGGAACGGAGGTCGTCGGAGGTCCCCCCCAGTTCCTTGACTTTCGCCTCAATCCGCAAGCGAATCTGGGCGAACTCCTCCTCGGTCCCCCGGAAACCGACACCCGTCAGCTCCCTGCTCTGGGGGATAGCCCCCTGCAAGCCCGCAAGCTGATTGCGCAGAGCCTGGCAATAGCCCAGCAGATGTTCACCGTTGTCGTCCGGGAGATTCAGGTCGCGAGTATTCTGGACCGCCGTCTCGACTTTCCCGATGGTTGTCTCGGCGTGGGGAATGGACCGCTCGTACTTGGGGAGGTCGGCAAGGAGATTGTCCGAGAGGGTAAGTTTGCCGACCGCGGCCTTCAGTTCTTCGGCCCCTTCTAGTTCGGCGAGCTTGCTCTTGATGCTCCTCATGGTCACTTTGTAGGACAAGAGACCGGAGAGGGGGCCGGCCAGGAGCATCGCGAGGATGGCGATGGCGGTAGCCAGCCCGAGCATCAGCTTGTGGCGGATTCGCCAGCGACGCGCCACCCCCGGCCCTCCTTGGCGGCTGCTCGGGGAGGACGGCGCGCGGCCTCGGCCCGGGGACACCCCATCCCGGCGGCCGATCGCCGACAGCCGTCAGCCGAGCATTCGGGCCGGACTCTACCAAAAGCGGACCAAGAAGAGGAGAGCAAGTTGCGCGGAGCGCGCCCGCGCCAACAGGGGGAAATGGCGAAGGACCAATGACGAGCAAGGAAGGAGAGTTCGCCGCTTGCGGCTTAGCGTTCGCGCCGCCCGACGGGCGGCGCGAACGCTAAGCCGCAAGCGGCGAATCCTCCTTCCTCGTTCTCAGTGGTGTTCCTCGTGATATTCGCGGTGCCGCCTGAGCTCGGGGCCTTCCCTGATCTGTTCGACGTACGGACCGACGTCGGGCACCGGCGGGCCGTCGATCTTGTACTTGCCATAGCCGCCCTTGTAGCGGCAGCACCACCTCAGCATCACGCGATAGTCGAATCGGCAGAGGCTGACGTAGTCCCAACCGTAGGTGCCGTCGGCCGGGCCGGGCGCGTCGCCCCGGAAGGTACAGCCGCCGCCGACATAGTAGCCGCCGTAGTTGGGCGTCTCCGACGGATGGGCAAGCTTGGACACCTCATTGGGATAGCCGGCCCGCTCGAACGTGTGCGGGCGGTTGTTGTTGCCGTAAAAATAGTCGCCTCGGAAGCGCTTGATGCGCCAGGGATGCACGTCGGGATGTTTCTGGGGCTCATCCTCGGTGCGGGCTGCCGGCGCGGCCAGCGCCAGCAGGCCGACGGCTATCGCCAGGGGCCAGCGGCCCCCGGACCGGAATCGTCTCATGCGGGAAATCCTCCTTGTGCGGTTAGCCGCGACGCGCTAGCGGAGCGCTCCGCTAGCGCGTCGCGGCTAACCAGGGAAAGTGATGCGGGACGCCCCCTTACGGTCTGTTCTCGAGCGGGTTGCCGAGAAACCCGCTGCCGACTGGGTTGATGTTCGGCTGACGGTTGAACTTCTGGAACGGCAGACGTACGCCCTGCACCATGAAGGCGTCGGACCGCAGGTACGACGGCACCGTGAACTCGTGCTGAGCCTGGGCCGCAGCGATGAACGCCGGATTGCCGGACGGGTTGAGCCGCAGCGCCAAGTTGCCGTCGATGCCCGCCGCGGTGGTGATGTCGTCCTGGTCAACGCCGTCTCCGGAGACGCCGAAGCCGCCCACCAGGGTGTCGGGGATGCCATCGCCGTTGAAGTCCTTGTAGACCGGCGACGAACCTGGGAAGAACACGATGCCATCGCGGTTGAGCAGGTTGTTCTGGAAGAACAGCGGGTTGTTGGGATCAAACACGCCGTTGGTGCGCATGTCGCGGAAGTTCGTGCTCGGGTTGAACGAGTCGAAGCCCAGGACGCTGATGAAGCGGTTCGCCGGCAACGGCGGGCCAATCTGCTGGCCCGTGCCGACCACGTCGGTTGCCACCAGCCCCGGCGCGATCGGGTCCTTGATGATATGCGTGGTGCGGTCCGTGCCCGGGTCGTCGTTGAGCTGTGAGAAGTGGCCGGGGGGCGCTCCATCGATGCCCTCGGGAAAGCGCGGCAGGGCCAGGAAGCGGAAGGTACGGGCGGTGAACGCCGCTCCCGCCGGCACGCCCGGCACCTGGTCGATCGGTTGGAGCGCGGCGGCGTCCGCGTAGTAGGACGCATTGCGCGCCTTGGCCGTCGACACGTCGATCGAGAAGACCGTCGAGTCGGGCATGCGGAACTGGCCCAGCACCTCGCCCGACTTGCTGGTGACCGTCAGCATGAAGATGGCGTTGGAGTCCATCGGCAGGCGGATGGCGGCGCGGGTGATCAGCGCCTCCTGGACCCCCTGGTAGATGATCTTCCGCACCTCGAAGGCGCTGAGCGAGCCGTCGAGGGCGTCATGCGGCTCGACCAGGAAGCCCTCGGGCACGACGGTGCCGTTGAGCAGGTTGGTCAGGCCCTGGTCGTCGCCGGCGTTGCCCGCCGCGCTGGTGCTGTCGATGATGTTGTTCGGGCCGGGGTCGATCAGCGGCTGCAGTAGGCCATTGACCACGCCCGGGCCGATCTTCGCCGCGTTCTGGACCAGGATCGACGGGCCGTTGTTGCCCTTGGGGCCGAACACGTTCAAGGTCAGGCCGACCAGGTCGATGCGGCCGGCGGGCAGGTCGAACAGCGGTCGTCCGTCCGGGCCGGTCGGCAGGGAGACACCGCCCAGTGCCCCGACCGACAGGTTGGCGGCGCTGGAACCACCCGCCGCCGCGAAGCCGATGAACTCTGCCTCGAGGGTGCGGTCGGGCTTGTTCACGTCGAACGTCGTGTCCAGCGCCGAGTTCTCCTCGGTGGAGAAGCCGGTCTTGCCCGGGAAGAACGTGCCGATGGCGCCGACCACGACCAACTGGCCGCTGACCGGGTCGCGCTTGTAGATCGGGATGCCGCCCGGCTGGGTCCCCAGGCCGCGGCCCGTGGCGAACGGCAGGACGCCCGACGCCGTCCCGTAGGAGATCGGCGGGGCCTGGCTGATGGCCCGGCCGAAGGGGTCGACCGTTTGGCCGGGCGTCTGAATCCGGGTCGGGATGAAGCCCGGGTTCTCGTTGAACCGCGTCGGCAGGCGGACGTCATCGCCCTGCGTCAGGCCGTTGTTGGCCCCCTGGATGTTGTCGAAGGCGACGGCGAAATTGGTGTCGCGGTTGGTGTGCTCGATGCCGAACTGGTCGACCTGGGGCGTGAAGGCGACGCCACGCGGGAAATGGTCGTTGAGGCCCAGCGGGGCGACGAAGCCGGGGCCGCGCAGCGTTGAGTTGGGGTCGGTGACGCTCGGGTACGACTTGATCTCGCGCTCGATGACCGTGGTTTCGGAGGTCGTCTGGAACGTGCGCGAAGTCAAGGGCGCCTGGTTGTTGGCAAGGAAGGCAGCGGTGCGGGCCTCGGCCACCGCGCCGTCGATGGCAAAGACGCGGAAGAAGTCCTGCTGGGGGGTCCCGTCGGCGTTGAGGCCTGTGCCCGGGGTCAGCGTGTTGATGTACTGCACCACGCCGTCCTCGAGGCGAACGCCGAGGATGCGGCCGGAGCGGTCGACGATGGCGAAGATGCCGTCGTTGGTCGCCGTCGCCGCCGAGGCCCGCTGCAGGATAAGGTTGACGTCGGACGCGGTCAGGACCACGTGTAGATGAGCACGTCCCCGCCCGGGGTGAAACGCGTCGGGCCGGCGGTGTCGCCGAACAACTGGGCGTCCTGCGTCACGGTCGGGCCGATGACGACGAGGTCGTTGCCGGCGCCGGCGTTGACGGTGATCAGGTTGACCGCGGCGGAGGCGACCCGGAAGACTTCACGGCCGCCGTCGGTGACGACGAGTTGGTCGGTGGTCACGTCGCGGGTGACGCCGATATGGTCGGCATTGGGGCCGCCGAAGATAGCCAAGGTGGAACCCACCAACGTGGGGGTGGCATCGGGCATCACGCGCCGTTCCAGGACCTCGACTTCCAGCAGTGTGTGGAAGAGGGTCCTGGCCCGGTGGCGCGAGCGGCCCAACAGCGAATCGAGCACGCGCATCTCTCTCCCCTTCTGGAAAAGATTCACGATGCAGCAGGGGCTGGTCCCGCCAGACCCGCCGGGCACCGTGCTAGCGGTTACCCTGGGTGCCCCGGTCCCCCTGCCCGCCTGTGGTCGCACCGGCCCCGCGACCGCCGAGCGCGACCGCACAGAGCCATGACTGTTCGGGCCGACACGGCCCCCTGGCGGCGAAGGCACGAACCCGTCCGCGCCGCCGCACGACTTCCCCCGGCCGACTGCTCGCGAACGGAACGCGCCCGCAGGAGTCGGGTGATCGTATTGCTCGTTAAGATCGGCACGATCGGGCGGTCGAGTCCATTAATTCAGAGGAGGAAGGGAGATTGCCTGAAGCGCCGCGCGCGTGCGCACCTTGCCCCTCTCGTGGGTAAGGGGGTTAGCCGCGACGCGCCAGCGGAGCGCTCCGCTGGCGCGTCG
>JACOUH010000277.1 GCA_016177925.1 Planctomycetota bacterium | reverse complement strand
GCCACACCGGCGGGCTCACGCCCCGCCGCTCACGATGCCACCCAGGATCTCTTTGCCGAATCGTGCGAGGGTGGTTATAACGCGATAGATAGGATCTCATGGGTGGTCGAGCACGATCGACCGATCGTGCCACTGACCGTGATGGTTACGCTCTGGCCGCTCGCCAGACTCGGCCCGCTCCAGACGTGCCTGGTCGAGTTATAGCTCCCCGCCGAGGGGGTGCCGACGGTCGGGTTGAGCAAGGTGGCCAGCCGGGTATCGGTCAGGGTGAAACTGTTGACCGTGCTCGGGCCGTTGTTGGTCACCGTGATGGTGAAGGTATCGGATGTGGCCGGCACCACGCTGCTCACACCATCGTCCTTGGCGACCGACAGGTCGGCCTGTGGCGTCAGCGTGTCGTCCTCGCTGGCCGAGTTGTTGCCGGCGAAGGAGTCCGCCGTCAGCACGGTCGCCCTGTTGACCAGGCTGCCCGTGGCCGACGGGCTGATCTGCACCGTCAGGGTGTAGTTGACGCTGGCGCTGGCCGCCAGGCTGGTGATCGTGTCGCTGAGGGCGTCCGAGACGGTCGCCGACGTCACGTCCGCGGGCAGCGGGTCGCTGACCGTCACGTTGGTCGCAGTACTCGGGCCGCTGTTACTCACCACGATCGTGTATGTCGCGCTCCCGTCCCGAGTCGCGTTCGTCTTCCCGTCAAGGTTGTCCAGTTCGACCGGCCGGCGCTCCAGGCGCGGCGGGCGGGCGAAGTCGAGCAACTCCTGGAGGCGCCGCTCCAGCGGGCCGTCCTCCTGCTCCGCGGCGTCGTGGATCGGCACGCGAAGGAACGAGCGGACCAGTCGGCGGCCGAGAAGGAATCCCGCGGTCAGGGCAGCCGCCAGTTTCCTCAGCATCTCCTCGCTCCACAGTTGAAAGGGTGCGGGATTGGCATGGGTCGCCCACCCTTTCGGAGGTTCTCGATGCCTATCATGGGCCCGCTCGTGGTGCCCGGTCAAGCAGATTATACCTCGTCTGGATCGTCCGGCGCGGGCTGGTAACGGCAACTGCCGTGGTTCATAATACACACCGCACGACAACCCTCGAAGGAGCAAGACCGTGGCAGATTCCCAAACCCAAGCCGCATTCGCCGACGAGAACCTGCTGAGTTCGTTCTACCTGGGGCGCGAGTACGACCTGGCCTCGAAGGCCGTGCTGGACCAGCGCGTCGACTACGAGTCGAAGGACCTGGTGACGCACGGCGTCGTGGTCGGCATGACCGGCTCGGGCAAGACGGGCCTGTGCATCAGCCTGCTGGAGGAGGCCGCCATCGACGGCATCCCCTGCATCATGATCGACCCCAAGGGCGACCTCTCCAACCTGCTGTTGCAGTTCCCCAACCTGGCGCCCGAGGACTTCCGGCGCTGGCTCAACCTCGACGAGGCCGAGCAGAAGGGCCTGTCCCCCGACGACTTCGCCAAGCAGCTCGCCGAGCGCTGGAAGCAGGGCCTGCTCGAATCGGGACAGACGGGCGAGCGCATCCGCCAGTTGCGGGCGAAGTCGGAGTACCGCATCTACACGCCGGGCAGCGAGGCGGGCCTGCCGCTGTCGATCCTGCAGAACTTCAAGGCGCCGCGCGGCAATGTCCTGCGCGAAGACCTCAACCAGAAGATCGATGCGACCGCCGCGGCGCTCTTGGGCCTGACGGGGCTGTCCGCCGACCCAGTGCAGTCGCGCGAGCACATCCTGATCGCGCAGCTCTTGCTCAATGCCTGGACCAAGGGCTGCGACCTCGACCTGCACCAGCTGATCGTCCAGATCCAGGAGCCGCCGGTGCGGCAGATCGGCGCTCTCGACGTCGACACCTTCTACAAGGAGAAGGACCGGATGAAGCTGGCGGTGGCGCTGAACAACATCCTGGCAGCGCCGAGCTTCTCGACCTGGCTGCACGGCGACCCGCTCGACCTGGCGTCGCTGCTGGGCGTCGGCGGTCGGACGCGGCAACTCATCTTCTCGGTGGCACACCTGGACGACGCGCAGCGGATGTTCTTCATCACGCTGCTCTTGTCGGAGGTGCTGAGCTGGACGCGCAAGCAGTCCGGCACGAGCAGCCTGCGGGCGATCCTCTACTTCGACGAGGTCTTCGGCTACCTGCCGCCGCACCCCGGCAATCCGCCGACGAAGCAGCCGCTGATGACGCTGCTCAAGCAGGCGCGCGCGTTTGGCGTGGGCGTGCTGCTGGCGACGCAGAACCCGGTGGACATCGATTACAAGGCGCTGTCGAACGCTGGCACCTGGTTCGTCGGCAAGCTGCAGACGGAGCGCGACAAGGCTCGCCTGCTCGACGGCTTGCAGGGCGCGGCCGCCGAGCGCGGGGCGCGGGCCGACCGTGCCTCCCTGGAGAAGACGATCGCATCGCTGGGAAACCGGATCTTCCTTTTGCACAACATCCACCGCGGCGGCGAGCCGAAGGTGTTTCAGACGCGCTGGGCGCTGTCGTACTTGCGCGGGCCGATGACGCGTGAGGAAATCTCGAAGTTGATGGACCCGGTCCGGCAGGGACAGGAGCCGGACCCCGGCGTCGCACACGAGCCGATTGCGGCGCAGCCCGCCCCCGTAGCACCGCCGGCGCCGGTTGTCGCATCACCATTGACCAGCAGTCCGCCGACCGCGACGCCGAGTGTGCCGTCCACGGCAGAACTCGCCGCCGGCCGCGCGCCGGCCGCGCCGGCCGCCCCTCCAGCCCCGACCGTACAGGTGGCTCCCACCCCGGCGGCCCGCGTCGCGCCAGCCCCGTCCGTTCCGCCGACTGCGGCGAGGGAGGGCGAGGCTCCCGCCGAGCCGCTGCCCTCGCCTGCGCCGGCCTCCTCGCCAGTTTTGCAGACCACGGCAGCGCCTCTGGTCCTCCCACCAGAGATGTCGCAGTTCTACCTGCTGGCGAAGCAGCCGAACCCGGGCGGGGCCTCGCTCGTCTACCAGTGCCTGCTCCTGGGCTTCGGTGACGTCACCGCCGAGGACAAGAAGATGGGCCGCACGTACACGCGCGCGGTCCGGCTGCTGGCGCCCGCTCCGGCTGAGGGACAGGCCGTTGACTGGCCGAAGGCCGAGACGATCGAGGACGCCTTCGACCACCACGCCACCGCAGACGCCCGCTGGGGACCACTGCCCGAGGAACTGAACACGGCCAAGAAGCTCAAGGCGCTGGAGAAGGGGTTCGCCGACTACCTGGCGGGGCTCAAGGTGAACGTGCCGGCCAACGCGGCGCTGAAGATGTCGTGCGACTCGTCGGAGAGCCCCGACACCTTCCGGGCCCGCTGCCAGTCGATCGCGTGGCGTGAATTCGAGAAGAAGCTCGCCGCCGAGCGGCAGACCTACGAGTCCGAGTTCAAGCGCTACGGCGTGGCGGTCCCGGCGGACGATCCCGTCGACGCGAACGCCCCGTGGCCGGACCGCTGGCAGCAGTTCCTGCGCGGCAGTCCGGTGCGCCGCACGACCCCGCCCGCGACGCTGTCGGCGAAGCAGAAGACGGAACTGGAGAACCTCGAGAACGAATGGCATGGCGCCAGGGCGAATGCCGCGGAGAGCTGCAAACGTGCGGCCGAGCAGATCAGTGAGATGGCGCTAACGCCGAAGAAATCGGACATCAAGGTGGTCCGCGTCGGCCTGGCGTGGACGCCGTTCTGGCTGCTGTCGGACACGGGGGACCTCATACCTGCCTACCGCTGATCGGCTCACTCCACGACCTGACACTCATGACACGCAACTTCTGCATGTTCCTGGTGATGTTGATGCTGGTCGTGGCCAGCGGTCCCCTCCTTGGCCTCGCGCCGCCGCAACCCGAGAAGGAGAATTACTCTCTCATCGAGGAAGGACTGTACATGGGCGGGCTCGTGGCGAAGCCGCCGCCGGGGACGAAAGCCGTCCTCAATCTGTGCGGGCAAAGGGACTATTATCGATGCGAACACTATGTCTGGCGCCCGATCGATGACGGCGATCGGGCACCCGATCTCGCCTGGCTGCGGCGGCAAGTGGAGTTCATCGAGGCCAGGCGCAAGGCGGGCGATACCGTCTACGTCCACTGTGCCGCGGGCCGCAGTCGCAGCGGCATGGTCGTCATCGCCTACGAGATGTACAAGCGCAACTGGACGCGCGACGAGGCCCTCCGGTTCGTCCGCTCGAAGCGGCCGGTCACGCAGCCGAACCCGGCCTTCTGGGATCGGCTCCGCGAATGGCAGTTCGAGGTGCGCGACCTGCGCCGCGCGAAGGACCGCTGACCCGGTCTTCTTCTCTTCGGCTTTGACCCATGAAGACCACACGACAAGCCGTTCTGAGAATCCTGCCGGTGCTGGTCGTCGGCGTCGGGCTTGTCCTGCTTGGGCTTGCCGCGTCGGACGAGCGGGACTTCAATTATTCGCTGATCGAGAAGGGCTTCTACATGGGCGGCGACGTGACGAAACCGCCGCCGGGGACGAACGCGGTCCTCAATTTGTGCAAGAAAAAGGACCTCTATCTGTGTGAAACGCACGTCTGGGAGCCCATCCGCGACGCCGCGCCGGCTCCCGACCTCGACTGGCTGCGTCGGCAGGTCGAGTTCATCGAGGCGAGACGGAAGGCAGGCGACACGGTCTACGTCCACTGCCGCAACGGCGTCAGTCGCAGCGGCATGGTCGTCGTCGCCTATGAGATGTCCAAGAACCGCTGGACACGCGATGCGGCCCTCCAATTCGTCCGCTCGAAGAGGCCCGTCACCCGTCCGAACCCGGCATTCCTGAAGCGGCTCCTCGAGTGGGAGCGGATGGTCCTGAAGCGTCCCGGCGAGGAGGGCTGAGGAAGCTTGAAATGGTCGGTGGCTGCCTGCCGCGAGTTGACTACTTTCCCCTTAGACCGATTCCAAGACGTAATTGGCGTGGGCATACGTCTCACCATACGACTCATAAAAGGAGGCGTAATAGGCGTAAACATTGCCGCTGGTGGCGTAGTCGTAGGAGGCGTAGGCCTGGGCCGCGTTGGCGTAGGCGAAGGCCGCGTACCAGTAGGCCGCCGAGTGCGTGCTGGCCGCCAGTTGCGCGTAAGCCAGCGCGTAGGCGCCGTACACGTAGGCTTGGTAGGCGGAAATGCTGTGGCTGCCGTAGACGTAGGCGTTGTAGCCGGTCGTGGAGCCCGCCGTCAGGTAGGCCAGGGCCGCGCCCTCGTAAGGCGACGGCGGCGTGACCTGCACGGTCACCGACGCCGATGTGCTGCCGGCGAACAAGCCATCGCTGCCGTAGACGGCGGTGATGCTGTCGCTGCCCACCGGCAGGGCGGCGGTGGTGAAGGTAGCATGGCCGTTGGCGTCCACGGTCGCCGTCCCCAGCACCGTCGTCCCTTCCTCGAACGTCACCGTCCCGGAAGACACTCCCGAGCCGCCCGAGACGCTCACCGTCACGGTGAACGTCACTTCCTGGCCCGCCTGGATCGAGGCCGGAGCGGTTAGCGTCGTGGTGGTGAGGCTGAGGGGCAGGCTACCGCTGGAGAAGATCGGCAGGAGCCGGTCGTTCCGGTCCGCGACCTCCTGCACCAGGTAGCCGTCCAGCCGCACCAGGCTATTCGGATTGTCCTCCGTAATGTCGGCGATCTCGCCGCGCGAGGGATCGTACCAACCGAGGCGGCTGAAATTGACGTCGGGGTCGGTGACGGCCTCGGCCAGTTCGTGGGAGGTGACGGCCGTCAACTGGTCGATGGCTGTTGTGCCCAGGCTGCTGTTGCCAACGCTGCCGCCGGGGTAGGCGATGACGGCATAACGGAGAGTGGCCGAATGGCCCGCCGCGTCGTGACCGGCGAAGGCACCGTGGTAGCCCAGGATGCCCTGCTGGGTCGTGCCCTGCCCCGCCCCGAGGTCAATGGCGACGTTGGGCTCGACGTAGACGATGTACAGCCGGTTCGCATCCGGGGCCAGCAGCAGGCCCTTGGTGATGTCGGCCTGGATGCGCGCCTGGATCGAGGCATCGGTGATCACGGAGTTGGGGGCCAGCGGCGCGCCGTCGATGACGCCCGCCGAGGCAGTGCCGCGCCCGACGCTGTAGCCGGCGCGCGTCAGGGCATCCAGGTAGGCCCCGCCGGTGACGTCCTTCAGGAAGGAGTCCAGCGTCGCCGTCTGAGCCGAGTAGGTCGAGACGGAGGACCATTCGTTGCCGTAAAAGAGTGCCTGCGCCTCGACCTGGGGCAGGAGGTTGCCGCCGTAATAGAGCACCGTGGGCACTTGCCGCTCTTCGAGCGGCTCGATCTGCGGCCGGAACGTCGCGCGACGCAGTCGCTCCGCGCGACGCGGCCGGCTGGCGAACCAGCGCGTCAACCAAGACATCCGCGACCCCCTCCTGAGGAGTGAACGAGATGATGAGCCGTGTTGTTGGGTTGGACAAGCAGGGCCCCGACACGGAAACCCATGCCCAGGGCCGATATAGTGTTTATAGTTCAAAAAGGACGCAGAAGCAAAGGTCGGCAAACACGCGGGGCACGGACGGGACGGCCCGCCTATGGAACGTCGCCAGCGGCAAGGAACTGCACTGCTTCCGGGGCCACAGCGGTGTTGTCCACCGGGCCGTCTTCATGCCGGACGGCCGCCACTTCGTCACCGGCGGCGCGGACAGGACTTTCCGCGCCTGGCTCCTCCCCCCGGCGACTGAGCGCGGCACCCGGACGAACTAACCCGCTCTGACAACTCCCCTTCTCATGAGCTACCCACCCTGGTGCGGTGTGCGGGCGGGTGCAGCAGCGAATACAAGCCCGGAGCGCCAGCGACGGGACCCGAGGTCCCCGCGCTGCCGCTTGGGGCTTGGGTCAACCGCTACATCCACCTGCAAACCGCTCTAGTGGTCCATTGCAACTGAACTGTTATGGTCATAAGAATCCTCCTGACCCCCCAGGAGGATACTTATGACTGGGCTTTTGCAAAGTAAAGACTCTCTGGCCTCGATGGGTCCTTTTTGTACATTGTCGGAGGGTTTCCTTCGCCTCGGTCGTTTGTGGAGGTTCCGGCCATGGCCGGCATCGTTGCCTTCCCCGAAGTCGTCCAGCAAG
>JACOUH010000276.1 GCA_016177925.1 Planctomycetota bacterium | reverse complement strand
GGCTGCCTGGCCGACGCCAACGACGACGCCCAGTTCGCCGAGCTGAAGACGCTGGGCGAGCTGACGCGCAAGGCCTGGGAACACAACTGCCAGGTGATGATCGAGGGACCGGGACACATCCCGATGCACCTGGTGAAGATGAACGTCGACAAGGAGCGCGAGCTCTGTCACGAGGCGCCGTTCTACGTGCTCGGCCCGCTGGTGACCGACATCGCCCCCGGCTACGACCACATCACGTCGGCCATCGGCGCGGCCCTGGCCGGCGAGGCGGGCGCGGCGATGCTGTGCTACGTCACGCCCAAGGAGCACCTCGGCCTGCCGAACAAGGACGACGTCCGCCAGGGCGTCATCGCCTACAAGATCGCTGCCCACGCCGCCGACGTCGCCCGTGGCCGCAAGGGGGCGCGCGATCGCGATGACGCCCTGTCGAAGGCACGCTTTGAGTTCGACTGGAACCGCCAGTTCGAGCTGTCGCTCGATCCGGAGACGGCGCGGTCGATGCACGACGAGACGCTGCCGCAGGAGGTGTTCAAGTCGGCGAAGTTCTGCTCGATGTGCGGGCCGAAGTTCTGCTCAATGCGGATCACGCAGGACATCCGCAAGATGGCCGAGGAAGGCACCCTTCCCATCCGCCCGTGACCGGGTGGACCCTCCCCGTCTCGTGGCGTTGGGTGCGCAAAGGAAACGCGATCAGCGCGTTGTGTTCAAGGAGTACAAGGATGCAAGCGATCTCGCGGGTAGGGTTGTTCTGTCTGACGTCGTGTACTTTCGGTGTGCTGTACGTTGTCCTCTTGGCGGGAGAGCCTTCGGCAGTTCCCGAGCCGCCGCGGACGGTCGAAGCGGGGCCGCTCCGGTTTACCGAGATCCGGCTGCTCTCCAATTACACCTACTCGTATGCGTGTGCGGCGGCCGATCTCGACGGAGACGGCCACCTCGACCTGACCAGCTCGGATGCCGAGCCCAACAGCAACCTGTACCTGCTCCTGAACGACGGCAAAGGGAACTTCAAGCACTCGTTCATTCAGAAGTACGCCAAACAGGAAGACCAGCCGATCCGCCTGGAGCGGCATGCCATTGGCGACATCAACCGCGACGGCCGGCCCGACGTGGTCATCGTGGACAACCTGAAATGGGACATCCGCTGGTTCGAGAACCCTGGCAAGGAGAAGATCCGGCAGCCCTGGAAACTGCATCGCATTGCCGCCCCGAAAGAAGTACCCGGCTCGTATGACGTCGCGCTGGCCGACCTCGACGGGGACGGCGACCTCGACGTCGCCGTGTCGAGCTGGCGGTTCGGCAATCGCTTCGACTGGTTTGAAAATGTCGGCAGCCCCGGCGACGGCAGCCAATGGAAGCGGCATCTGATCGACGAGAAGATCGGCGAGACGCGCACGATCGCCGTGGCCGATTTCAACGGCGATGGCAAACCCGATCTCCTCGGCACCTCGCGGACCGGGAACCTGGTCGTCTGGTACGAGAACCCCGGCAAGCCTGCGACACTGCCCTGGAAAAAGCACATCATCGATGACAAAACCCTCTCGCCGATGCACGGCCACGCGGTCGATATGGATGGCGACGGCGATCTGGACGTCCTGATGACGTATGGTATCGTCACGCCGGACTCGCCCCATTCGCACCAGATTGCCTGGTACGAGAACGTCGGCAAGCCGGGGAAGGGGACCGAGTGGAAGAAGCACGTGATTGTCTCGAAGTTCCCCTCTGGTTTCGAGGCGGTGGCCGGCGATCTCGATGGCGACGGCGACGTCGACGTGGTTGCCACCGGCTGGGGCCCCCAGGGCCGCCTGGTCTGGGTAGAGAACACAGGCGACCCGAAAAAGGGCTGGAAGATGCACACCATCAAGCAGAACTGGCCCAACGCCGTCACGGTGATCCTCGCCGACCTCAACAAGGACGGCCGCCTCGACATCGTCGCCTGCGCCGAACGGGGTGCCAATGAACTCCGCTGGTGGCGAAACGAGGGGCCGGTCAAACGCAAATAGGAGGGGAGACCGAGATGCTCTGCTCGATCACGCGTCGCGCTGCCCTGGCGGCGCTGGCAGGACTTGTCACCTCGACTCGTGCCGACGAGGTGAAAGGCTTCCGCCTTGCCACGTTCTCCGCCGAGGTGACGCCCCCCCTCGGCCACCCGTTGCTGGCCGGGGCCACCGTCACGCCCAACGCCAAGCGCATTGACGATCCCCTTTTCGCGCTGGGCTTCGTTCTCAGTGGCGGCGACCGGCCCGTGGTTGTCTGTTCCATCGACTGGTGCGAGGTCCGCAACGACGCCTATGACCGCTGGCGCGACGTGCTGGCCCGGGTGGCCGGCACCACCCGCGAGCGCGTCCTGGTGACCAGCATTCATCAGCACGACGCGCCGCTGCCCGACCTCGAAGCCCAGCGCATACTCGAAAGCCACAAAGCCAAAGCGAAGATCTTCGACCTGGATTTTCACGAACAGTGCGTGCAGCGTACGGCGCGCTCGCTCAAGGACGGGCTGAGCAAGGCTCGCCCGGTCACGCACCTGGGCCTGGGCCTGGGCAAGGTCGAGAAGGTCGCAAGCAATCGCCGCTTCAGGACCAAGGCCGGCAAGCTGTCCTTCGACCGCAGCAGCATGAGCGGCGGCCAGGCGGAGCAGCGCGACGCCGGCGAGGGGCAGATCGACCCCCTGCTTCGCACGCTCAGTTTCTGGGACGGCAACCGGCCGGTCTGCGCCCTGCACGCGTACGCAGTCCATCCGATGAGCTACTGGGGGACCGGCTTCGTTACCTGCGACTTCCCCGGCCTGGCCCGCAAGCGCCGGCAGGCAGACGACCCGAGCGTCCACCAGATCTATGCGTCCGGGGCGTCGGGCGACGTGACGGCCGGCAAGTACAACGACGGGAGCCCCACCAACCGCGCGGTCCTGGCTGACCGTGTCTATCAGGGCATGCGGGCCGCATGGAAGGCGACCCGGCGCGTGCCGCTCACGAAGTTGGAGTTTCGCTCGGTTCCCATGCGATTTGTGCCGCGTGACACGGCCGGGTTCAAGATTGCTGAGATGACCCAGGCGCTGAGCCATGCCACCCCCAGCAAGCAGTGCCTGGCCGCCCTGGGGCTGAGCGCCCGCAAGCGGTTCGACGCGAAGCAGCCGGTCGACCTGCCGGTGCTCGACTTCGGCGCCGCCCAGGTCGTGCTGCTGCCGGGCGAGTCGTATGTCCACTTTCAGTTGCTGGCCCAGGGACTTCGGCCCGAGTCTTTCGTACTGACGATGGGCTACGGCGAAAGCGCGGCCGGCTATGTCGCCCCCGACCGCGCCTGGGAGGAGAACGACGGCAACCTGGCCCTCTGGTGCTGGAACGCGCCGAAGACCGCGGAAAAGGTGGTGACGGAGGCGCTGCGCAAGGCGCTGAAGGCAAAGTAACTGGTTCGCCGACCGTCTCGGACGGGGTTCGATACTGGGGACGAAGGGGGTTGCCGATGTGATTATCCCCGTGCATCAGGAGATGACATGATCTGCAAATGGCCGACGCTGGCAGGGCTTGTGTGGTGTTCGTGTGTCGGCAGTCCGATTGCCCAGGCAGCCGGAGAAGACGTCACCGTCACGATGTCGCGGCGGGTGCATCCCGTGCTGATTCGCAATGAATACAACATCCTGTTGCAGATTGTCGTGGACGTTCAATGCGAGAAGGAGGTGCGTCTACAGGCAATGCACTTTCTATTGGACAGGTCTGATGATGTCGGAGACCTGGCGTCGCTGGCACTGTTCGCGACTGGCGACAAGCAGGAGTTCTCGCCGACCTCCCCGTTCGGAAAACCGATGGGCCCGGTGCGGAAAGTGGCTTTCCGCGGCGATCTCGCTCTCCGGCGCAGGAAGAACGTGTTCTGGCTTTCCGGCCGGCTCAAGCCGACAGCCGATTTATCGCATCGGATCGCCGCCCTCTGCACGTCGGTCGAAACGACCGCCGGGAAGCTTCCGGCAAAGGATCAATCGCCGGGAATCCGTCAGCGTATCGGGATCGCCTTGCGAAAACACAAAGACGATGGGGTGCATACCTATCGCATCCCGGCGCTGGCCACGACGCCCAGGGGGACGCTGTTGTGCGTGTACGACATGCGGCGGCGGATGGGACGGGACCTCCAGGAGGACATCGACATTGGGCTGAGTCGCAGCACGGATGGTGGCAGCACCTGGGAGCCGCAGCGCGTCATCATGGACATGGGGAAATATGGCGGGCTTCCTGAGGCAGAGAACGGCTGTAGCGACCCGGGCATTCTCGTTGACCAACAGACGGGCGAGAGCTTTTGCTTCGCGGTCTGGATGAATGGCAAGCCCGGCAAACATCAGTGGACCGGCGATGGTTCCGAACCCGGTTACGAGATCGGGAAGAGTGCTCAGTTCCTGATGGTACGTTCCAAGGACGACGGGCGCACCTGGAGCAAGCCCGAGAACCTGACGCGCAAGCTGAAGAAAGAAGCCTGGTGGCTCTTCGCGCCCTCCCCGCAACAGGGGATCAATCTCGCGGACGGAACGCTCGTGATGCCTGCCGAGGGGCGTGACGAGAAAGGGAAAGAGTTTTCGACCGTGATGACGAGCCGCGATCACGGCGCGACGTGGATCGTGGGCGCGCCGGCCTACAGCGGCGGCAGCGAGTGCCAGGCGGTACAGCTCGGCGACGGTTCCCTCATGCTCAACATGCGCAACGAACGCGAACGATTTCGGGCCGTGTTCGTGACCCGCGACCTGGGAAAAAGCTGGCAGGCGCACGCGACCAACCGCAAGACGCTGATCGAGCCGAATTGCAACGGCAGCTTGCTCCGCGTCGACTACACCGAGGCCGGCGCGAAAAAGCACGTCTTGCTGTTCGCCAATCCGCACTCGCAAAAAGGCCGGACGCACCAGACGATCCAGGTGAGCTTCGACGACGGCCGCACCTGGCCCGAAAAGTATCACCTCCTCCTGGATGAGGGCCGCGGTGCTGGCTACCCCAGTCTCACGCGTATCGACGATCGCCACGTCGGCATCGTTTATGAGGGAAGCCAGGCGCAGTTGGTGTTCGAGAAGATCCCGTTGGACGAGTTGCTCAAACCCGCGGCACGGTCCGCAACTGCCGCCCGGTGGAAGCACCACCTCGTTCGCCGCCTCGGCGGCGCTGGCAGCGAAGTCCGCATTGCCGCGCAGTTGCAGAGCGTCCCGGAGGACCGTCAAGATCCGTCATCTGGGGGAAACATGATGCCGCGGGAACATGTCCCGGCCTTTCGACTCTGGAGTGAATGACCGTGCCGCGCAAGATCCTGATGCCGATCGGAGATGGAACCGAAGTCATGGACACCCTCTACCCGTTCTTCCGCCTGCAGGAAGAAGGGTTCGAGGTCGTCGTCGCCGGTCCCGAGGCGCGCCTCTATCACGGCGTGATGCACGAGGTCCCGCCTGATAGCTCCATCCCCTGGGACATCACCCGTGAACAACCGGCCTACCACGTGCGGGCCAGCGTGGCATTCCGGGACGTCCGTCCCGAGGACTATGTTGCCGCCCTTTTCTCCGGCGGACGGGCCCCGGAATACTTGCGCTATGACGTGTACCTGCTGGCCCTCACCCGGCACTTCTTCGCCGCCGGCAAACCGGTGGCCATGCTGTGCCATGGCGTGGAGATTCCCGCTGCGGCAGGTTGCCTGGTCGGACGAAAAGGCACGACCGTGCCGAAGTGCGCGCTGGACATCACCCAATTCGGCGGCGAGTATGTTGATCAGGACGTGGTGGTGGATGGGAACCTGGTCAGCGCCCGCGGCTGGCATCAGAATGCCCCGTTCTTGCGCGAGTTTTGCAAGTTGCTGCGGACCGTCTCGTAACGGAGACGAGCGGCGTGGGTGTTGTGGTCCCAGCTGGTCTCACCACATCCCGACCGAATCTTGGGCTCCGGTTGATGATTCCGCCGGCGGAATATGGCCCCCTCCTGTCAATCCTGGCCGACACGGAGGTGAAGATGCCCGACGGCCGTGAATCCCCGGCGGTCGGTTCGTTCGACACGTACCAGGTAGTGTCCGGGCTTGGCAAAGCGATGGACGGTGCGGGCGTAGCCCTCCTTGGCCAGCGGCACCACGTTGCCGTCGCTCTGCACGGTCACTTTCGGGCTGCCGTCGCCGAAGTCCCATGTCTCCTTGCCGTCGGTCGTACGAAAGGTCCGCACCAGGAACGTCACCGCATCCCCCGGTTTGACGCCGGTTGTGGGGAAGCAGACCGCGTGGATCGACGGCGGCAGCTGGTCCGGCTGCTTGCGGTCGATGACGTTGACGACGGCGAAGTCAAAGTCGATCCGGCCCCTGGCGTCGGTAATCTTCAGTACCTCGCTGTAGACGCCCGGTCGGGAACAGGAGGCTTGCGCAGAGGGCCCCCCCGCGCGAGACGGCTGCCGGGTGAAGGGAAGGGATCGAGGATCGCGGGTCTGCCATAAGGGATGCCCCGGTCATGAATGCCTCCTGGGAGGAGACAGCTCGGCGGGAGGGAGAGACAAGGAAATCGGCCTCCCCGTGAGCAATGCTATTCCGCCGGCCCTCTTTGAACAAGCGCGGACAACTTCAGGTGAAGCGGGAGCCCAGACCGCGGCGCTTGAGGACCGCCCTATTCCACGAAGCGGGCCGCTGCTCAGCCTTGGCCGTGGTGTTCGCGGGCATCCGCGCATGAACGCACCGCCGCGAAGGCAATGGGCGCTGGAACAGATCCGCACCCGGTCAGGACGGGGACGCACAGGACCGCCGAGCAGGACCACCACAACCGGCGAGCGGCGCGACGTCAGTCCGCCGGTGGGATGTCCCGCACCGGCGGATTGACGTCGCGCCGCTCGCCTGCGTTTCGCCGGAATCGAAGAGGGGAGAACAAGGTTGTTCGTTCCGACGATTCAACGGACCGGGCGTAACGATCCAGGCTGTCGGCCCTGGCATTCCGTTTGCGTCAGGAGAAAAACACGGCTTTTTTTCCGGTGGGGCCTTCTTTCAACGGGACACGCGGCGCAGCAACGGGTATTCTCGGGGAGACGGAGGCTCGCGCTGAGGGGGTTGCCTCGGCTCTTTGCGGGGATTGGTGTCGCGCTGGGAATTCAGAGTGCATCGCCGACTGGGAGGGAGCATTCCATGGCAGTGGTCAAAGACATTCTGGCGAGGAAGGGAACTCAGGTCTGGTCGATCGGTGAGAAGGCGACCGTGCTGCAGGCGGCACAGGTCATGAATGAGCACAAGATCGGCGCTCTCATCGTGATGGAGGGGGACCACGTCGCAGGCATGTTCACCGAGCGCGACGTGCTGCGTCGTGTCGTCGGTGAGGAGCGGGCCCCGGCCACGACAACCGTCGCCGAGGTGATGACGGCCGAGGTCGCCTGCTGCGGGCCCCAGACGCCGATCGAGGAGGCACGGACCGCCATGATGAACCGGCGCATCCGCCATCTGCCGGTGGTCGACAGCGAGGGGCGTCTGCTGGGTCTGATCTCCATCGGCGACCTCAATGCCTTCGAGGCGGCCAGCCGGGAGGAGACCATCTTCTGGATGCACGAGTACCTGCACGGCCGCGTGTGATGTCGTTTTCGGTGAGGAGCAGAAGCCCCGGCACGGGAATGTCTTTGCTTGGTGCCAGGACCGAGCCAAGGACTATCCGCGCGGGGAGGCAGACAAGGTTTATGATGATATTGAAGATATTTTAAGTATAAATAATCAAGAGGGTCGTTCGTTGCGCGGCGGCGCCTTCAGCATCAATGCGTTGGATCTGCGCTCTGCCAACCGCTTCCTCGTCGAGCCGGCGTACCGCAGCAGCAGCGTCGGGTTCCGTCCGGCGAGGACTTTTCGCTGAGCCTCCTGCCCCCTTTATTCCGGCCACCCCCGAGGGGTTGCGGAGACCGCGCCGACGGGATTGGGTGGGCTAACGGGCCGGGAATGCTATCGCGTTCCGGCCAGAGCAGGGCGACCAGGGCGCCGAGCAGCGGCACGAAGCCGATAACGATGAGGCTGGGGACAAAGGTGCCGATGCGGTCCACCAGTTGTGGGTTCAGCGCTTCGGTCGCTGGTGGCAGTTCGCCATCGGCGCCTGCGAGCGTGGTGGAATCGCCGAGCGGCACACCCGCCTGGGGAAGATGGGACGGCTTGTTCGGATTACTTCTCCGGTCCCGCAACGCGCTTGACGATGGTCTGCAGGGCGACCGCCCCGCGCTGCAGCACCTCCGGCGATGGCAGCGGCAATTGCAGCACCGGCCGGCCCGTCTGTGCATCGGTCGCGACCAGCGGCGGCTGCGGCGCGGGCGGAGCCGAAGGAGGCGAGGCGGCGCCGTTGGCCTGCGTCCCGTTCGCCGACATCACGGCCGCGAGTGCCTCCAGGAACTGAATGCCTGCCTGGATCAGCGTCTGCATCGGATCGGCCGTCGCGGGCGCCGGGGCGGGCGGAGGCGGCGGCACCGGTGGCCTGGCCTCGTCGGTCGTGACGAGATCGCGGACCGTGTCGAGGAACGCCCGCTGTCCCAGCGACGCGAAGCTGACCTCGTCGCTGCCACCCGTGAAGACGCCGTCGAACAACGAGCGTTTCAGCGCCATCGTCTTCAGTACGCGCTCCTCGATGCTGTCGCGCGTGACGAGGTTGATCACCTGCACGGGCCGATGCTGGCCCAGCCGATGCACGCGGGCGATGCGCTGCTCCAGG
>JACOUH010000275.1 GCA_016177925.1 Planctomycetota bacterium | reverse complement strand
CCATGGCCGGAACCTCCACAAACGACCGAGGCGAAGGAAACCCTCCGACAATGTACAAAAAGGACCCATCGAGGCCAGAGAGTCTTTACTTTGCAAAAGCCCAGTCCTAAGTATATCTCTCGACCACCTCACCCTCGCCCGAGCCTCCTTGTACGGGGCCTTGCTCGATTCGGCCGCATCTCCCGGATTACCTTCGCCGGACTTAGCGCGACTGGAAACGACGGCGTGCGACGTCGCCATTGATGGCCTCCGCCGAGCGGGAACCTCGCACCACATTCCCCCCGGCCTATTGACGCGGGCCTGGTTGCGGTTTGTGCGGGGCGAAACCGACGGCTGCCGGGCCGATCTCGACGAAGCGTGGGAGATCGCTGAGCCCGGGCCGATGCGGCTGCACATGGCCGACATCCTGCTTTACCGCGCCCGCCTCTTCCGCGATAAGGGCGCTCTGGCCGACGCTCGCAAGCTGATCGAACAGTGCGGCTACTGGCGCCGCAAGGAAGAACTCGAAGACGCCGAGGCAGCGCTGGCGTAAGATTCCGCCGGAGCGCGCTCATGAAGTAGGTCCGAAGCGCCGTGTGACCAGCGAGTGAAACTCGGATCGCCTTTTCGAGGTGGAAGCATGCCCCTCGCTCATACTCGTGTGTTCATCGGTCATTCCACGAAGAACGCTGCGTTCGTTGACCGGTTGGTCGAGCGGCTTCGGGACCATGACATTACGACGTGGTATGCCCGCGCCACATGCCCGGCGGCTACTTCGCCGAGAACATCCGCCAGGCGCTGAACCAGTGCGATTGGTTTGTCGTGGTGCTCAGTCAGGACGCGTTGACGACCGCATGAGCTGCATCAGCTGGTGCGGGTCGAAGCTGTTTCAAATTCCTCAACTATGTATCGACAGCTCGGATTCACTTGAGCGATCCCTTGCAGCATCTCGACGAACTCGCCGGTGCGATCACGTTCATCGGCAAGGTACTCCGGAAGCAGCTCGACGTCATTCAACAGCTCGGCCACTCGGCTTTCTCCTGCCTGATAGGCTTGTGATTTGGCGTGAACGATCAGCCGCTGCAGGGCCCTGAGTGCCTGGGGATACTGTTCCATACGGATCATGGGTTATCTCCGAAATCAAAACCAATGTCTTCAATCCTTGTGCCCTCTTCACCATAAGGTTCCACGATGATGGGCGGATACGGCAAGGCAGATTGTTTGGCACCGGCCACGGCGCGATTCCATCGTGTCTGATCGCCCGGCGTGATGCGACGAATCAGGGTCTTGGGCGAGCGCAGTGCCTCAAGTGGAATATCCCCCTCACCCAGGCTCCGCCCGTTCGGATCAACCACTTCCGCTCGAATCTGGGCGTGTGCAAACATGTGGGCCGCCTTCGCTCGCCGAACTCCTTCCATGACGCGATACAATGTGCCTGGAACATGGGTAAAACGGTTCATTCCGAAAACCTTGTGCGCCTTCGCGAACGCCTGTCCTCGGCTATTGTATCCTTGCCATGAAACTGTTTCCACGTTTTCCGGACAAGGGCGGGGAAGAAACCATCGGCCAGAAGTACGCCGCACCGATCGACAACCTCCACGATTGCCGGCTCGATCTGCGGGAAACTGAGGCGCCGTGAGCTTTCCCGGCTCGCGCAGGGCTGTAGAATAGCAGAGAAGGTGACTCGATGATGACCCAAGTTGACGCCATTTACCAGAACGGCGTGTTCAAGCCGCTGCAAGACGTCGGGCTGCCTGACAATCAGCGGGTTCGGCTCAGTGTTCAGCCTGTCGAAGATGGTGATGTGCGGGCCTGGCTCGCGCGAGTACAAGAGCGGCAGCAGCGCATCATCGCCGAGGACCGGAGGCAATGAGCGACACCGTCGTCCATAGCAGCGGCGTCGCCAAGTGGATCTTGCCGGAACCGGACTCGGCTCAGGCCGAACGGCTGATCGCCGAAGCGGTTTACGGCGGCATGGAACACGGACGGACCCGCCGGTGGTAACCGCAAAGACTTGTCACCTTGAATCCTCTTCCTCAAGGAGTCTGTCTCATGACCGCCCCGACCGCCGTTGCCATCCTCGAACAACTTGAGCAGAAGGACGCCCAGGTGCTCAACTTGCTCGCACTCTGCCGTACGGAGCCGTACCTGGGCGTCTGGCTGGAGGGGCCCGAACTGCTCCGCCGTTTCGCCCGCCTCCTCCTCAAGCAGGGACACCCGACCCTCGCCCTCGAAGTAGCCGCCCGCGGCCTGGGCAAACTCTATCCCGACGACCACGACCTGCTTTACTGCCGCGCCCTGGCCCTGGCGAGAAGCGGCAACTCCACCAAGGCTGAATGGTTCGCACAGGAGCTGCTCGCACGTACCGACCTGGCGCCCGCGCTTCGCAGTGACGCCATCAGCCTGGCCGGACGCATCCGCAAGGATGTCGCCGCCCGGCCCGCCGACCGCGCCGACCGCCCCGCCCGATTCCGCGAAGCCTTCGACCTCTACCGGCAAGCCTACGACCTGAGCGGCGACACGTTTCCCGGCATCAACGCTGCCAGCCTCGCCCTCCTCTCCGGCGATCCACAGCAGTCGCGCGCCCTCGCCGTCAAAGTCCGCGACAGCGTCCTCAGCGAACTCGACCAGCCCGGCAAGGACCGCGATTACTGGCTGCTGGCGACTCTCGGTGAGGCGTACCTTCTGCTTGACGACTACACCGCCTCCAAGGGACGCTATGCCCAGGCCGTGCGCCTCGCACGGGACGCCCACAGCTACGGCGATATCGCCGCCATGCTCCGTCAGCTTCTCCTGCTCCGCGACAACGGCCTGCCTATCGGCGACGAACTGCTTGGCCTGTTCCACCTCGGGCCTGTGGTCGTCTTCGCGGGTCACGGGATCGACTGCCCCGGAGCGCCGGTCCGCTTCCCCGCTGCTCCTGCCCTGGAAGCGGCCGTCCGCCGCGCCCTCAAGCACGAGTTGGACGCCCTCGAACCCAACATCGGCTACTGCAGCCCCGGCTGCGGCAGCGACATCCTCTTCGGCGAGCTGATGCGCGAGCGCGACGCCGAACTGCACGTCGTCCTGCCGTTTGCCGAGGAGGACTTCTGCACCGAACGCCTCACCTACGGCCTTGAGGCGCTGGAGCCGTGGCGGCGGCGCTACGAAGAGCTGCGCGGCTTGCTGCGCGTCACCCGGCATTTCGCCACCACCGAGGAATTCCTCAACGACCAGGTGCTCTACGATTTCGCAGGCACGTTCATGCAGGGGCTGGCCCTGATGCGGGCCGCCCAGGTTGGCGTCGAGGCCATCGCCCTGGTGGTGCAGGACCCGACGCCGCAACCCGGCCCGCGCGGCCTGGCGACGTTCGTCGCCAACTGGCGCAGGACGGGGCGCGAACCGCGCGTCATCGACCTGGCAGAGGTACGGCGCGGTGTGGACCTGACGGCGCCGAGCCTGCCGACGCCGCGGGAACCACTCCCCTCGCGCAAGTCGGAGCGCACCGTGCAAGCCATGCTCTTCGCCGACGTGGCCGGTTTCACGGGGCTCCCTGAACCGCACCTGCCTGCCTTCTTCATCGCATTTTTGGCCATCGTCGAGGAGCAACTGAAAACCACTTCGACGTTGTTCCAGAACACCTGGGGCGACGGTCTGTACATCGTCTTCGCGGATGTGAAGAGCTGCGCTGCATTCGCCCTGCGTCTCTTGCGGGAGATGGAGCACTTCGACTTCGAGAAGTTCGGTCTCCGGCTGAAGGAGGACAAGAAGCCAGGCGTGCGCATCGGTTTGCACACGGGGCCGGTGTTCAAGGGATACGACGCGGTCATCGGGAAAGACAATTACTTCGGCAGTCACGTCAGCCGGGCAGCGCGGATCGAGCCGGTGACGGCGCCGGGCTGCGCCTTTGTCAGCGAGCAGTTTGCCGCCGCCCTGGCCCTAGCACCCGACCACGACTTTGTCTGCGAGTACCTCGGTCTGCAACCGCTGGCCAAGGACTACGACGTCTGCCCACTGTACCGGCTGACCGGCGGCACGGACCGCGTGGCTCATGGGCTGACAGCGAAACGTCCAGGATTCGCCTGAGCGCTTGTGCTCATCCAGGAACACAACCGTGACCAACGTCTTCCTCGCCTACGCGCGGCGATGAGGAGCCGTTTGTCGAACGGTTGAATCCTGCACTCCGGCGCGCGGCTTGGAAGTCTGGGCGGATCGGGTTGCCATGCCGTCGCGCCGGGGCCCGACAAGCCCTCAGCCCCAGCAGACCAGGCCGGGCTCGAAGGGGTGCGGCAGGTCGGGGTGACGCGGCAGGACGCGGACCGCGTAGCCGTGCTGCCCGCTGGTCCGGCACGGGATCGTGCCGTGGAAGATCCAGACGTTGCCGTCCTTCTTTGCCCGCGCGCCGTTGTGACTCATGCTCACTGTCGCCGGCGCCGGGATGTCGCCCAGCGAGTCAACCAGGCCGTGGAACAACTGCACCTCCACGTCGTCGGGGCCGAGCGGCCCCAGGTTGACTCGCGCCGTCACCTCCAGGGCGCTGCCGACGTGCATCGGGTCGGCGCCATTGGCCTCCACCCCTTCGACGCGGACATTCGACCAGCTGCGGTACACCGCCTGCCGCCACTTCGCCAGGGCGCTCGCCTTGCTCAGCCCGCCCTGCGCCAGCGCCTCGTAGCGAGCGATCGACGGCGCGTAGCAGCGCTCCATGTACTCCGCCACCATTCGCCCCGTGCTGAAGACCGGGCCGATCGTCAGGATCGACCGCTTCATCCTCTTCAGCCAGCCCCGCGGCAGGCCGTCACTGGAGCGCGTGTAGAACAGCGGGATGATCTCCTGCTCCAGCAGGTCGTAGATGGCACGGCTCTCGACGTCATCCTGATAAGTGAGATCGGTATACTCCTCGCCGGCACCGATGGCCCAGCCGTTGGTCCGATCGTAGCCCTCCTCCCACCAGCCGTCGAGGACGGATACGTTCAGCCCGCCGTTGCAGGCCGCCTTCATGCCGCTGGTGCCCGACGCCTCCAGCGGCCGGCGCGGGTTGTTCAGCCAGATGTCGATCCCCTGCACCATGTAGCGGGCGACGCCGATGTCGTAGTCCTCCAGAAAGACGATGCGGCGGCGGAACTCCGGCCGGCGGCCGACGTGCAGGATCTCCGCGATCAGTTCCTTGCCGCCGTGGTCGCGCGGGTGCGCCTTGCCGGAGAAGATGATCTGCACCGGCCGCTCCTTGCTCGTGATCATGGCGGTCAGCCTGTCGAGGTTGCGGAACAGGAGCGTGCCGCGCTTGTACGTGGCGAAGCGGCGGGCGAAACCGATCGTCAGTGCCTCCGGATCGAGGGCCTCGTCGGCCCGGGCGATCTCCGCTGGCGGGGCGCCGCGCTGCGTCAGCTGGCGCTTGAGCCGGTCGCGGGCAAACGCCACCAGCCGTTCGCGCCGCCGCTCGTGCGTCCGCCATAATTCTGCATCCGGAATGTTCTCGACGCGTTTCCACACCTCTTGCTCGGCCGGCCGCTCCGACCATTGCGGGCCGAGGTAGCGGTCGTACAGCTGCGTCAGGTCCGGCGATACCCACGAGGGCGTGTGGACGCCGTTGGTGACGTGCGTGATCGGCACCTCCGCCTCGGGCAGGTCGGGCCAGATCGCCTTCCACATCTTGCGCGACACCTTGCCGTGCAGGGCGCTGACGCCATTGGAGACGTTCGCCAGCCGGATGGCCAGCACGGTCATGCAGAACGGTTCGCTGTGATCATTGGGATTCTGCCGCCCCAGGCCGAGCAGGTCGTGCATGCTGATCCGGAACTGCGGCAGCAGGTGGCCGAAGTATTGCTCGACCAGGTGCGGCGAAAAGACATCGTTACCGGCCGGCACCGGGGTGTGCGTCGTGAACACGGTGCCCGCCGTCACGGCCTCGCGTGCCGCGGCGAAGTCGAGGTGGTACTCCTCCATCAAGAGGCGGATGCGCTCCAGGCCACAGAACGCACTATGTCCCTCGTTCATGTGGCAGACGGTCGGCGGCTTGCCCAGGGCGCGGAGGGCGCGCACGCCGCCGATGCCCAGGACGATCTCCTGGCGGATGCGCATGTCGTGGTCGCCCCCGTAGAGCCGGCCGGTGATCTGCCGGTCCTCGGCGCTGTTCTGGGGGATGTTGGTGTCGAGCAGGTAGAGCGGGACGCGGCCGACCTGGATGCGCCAGATGCGGGCCTGCACGTCGCGGCCGGGGAACGGGATGCTGACCAGAAGCGGCGAGCCGTCGTCCTTGGACTCGGGAATGAGCGGCAGGTGGAAGAAGTCGTTCTCGGGATAGCGTTCCTGCTGCCAGCCGTCGATGTTGAGATACTGGCGGAAATAGCCTTCGCGATACATCAGGCCGACGCCGACCAGCGGGATGCCAAGGTCGCTGGCCGCCTTGAGGTGGTCGCCGGCAAGGACGCCGAGACCGCCCGAGTAAACGGGAATGCTCTCGTTGAGGCCGAACTCGGCGGAGAAGTGAGCGATGTACTGAGTGGGCGACAGGACCACGGGTTGCCGGGCGGGGGCATGCGCTGCCGTGCCGTTGCCGCGGGCGTGACTGCCGCCGCGCCACGAGCCCGACGCCAGTTTCTCCTGATACCATGTCGAGGCATTCATATAAATGTCGAAGACCACCTCAACGCGGTCGAGGTGGGCGAGGAAGCCGTCGTCGTCAAGCAGTTCTTCGAGACGGGCCTGGTCGACCTTGCTGAGTAGCTTGACGGGGTTGTGATCGAGGGCCTCAAAGCTCTCGGCGTCGATGCGGCGGAACAGCGCCACCGCCTCCGGGTTCCAGCACCACCAGAGGTTGTAGGCCAGCTTCTGAAGTGCTTGCAACCTCTCCGGCAAATGGGGCAAAACCGTGAACGTGCGGATAGGACGGGTCGGCATGGACGTCAACCTCTCTCGGAACAGCGCTGGGCCTTCCTGGCGAGCGTTGCTCGGCACATACCCAGCGCCCGCCTAGAATACGGAATTTACGCATTTTTTTCAACCGGGCTTCGGCTTGGCAGCGGCAGGAGACGTCTTATCATGCGTACACTAATCACCGGCGGGGCGGGGTTCATCGGCTCCCACCTGTGCGAACGTTTCCTAGCCGAGGGGCACGAGGTGATCTGTGTCGATAACCTGATCACAGGGACACTGTCGAACATCGACCCCCTCCGCGCCAACCAGCAGTTCACGTTCGTTGACCACAACATCTCGCACCCGCTGGAGGTCGACGGCCCGCTCGACAACGTGCTACACTTCGCCTCGCCGGCCAGCCCGGTCGACTACCTGGCCCACCCGATCCCGACACTAAAGGTCGGCTCGCTGGGGACGCACAACACGCTGGGACTGGCCCGGGCCAAGGGCGCCCGCTACCTGCTGGCGAGCACGTCGGAGGTCTACGGCGACCCCCAGGTCCACCCTCAACGCGAGGGCTACTGGGGGCATGTCAACCCAATTGGGATACGTGGAGTCTACGATGAAGCGAAGCGGTTCGCCGAGGCCATGACAATGGCCTACCACCGCTCTCACGGCCTCGATACACGGATAATTCGTATCTTCAATACGTTCGGCCCTCGAATGCGACTGGACGACGGCCGGGTGCTGCCGAACTTCATGGGGCAGGCGCTGCGGGGCGACCCGCTGACGGTCTACGGCGACGGCTCGCAGACGCGCAGTTTCTGCTACGTCGACGACCTGGTCGAGGGCATCGTCCGCCTGTTGCGCGTCGACTTCCACGAGCCGGTCAACCTGGGCAACCCCGACGAGGTGACCGTGCTCGAGTTCGCGAAGGAGATCCTGGCGCTGTCGGGCAGCCAGAGCCGGATCGAGTATCGGCCGCTGCCGCAGGACGACCCGCGCGTGCGCAAGCCTGACATCGCGCGGGCACGGCAGGTGCTCGGCTGGGAGCCACGCATCAACCGCGCCGAGGGTTTGCGGCGGACGCTGGAGTATTTCAAGGCGAAGGTACAGGGGGACAAGCCGGCCGGCGGCGCGGAGCCGGCCCGAAGCTGATACGGCGCCTCCCCAATCCGTGACGGTCAGAAAAAATCATCTGGGCGCTTGTGTCGCGCCCGCGCCGCCCTTAGAATCTTCGACGTTCGCCTTCCCCCTGCGCTCGCAGGGGCGTTCTGCCACTGCAACTACAAGGAGAGGAGTCCCAGCGATGAGCGACGCACCGGGACGCAACGACAGCAGGGCCGGCCTGTCACGCCGCCAGTTCCTCAAGGGCTCGGGCGTGACCGCCGCGACGGCGGCCCTGGCCGGGACGGCCGAGGCGGTCGTCCAGGCCGCCACCGCCGACAAAACCAAGGAAAAGACCGAGAGCATGGGGCCCGGCCCCGTCGCCCTCACCCTCGACGTCAACGGCGCCAAGATGGAGACCAAGGTCGAGCCGCGCGTCACGCTGCTCGACACCCTCCGCAACCACCTCGACGTCACCGGCTGCAAGCGGGTCTGCGACCGCGGCACCTGTGGCGCCTGTACCGTCCTTCTCGACGGCAAACCCGTCTACGCCTGCACCACGCTGGCGCTGGAGGCGCAGGGCAAGAAGGTTCGCACCGCCGAGTCGCTGGTCGACGGCGACAAACTCGACAAGGTGCCCGCCGCCTTCGTGAAGGCCGACGCCCAGCAGTGCGGCTTCTGCACGCCGGGCTTCGTCGTCTCGATGTACGCTGCCTTCCAGGCTAACCCGAGCGCCGGCCCCGGCGAAATCGAGGACGCCCTGTCGGGCAACATCTGCCGCTGCGGAACCTACGAGCAGATGCGCGACGCGATCGCGGCGCTCTGCAAGGTCAAACGGAAGGAGGCCTGAGTCATGGCAACGAAATGGCCCCAGAAGCGCCGCCTGATCGGCACCCGCGTCCAGCGCGTCGATGGCTCCTTCAAGGCCACCGGCCGCGCCCGCTACAGCTACGACATCAACCGCCCCGGCCAGCTGCACGCCGTCATGCTGCGCAGCCCGCACGCCCACGCCAAGATCAAGAGCCTCGACACCTCCGACGCCGAGAAGATGCCCGGCTTCAAGGCGATCCACGTCGTCGCCAATGCGGGGAAGGAACTGTTCTACGCCGGCGACGAGGTGCTCGCCATCGCCTGTGACACCGAGGAGCACGCCCAGGACGCGGTCCGCGCGGTCAAGATCGAGTACGAGGTGCTGCCGCACCTGGTCCGGGAAGAAGACGCTCTGAAGAAGGACCTCGGCACCGTCCCCGGCGGCGGACAGCGCAAGAACGTCAACGTCGTCAGCGACGACAGCTCCGGCAAGGGCGCCAAGGGGTTCGACGACGCCGACGTCGTCTCGGAGGGTGAGTACGGCGTGGCGGTCATCGCGCACCAGTGCCTGGAGCCGCACGGCCTCGTCGCCGAGTGGGGCGAGGACGACTCGCTGACGGTGTGGGCCTCGACGCAGGCCGTCACCGGCACGGCCCAGCAGCTGGCCATCATGATGCGCATCCCCGCCACCAAGGTGAAGTGCATCACACACTACATCGGCGGGGGCTTTGGGAGTAAATTCGGCCCCGACATCCAGGGCAGGGTCGCCGCGGAACTGGCCCGCAAGGCCAAGGCGCCGGTCAAGCTGATGCTCGACCGCGCCTCCGAGATCACCGCGGGCGGCAACCGGCCGTCGATTGCCGGCAAGGTCAAGATCGGCGCCAAGAAGGACGGCACGATCGTCGCCTACGAGGCGGACGTGTACTCGATACCCGGCCACATCGGCGCCGCGACTGTGAAGCTTCCCTACGTCTACACCTTTCCGAACACGCGCGTGAAGCAGACGGCGGTGCGGCTCAACCGCGGCAACCAGCGGGCCATGCGCGCCCCCAACCACCCGCAGAGCTGCTTCATGACCGACTGCGCCCTCGACGACCTGGCGGCCAAGCTCGGCATGGACCCGATGCTGGTCCGCCTGAAGAACCTGCCGCCCAACGACCAGGAAAAGGCCCAGACCAACCCGATCCACATCGACGCGATCCGCCACACGCTCTACACGCGGCAGATCGAGATCGCGGCGGCCAAGTCCGACTGGAAGAAGAAATGGCACCCCCCCGGCGCGGGCACGGGGGTGGTCAAGCACGGCATCGGCATGGCCCTGCACACCTGGGGCGGGCAGGCCAGCGGGCAGGTCAACGAGTGCAAGGTCGTCATCTCCAAGGACGGCTCCGTCCTGGCCGAATCCTCGACGCAGGACCTTGGCACCGCCCAGCGCACGGTGACGGCGATTGTCGTCGCCGAGCTGCTCGGACTGAAACCGGAAGACATCACGCTCAAGATTGGCGAGAGCCAGTATGGGCGCTCGACCGGCTCGGGCGGCAGCACCACCTGCCCGTCGCAGGCCCCGGCGACGCTCCAGGCGGTAGCCGCGGCGCGCGACGATCTGTTCGAGAAGATCGCCAAGAAGCTCGGCTCCAAGAAGGAGGACCTGAGCCTGGAGAACGGCAAGGTCGTCGACAAGGGCCGCGACAAGAGCTGGTCGTGGAAGGAGGCCTGTGCCCGGCTCGGCATGGATGACGCCCGCGGCACCGGCACCTGGACCTTCGCGGAGTCGGAGCAGCCGGAGAACCGCGGCATCTCGAGCAGCGGCGTCGGTGGCGTCCAGGTCGCCGAGGTCTCGGTCGACACCGAGACGGGCATCGTGCGCTGCACGAGGGTCGTCGCGGTGCAGGACTGCGGCCTGATCATCAACAAGCTCGGCTGCGAGTCGCAGGTCGCCGGCGGCGTCATCATGGGCGTCAACTACGCCCTGTTCGAGGAGAACCTCTTCGATGCGACGACCGGCCGGCAGGTCAACGACGACATGGAGTTCTACAAGCTGGGCGGCATCAAGGACATGCCGGATGTCGTCGTCCACATGATGGATATGCCGGAGCGTGGCGTCATCGGCATCGGCGAGCCGCCGACCATCTCGACGGCCGCCGCGATCGGCAACGCCGTCTTCAATGCGCTGGGGGTGCGCGTGCCGTACACGCCGTTCACTCCCGACCACGTCCTGGCCGCCCTGGCCAAGAAGGGGGGGAAGCAGTCATGAAAAACTTCCAGTATTTCCGCCCCTCCAGTCCGGAGGCTGCCGTCGCGCTGCTGGACAAGACGTGGGGCACCGCCGAACTGCTGGGGGGCGGCACCGACCTGCTCGACCTGCAGAAGGAGTACGTCGCCCAGCCGTCGAAGGTGATCAGCGTCGCCGCCATCAAGGGCTTCGACGGCATCAGCGTCCTGGAGAAGGAACCGCCGGTCGTCGTCATTGGCGCCGGCACGAAGATCGCCACCGTAGCGAGCGACTCCGGCATCAAGGAGCATTTCCCGGCGCTGGCCAGTGCCGCCGGCGGATTGGGGACGCCGCAGATCCGCAACATGGCGACGCTCGGCGGCAACCTGTGCCAGCGCAACCGCTGCTGGTACTTCCGCGACGAGCACGTCCGCTGTCTGCTCAAGGGCGGCGACAAATGCTACGCCCTGGACGGTGAGAATCGCTACCACGCGATTTTCACCAAGGAACACACGTGCGTGATCGTCAGTCCCTCGACGATTGCCCCGGCATTGATCGCCTACGGAGCAAGCGCCGAGGTGCTCGGGCCCAAGGGCAAGCGGACGGTCAAGCTGGCGGAGTTCTATCGTGCGCCGCGCAAGGAGGGTGAGCGGGAGCACGTCCTGGAGGCCAACGAGCTGGTGCTGTCGGTGAGCATCCCGGCGGAGAAGGGGTTGCGCAGCGCCAACTACGAGGTGGCCCAGAAGCGCTCCTACGACTGGCCGATGGCGCAGGCGGTTGTAGCCTTCCATCTGGACGGGAAGAAGGCGAAGGAGGTGCGCATCATCCTGGGCCACGTCGCGCCGACGCCGCTGATCGCCGACGCCGCCATGAAGGAGGTCGAGGGCAAGGAGATCACGGAAGAGACGGCGGCCAAGGCGGGCGAGGCCGCCACGGAGGGAGCCAAGCCGCTGAAGCAGAACGAGTACAAGCTGAGACTGCTGGCGGTCGCGGTCAAGCGGGCCCTGCTGACCGCCGCCGGCGCGAAGAAGTACTGGGTGACGTAAGGTATCAGAGTGCGCCGCTTGCGGCTTAGCACCCGCTCTGCAAAGCCGCAAGCGGCGGGTTTCCGCTGGGTGATTCATGGCCGACGAACCGACCGACTACAAGCCGCGCTGCGTCAATCTCTACTCCAAGGCGATGCTCGTCTTCGGCGAGGCCTTCGCCGATGATCCCGAACATCAGGGAGGTATGTCGAACTTCTGGTGCCTGTGTACCTCGAAGTCCTACGGCCCCGATGGCGACGAGGTCGGCCTGAAGCAGTGCTCCAACAAGGAACGCAGCTGCTTCCAGGAGTATTGAACCGACCGTCCCGCAATGGCGCCTGCACCGGACGGCCCGTGCGCGGGCGCGGCAATGGATCTGCCGCGCCCGCGCACGGGCCGCGACGTTTTGTAAATCGCCGGGCGGGGACTTGCTTTCCCTCCCGCGACTTGCCAATGTATCGACAACATCAGCCGGGGACGTCTCGCCCGTTTTCTCGGAGTCGCACTCATGTCCGCGCCGACCCAGGGCTCTCAGACCGCCGGTCCGGAGGTGACGAACGCGGGGGCCGCCGAGCACCAGCCCTACGTCGCCGACGAGGTGGTCCTCCCCGAGTTCACCTGGGGGCCGCTGCTGGTCGGCGCTGTGCTGGGCATCATCTTCGGCGCCTCGTCCTTGTATCTGCTGCTCAAGGTCGGCATGACGGTGTCGGCGTCGGTGCCGATCGCGGTGCTGTCGATCACGCTGTTCCGTGCCTTCTCGAAGTGGTTCAAGATCCGCCAGGCGACGATCCTCGAGAACAACATCGTGCAGACAGCCGGCTCGGCCGGCGAGTCGCTGGCCTTCGGCGTCGGCGTCACGATGCCGGCGCTCTTGCTGATCGGCTTCGAGATGCACTGGGTCAACGTGATGACGGTCGCCGTGCTGGGCGGGCTGCTCGGCATCTTGCTGATGATTCCGCTGCGGCGAGCCTTTATCGTCAAGCAGCACGGCAAGCTGAAGTATCCGGAAGGGACCGCCTGCGCCGAGGTGCTCATCGCCGGTGAGAAGGGAGGAGCCTCGGCCCGGATGGTCTTCATTGGCTTCGGGATCGCTTTTGTCCACAAGCTGCTCACTAAGGGCCTGCGGCTGTGGTCCGACGAGCCAACGCAGAACCTCTACACCGGCGAGGGCACGGAGAAGGTCGGCCTGAAGGGGGCGGCCATCAGCGGCGAACTGGCGCCGGAAATGCTCGGCGTCGGCTACCTGATCGGCCCGCGCATCGCCTGCATGATGATGGCAGGGGCCGTCATCTCCTTCTTCATCATCGGCCCTCTGATCGCCACCTTCGGGGAACGCCTGGACCAGCCGGTGCCGCCCGCCGTCTCGAAGATCGACGAGGAGACGGGCAAGGATGTCGGCCTGATCCGCAACATGGACCCCGACGAGATCTACAGGAAATACCTGCGTTACATTGGCGCCGGGGCCGTCGCGGCTGGCGGCATCATCAGCATGTTGCGCGCCATGCCGCTCATTATCTCCTCGATCGTCGCCGGCGTCCGCGACCTCCGATCCTCAGGCGCCGGCGGCGCCACCTCCACCGCCCGCACCGAGCGCGACCTGCCGATCACTGTCGTCTTCTTCGGCAGCCTTGCCTTGGTCATTGTCCTCGCTCTGGTTCCGCAGCTGGGGCTGGGCTTCACCCTGCAGGGCATCCTCGGCGCGGTGATGATCCTGCTATTCGGCTTCCTCTTCGTCACCGTCTCGTCGCGGCTGACCGGCGAGGTCGGCTCCTCGTCCAACCCGATCTCGGGCATGACCATCGCCACGCTGCTCTTGACCTGCCTGATTTTCGTGCTGGTCGGCAAGACCAGCAAGTCCGACCCGACCGTCATGTTGACGGCCCTGTCCGTCGCGGCCGTGGTCTGCATCGCCTCGTCCAACGGCGGCACCATGCTGCTGCTCAACGCCGGCGGCACCCACTACACGAAGAAGGGCTTCAACCAGGCGCAGCTGAAGAAGGCGGACATCCCCGCCGACGCCCCGCACGAGCGGCCTGGCAAGCCCTACGACCGCGGCGAACTGCTCGACGAAAAGGAGTATCGCGTCGTCCACCTCCTCGAGGAGAACCCGTACAAGGTCTCGCCGGGCCGCTACCTCGTCGATGACGACGGCAAGCTCGTCTACCGGACCGACGTGCCCATCAAGCGCGAGTCCAAGGTCATGGACAACGGGGAGGAAGCGTCGGAGCGGTTCAAGGCCCCGCAGCCGGAGCTGTTCGCGCTGATCATCAAGGGCATCCTCGGCGGCAACCTCGAGTGGGCGCTGGTCATCACGGGCGTGCTGATCGCGGTGTCCCTGGAGCTGATGGGTGTGTCCGCTTTGCCGGTCGCCGTCGGCATGTACCTGGGGCTGAGCACGGCCATGCCCATCTTTATCGGCGGGCTAGTCCGCTGGCTGACGGACCGCTGGCGCGGTGTCTCGGCGTCGGAGGCCGAGACGGAGACGAGCCCCGGCGTGCTGCTGTCCAGCGGCTACATCGCCGGGGGAACGCTGTGCGGTCTGATCATCGGTTTCGTCGCCATGGTCCCCGGCGCGCTCAACGTCGTCAATGTTGGACGGTTCTTCGGAGAGTCGTTGGACCCGTCGCTCACAAAGATCCCCGAGCAAACGCAGGCGTACATGGGCTCGCCCGCCGCCAAGCTGATCGCGGTGGCCCTGTTCCTGATTCTGGCGACAATCCTGTTCCGCATCGGGACGCAGAAAGAACCGATCGCCGAGGGCGGGCCGTCGCCGGGAGACCTGCCGAATAGCGGGACCGAATACCCGCGCCAGGCCACCGGCGACGAACGCCCGCCAGTGTAGGTCCGCGACCTGCTCATCCACCGCGAGTGCAACTCCTCAGCAGAGTCTGGACAAGATATAATGCTGAGCAGTTCCATCAGCACAGGCAAGCTACCCCAAACCGCGCAGGAGGGACTCAGGCATGTTGCAGATTCAGACCACCAACCTTCCACAAGACCAGCAACAGCGGTTGCACCCGGACTTTCTGGCCAACGAGCAAGCCTACTTGCACATGCGCGACAGTTTACTGGGTCTGTATCGGGGACAGTGGGTGGCTGTGCAGGGCGGCAAGGTGATTGCGGCCGGGTCCAAGTTGATGGAGGTCATGGACAGGGCGTCCGCCTGCGGCGGACATCCTTACATTGCCCTGGTGGGAGCAGAAGACGCGGTCGTCTTTCGGGTTCGCCGCGCGGTCTTTGCTTATGACCAGGTGCGGGCCGACAGTACATCGTTTAGTCCGGAGGGTCGTTCTGCCGCCACCTCATCACCCCCCTGAATGTCGGCTGGAGCCGACACTTGCGACACCGGCTGGTGGCGGTTGCGACCGGCGAGGCCAGTCGGCAACGACGCCGGGGCGGGCCCAACGGGGGCGGTGGTCCGGCCGCGCAGCGCCAGTTTCCCTGGGAATTCGTGGGTTTCCCGTATCCTCCGCTGGCCTGTCCAGCGTACCGAGCGGGCCGGGCTGGGCAAGCGCACGCACGCACAAGGACCCAGGACAGTGCTCACCGCCGCCACCAATCTAAACGATGTACTGTCGGTTCTGAGCGACATAAGCTAAACGATCTACTGTCGGAAAAAGATTAACGATGTACTGTCAGTTCGCAACAAGGCAAAGCAACTCGTCGCCGAGGCAAAAAAGATCGCCCGTCAGGCTGACTCGTGGATCAGCCTGTCCAACGTTTTGTCGGACCCCCAGAGGGGGTTGATTGCGCGGTATTTTCCCGACCCCGAGCAGCGGCAAGAATTCCTGGGCTCGCCCGAGTACCAGGAACTCGATCAACTCCTGGTACAAATCATCAAGCGGAAGGGACTCTACCCGCGCGCCGCTCCCAGACAAAAGGGGACAACCGGCTGAGGCTGTCTGCTGCGGTGATCGGCAACCCCGGTGTCGGCGTTTTCGGCAGGGGTGGGGCTTTGCGTCCGAGGACCTATTCAATCTCGCTGACGATAAACTTCGGATCACGCGGCACTAGCTGCTGCTTTTCGCAATCGACCAGGAAATCCAGGTCCTCCAGGACAATGGCTCCAATCAGGGCCGTGTCGCGTTTGGGTTCGACGGTGGCCTTGAATATGCTGCGGCGGCCTTGCAGCTCGACGTGGACTCCTTGCACGACGGGACGTTTTGCAGTCCGGCCGTCGGCATACTTCACCTTGACGTATTCGGTAACCGGCAAGCCAAGTTGCTCGACAACGCGTTTTGGAAGCACTAAGCGGGCGGCGCCGGAATCCACGATCCCGGCAATCGTCAACCGGCGAACCTTGCTCGGCTCCAGGTCGCCCCGCCGAACCGCCGCCATATCGTCGTTATTGGCCACTTCAAAATCTACAGAAAAGCGGCTCATTTTCTTGTTCTCTTGCCGGCTGCGGATCATGGCTCACCTCCTTCTTTATGGTATCGTTTTGTGGCCTTCAGGCCCGAAAACCCGATGAACGCTACAGCTTCTTGGCGATGAAAAACAGGCCGTCAGCCGGCGCCTTCGAGCGTGAACAGGCAGAAGGCCCGACCGGGCATCTGCCAGTTCTGAAGCACACCGTAAAGCACTTCCAGCTCGGTGACGCTTTTGCCCGTGTGGTGCTGAATCCGGTCGAACCTCTTGAGGGCATCGGCCGGGTAGCGCGTGGGAACCCAACCGTAGCGCTCGCCCAGGATGCCGAGGAAGAACGGCCGGCACTCGTCGATCTGCTGAAGACAGAGGTCGAGAACCAGGTCGTTCTCGGCTTGCTCCCGGGTGACGCCCCAGCGCAGGTCGATGTCGATCAGGTAGATGCGGTGCTTCTCCAGGCGCTCGCGCAGGGCGGGGAAGACCACCTTGACGAGGTGGTCGCGCTCCGCGTGCATGTCGCGGAAGGTCGACGAGATGAAGACCCGGACGGTTTTCCAGATACCGGCCATGATGACCTCTCGTCGCGTTCACCTCGTCCGCCGCCGGGCGAGATAGGTCGGGGAAGTACCACATGCTTTGGCCCACTCCACCTGTTTGACGTATTCGCAGGTGAAGGCGCGGACTCGTTCCAGCGCTGCCAGGGCGGCGAACGCCTGGCTGGCGTACAGCTGGCGGAGAGCGCTTGAGGGACGACTCAGCGGCGGCGGCGGCGGGGCGGCTTCTTCTGCGAGCTGGCGACCGGCTGGCCCTTGAGCTTGGCGATGCGGTCGCGCAGCTCCGCGGCCCGCTCGAACTCGAGGTTGGCCGCCGCTTGCAGCATCTCCGCGTGCAGTGCTTCCAGGTATTCCTGCGTCACATAGTCCTCCGACGCCAGGCCCGCCGCCTCCTGCGCGAACTTGTGCGCCGCGATCTCGCCCTCGATGCCCATGCTGATCGCCGATCGCACCGTCTCCGGCGTGATGCCGTGCTCGGCGTTGTACTTCAGCTGCAAATCGCGCCTTCGATTCGTCTCGTCAATGGCGCGCTGCATCGAGTCGGTGACGCGGTCGGCGTAGAGGATCACCTCGGCGTTGACGTTACGCGCCGCCCGACCGATTGTCTGAATCAGCGATGTTCCCGACCGCAGAAATCCCTCCTTGTCGGCGTCGAGGATGGCGACCAGCGACACCTCCGGCAGATCGAGTCCCTCACGCAGCAGGTTGACGCCGACCAGTACATCGAACCCTCCCTCGCGCAGCTCGCGCAGGATTTGCACGCGCTCGATGGCGTCCAGCTCGGAGTGCAGCCACTTGCAGCGCAGCCCTGCCTCGCGGAAGTAGTTCGCCAGGTCCTCCGCCTGCCGCTTGGTCAGCGTCGTGACAAGCGTGCGCTCATTCTTCTCGGCGCGCTTCTTGATCTCGCCGACGAGATCGGGCACCTGGCCGCGGGCAGCGCGGACGTGCAGCTGCGGGTCGACCAGGCCGGTCGGGCGGATGATCTGTTCGACCACTTCGCCGCGGGTGATCTCCAGCTCGTAGGGCCCCGGCGTCGCCGACATGAACAGCACTTGCTTGACGCGCTTCTCCCACTCGTCGAAGCGGAGCGGGCGGTTGTCCAGCGCGCTGGGCAGACGGAAGCCGTGCTCGACGAGTGTCAGCTTGCGGCTGTGGTCGCCGGCGAACATGCCACGCACCTGCGGCAGCGTGGCGTGCGACTCGTCGACGATCATGAGGAAATCGTCGGGAAAGAAGTCGAGCAGCGTGTAGGGCGGCTCACCGGGCTTGCGGCCGCTGAACCAGCGGGCATAGTTCTCGATGCCGGAGCAGTGGCCCAGTTCAAGCAGCATCTCCAAATCGAAGTTGGTGCGTGCCCGCAATCGCTCGGCCTCGAGCAGCTTGCCCTCGTTCTTGAACTGAGTGAGACGTTCCTCCAGCTCGCCGCGGATGCCCTCGACGGCAGTGCGGATGCGCTCCTCTGGCGTGACGAAGTGCTTGGCCGGGTAGATGTAGAGTTCGTCCAGGGCCCGCAGCGTCTCGCCGCTGGTCGGATTGATGATTGCCAGCGCCTCGACCTCGTCGCCGAACAGCTCGATGCGCAGGGCGTACTCCTCGTAGGCGGGCCAAACCTCGATGGTGTCGCCGCGGACGCGGAAAGTGCCGCGTGTGAAAGCAACGTCGTTGCGCTGATACTGGATATCGACGAGCCGCAACAGCAGGGTATCGCGCTCGACCAGGGCCCCCTTGGGGACATGGACCATCATGCGCTTGTAATCGCTGGGCGAGCCCAGGCCGTAGATGCACGAGACACTGGCGACGATGACGACGTCCTCGCGGCTGACCAGGGCGCTGGTGGCGGCCAGGCGCAGGCGGTCGATGTTCTCGTTGATGAGCGCGTCCTTCTCGATGTAGATGTCGCGCTGCGGGATGTAGGCTTCGGGCTGATAATAGTCGTAATAGCTGACGAAGTAGTGGACGGCGTTCTTGGGGAAGAAGCCGCGCAGCTCCTTGTAGAGCTGGGCCGCGAGCGTCTTGTTGTGCGCCAGCACCAGGGCCGGCTTGGCGAGCTGGGCGATGACGTGGGCTGCGGTGTGCGTCTTGCCCGTGCCGGTGGCACCGAGCAGGACCTGCTTCTGCTGTCCGTCGCGATAGCCGCGGACAAGTTTCTCGATCGCCTTGGGCTGATCGCCGGCGGGCTGGAAGGGACTGATCAACTCGAACTGCGCTGCCATGACTTCCCCGCTTGACCGTGTTCGGGAGGGCGAGGCTCCTGCCGAGCCGGCTCGGCAGGAGCCTCGCCCTCCCTTCGGAAGGCCTCAGTTGGCCTTTCGCTTTCGCCTTGTGTGTGGCTTCGCTTCCACCGCCGGTTCCATGCCGAGCCGGCGACGCATCTCTTCAGGACTGATTCCTCCTTCCTGATAATATCGAGCGCGTGAACGTTCGATCATTGCCAGGAACTGCGGATTGAAGCTGAGAGAAACCGTTTCGAGGTCCGCGTTCTCGACTGGAAGCAACACGGCAATCGGCGTGTCTCCGTCGGTCAGGGCAACGGGTTCGCCCCGAAGTTTCCGGATGGCGGCGGCGAACGATCCCTTGATCGAGCTAATGTCCAGAGCCTTCATCACTCCACTCCTCCCCAGCGATAACAACACGATTACCTACCTTGATCCCGATCGCGTGAACAACAACGACTTGTTCGGGCTCCTCCAGTACGTCATAGAAGACACGAAGATTGCGGATGCGTAGTTCCCAGGGGGCGAGCGGGTTCGGGCGCATAAACTTGCGGTTGCGTGTCTCGCTCGTCGGCTGATGCCTGAGTTGCCTGTCGACGGTGTCGAGGACCAGACTTCGCTGAGCCGCACTCAGGGCTCGCAGGTGAGTTTCGGCGTCAGTCGAATACCGGATGCGGTAGGCCACGGCCATCCTCCCGTGTTCCGCCCAAGGGACCGTTCCACTCATGCGGCCCGTTCCGGCATGGTCCCGACGGTGACGAATGGCCGTAGTTTTTCCAGCGTCTTGGCGCCGATGCCCCGCACACGCCGTAGCTCGTCCACGGATCGAAACGGGGCGATACGGCGCCGGTCGATGATTCGACGCGCCAGCTCCGGCCCGATGCCGGGCAACTGTTGCAGTTGCTCCTCACTCGCCCGGTTGATGTCGATAGGCCCGGTGAGCGCCTCGCCCTTCTTCGACCGGGACGTCATCGGGGACCCACTCGGCCGGCTCTTCCCTTTCATCGCCACGGGCGAAGCCGACGGGCCGTCGGCATCGGTCGCGTCGGCTTCCTCCGATTCGACGCAGACCCACGGGCGGAGGGTTCGCAGGCGCGTGTCGCCGATGCCGGGCACGTTCTTCAGTTCGTCGACGCTGCGGAAGGGGCCGTTGACCCGGCGGTATTCCTCGATGCGCTCGGCCAGGCTCTCGCCGACGTTGGGCAGTTGCAGCAATTGGACTCGGTCCGCGCGATTAAGGTTGATGCGACCGTCGGACGCCGCGTCGCGCTCCAACCGCGTCGGCCGGGCCCCCCAGCGCATCGAGCCAAGGGAGGAGAGAGCGATCAGAAGAGTTGCGAGGACGAGCAGGACCGCCATCGCCCATTGAGCAGTCCGCGGCCAGGCGACGAGGACATCCGCCCCGGAGGAGGCCCCGCCTGCGGGGAAGGCTGCGGAGGCCGGCCCGCCGGTGTTCGCAGGGCTGGGGGATGTCTGGCTCATGGGTACTTCCTGCGATGCCAACTCTCGAAGCGCTCATTATAGGCTCAGCGCCGCAGGGTGAGAACGACGTACCGGCAAAATCGCTGAAGAGCAGGGAAGCGTGTCAGCAATCGCTCGTCGATCCGCTCCAGCGACGCCGTCAGCCGGCCGGGCCGCAACACGCGACGGACCATTGAGAGCAGCTGAAATCCGCGGACGGTCAGTCCCGGAAAGACCCTCCGCAGCGGACGCAGATCGCGGGGACGGAGGGGATGTTCGTCGGGGGTGCGGCCTTTGCCGGGATAGGGCAGACGGGCGCGCGCCCAGTTGAGCAGCGGATTGCCGCCCCACGGCTCGCAGAAGACGGCCCATCCGCCGGGCCTCAGCACGCGGCGCAGCTCACGCGCCGCCCGGTCAAGGTCGAGATGGTGCAAGACGGCATTGCCCCAGACGCGGTCGAAACTGCCGTCGGCAAATGGCAATCGCTCCGCATCGGCACAGAGGAGGTCGATCCGCACCCCGTTGGCCTGGGCCCGGGCCCGCGCCTCGGCGAGGTAGCCAGGCGACAGGTCGAACGCCGTGACGTCGGCCCCGCGCCGCGCCAGCACTACGGACGCCATGCCGTGGCCGCAGCCGTAGTCGAGGACGCGCAGCCCGGCGACATCACCCAGTGCCGCGAACGCAGGCCGAACCCAGGTCTCGTGGTCGAGCCAGGCGTCGTCTACGTGCAACCGGGCGGGGTCGCAGGCGAACGTGTCAGCCCGACGCAGGGCCTGGCGGTCGTGGAAGCGTTGCTCACTGTCGAGGCGGTCCATCGCAGGCACGGAAAACGCTCCCAGGAACAGACAGAAGAGGGCAATCCGTAGAGTAGGAGAGCAGGTTCCGGTGTTTAGATACGGCGCGAGGCGCTCCTTGCCTACGCACGCTGCCCAATCCGGGTGAGCACGCAACCCATCCTCCGGGCGGGGGAGATCGGCGAGAGGGATCGATTTTTCTGGGACGAACCGTCCCGAGCGGCGTCATGCAGGTGATGGGACCCGAGCAGCTGGGCCGCCTGATGGACGATCATGCGGCAGCGCTGGTGCTGTACGCACGCCAGTGGTGCGCCTCGCCCGAGGACGTCGTCCAGGAGGCGTTCGTCAAGCTCGCTGCCCAGTGCCCGCTCCCCGCCGAGGTCGTGCCCTGGCTCTACCGAGTGGTCCGCAACGCGGCCCTCAGCGCCCTGCGAGCCGAGCGCCGCCGGAGGCACCATGAGGCCCGCGCGGCTGCCACCGCCCCCGCCTGGTTCGTCCCGTCCGAGGGCGACGGTCTTGACGCCGAGGCGGCCACGCGAGCGCTGCAGACGCTGCCCCTGGAGCAGCGCGAGGTGCTGGTCGCTCGGCTCTGGGGCGGCCTGACGTTCGAGCAGGTCAGCGACCTGACCGGGCTGTCGGCGAGCGCCGCCCACCGTCACTACCACGCCGGGCTGGCCGCCCTGCGGGAAAGGTTACGCGTGCCATGTCCGAATCACTCCCCGACGCGGGGCTGAGTACCCTGGAAGAGGCCCTGGGCCGGCTGACTCCCCTGCCAGGTAGCCTGTCGCGCGATCGTGTGCTGTTTGAGGCCGGCCGGGCGTCAGCGCGGCCTGGACGGAGATGGCCGCTCCTTGCCGCCACGTCATCGCTGCTCGCCACTGTCCTTGGGCTGCTACTGCTGGCGCGCCCCGCGCCCTCGGTCGTCGAGCGCACCGTCCTGGTGCGCGTGTCCGAACCGTCCGCTCGGTCCTTCATCCCGCCGCGGGAACCATCCCCGGACGTTCCTGTCACAGACCAGACGGACCCCACGATACCTGTGTTCGCCCCGGCAGAGACAGACTACCTGCGCCGTCGCCAGGAGGTGCTGCGCTGGGGTGTCGACGTGCTGCCGGCGGCGGCACCGCGCTCGCGATCGTCGCAGCCGCTGACGCCGGCCGAACTGCGTCAATTCCCCGATGTACCCTCGAAACCGTCGAAATTATTCTGAATGACCCGGAGGCCGCTGGTGAAACGGAGCCTGTCCCCTCTCGCTGCCGCATCTGTGCTGCTGCTCGCTGCAAGCCCAAGCCTGGCCCAGGAGGAGGGCCCTGCCGTCGCGCCCGTCCGCCTGACGCTGCGCCCGGCCGGCGAGCCGACGCCTGCCCTGAAGTATCACCTCCTCCCGGAGCTGCGCGAGCTGAAGCCCGGCAACGCCGCCCTGCTCTACTACCGCGCCTTTTCACCGGACTGGCTAACCCACCTGCAGCCCAAAGTGGCGAAGCGGCTTGACGAGCACGAGGCGCACCCCAACAAGGTCCCCCTGGACGAGTTTCGCTGGGTCCTCCACGACAAGGCCCTCCAGGAAATCGACCTCGCCGCTCGCCGTGAGTTCTGCAACTGGGAGCTGACCGAGCGCGCCCGCAAGGAGGGCATCGCCCTGCTGATGCCCGACCTCCAGGGTTTCCGCGGCTTCGCTCGCGTACTGATGCTGCGCGCCCGGCTGGAGATGGTGGAAGGCCGACACGATCGCGTGACTCACTCCTTGCAGACTGGCTTCGCCGTGGCCCGCCACGTTGCCGACGGGCCGACGCTGATCCACGCGCTGGTCGGTGCTTTCCTCGCCCGCCTGACCCTCGACGAAACGCGCCAGTGGATTCAGCAGCCCGGCGCGCCCAACCTCTACTGGGCGCTGACCGACCTGCCACGCCCGCTCATCGACCTGCGCAAGCCGTTGCAGGGGGAGTCGCTGTTCCTCGACCAGCTGTTCCCGGAGGCGCGCGACACCCTCGCCAGTGATCGGCCCTTGCCGCTGTCGCCCGCCCAACTCGATGCGATGATGCTACGGTTACGGGGGGCCTGGCAGGCCGGAGGGGAGCGACGGTCCGGTGAGCTAGAAGATCGGCTGAATCTCGCTGTGCAGGCGGCGAAGGCCTATCCCCAGGCTCGCCGCACCCTCCTCGCCAACGGCTGGCAACCACGGGACGTGGATGCCCTGCCCGTGATCCAGACGTATCTGCTCTTCGAGGTCGCCACCTACGACCGCATCTACGACGAGCTGCGCAAATGGACGGCCCTCCCCTACGAGCAGGCACGGCCAAGGATCGACCAGACGCTAGAGCGGCTGAAGCGAGACCGGGCCGAGCAGGCCAGCGCGCTGGCTTACCTGTATCTCCCTGGCCTGGAGAAGGTGCTCGATTCGCAGGCCTTCCTCCAGCGAAAGGTCGACGCCCTGCGCTGCGTCGAGGCCCTGCGCCTGTACGCCGTCGCCCACGATGGCAAGCTGCCCGCCCGGCTCGACGAGATCACCGATGTGCCCGTACCCGCCGACCCGGTGACGGGCAAGCCGTTCGGATACCGCGCGGCCGGCGACACGGCGACGCTGTCGGCCCCACCGCCGCCCGGACAGACGCCAAACCCTGCGAATACTCTCGTGTATGAAATCACCCTGAAGAAGTGATCTCGGCCACAGTCCTCGCCGCTTGCAACTTAGCCCGACGCGCCAGCGAGGAACAGGTCAAACCCTCGCTGGCGCGTCGGGCTAAGCCGCAAGCGGCGGCCCTGACTGGCCTAAATTCCGGAGAAACCTCATGGGCAACAGGTTCGTACTCCTCCTCGTGCTCCTCCTGTGCGCGCCGGCCGCAGCTGCCGCGGAGGGCATCGACCCCGGCAAGGCCGTTGTTCCCTTCCTCGACGAGCAGACGGTCGCGGTCGTCCGCGTCGACCTTTCGCGCCTCGATGTCGATGGCTTCTTTCGCTGGCTGGCGCGCGTGCAGCGAGGCGATCCCAGGGAATCTGCCGGTCCACACGACGAGCTGCGCCGACTAACGGACGGTCTCGGCAAGGTGGGCGTCCGGGAGGTCTATGTTGTCCTGAGCCTTGCCGACCTGCCCGAGGGCCCGCCGCTGGTGGTCTTCCCCGTCGGCAAGGGGACCGATGTCAAAGCCCTGAAGAGCGTGCTGGCAAAGTCGGAGCTGATCGGCAACTTCCTGTTCGAGGAGCGCGAAGGCGCGCTGATCGGGTCGAGCGGGGAGACGCTAAAACGGCTCCGCGGAGCCAAGCCGCGGCCGCGGCCGGAGTTCGCCCGCGCCCTCGATGCCGCCGGTGCTGCAATCATCCAAATCGCCGCTGCCCCGACGCCGGCCCTGCGACGCAGTCTCACGGAGGCGCTCCCGACGCTGCCGCGCGAGTTGGGGGGCGCGCCCACCAAGCTGGTGGCGGAGGGCGTCGAGTGGGTTGCCGCCGGCTTCGACCTCCCGCCGAAGGCAAACCTCCGCGTCGTGGTCAAGGGGACCGATGCGGCGACCGCGAAGGGGTTGCGGGAGCTGGCCGCGAAACTGCTCGTCGCAGTGGGCAAGGAGAACGGGGTGCGGCAGGCGTTCCCTCGCTTCGACAAAGTGACCGAACTGCTGACACCCAAGGTCGAGAGCGACCGGTTAACGCTGGCTCTGAAGGGGGACGAGCTAACCGTCCTGCTGGTGCCGGTGGTCCGTGCGCAGCGCGAGGCCGCCGAGCGCGCCCGCTCCATGAGCAACCTGCGACAGCTCGCCCTTGCCATGCTCAACTATCATGACAAGCACAACCACTTTCCGGCCGCAGTCAGCACCGACAAGCAGAACAAGCGCCTGCTCAGCTGGCGCGTCCACCTGTTGCCCCACCTTGACCAGGAGAAGCTGTACAAGGAGTTCAAGCTCGACGAACCGTGGGACAGCGAACACAACAAGAAACTGATCAAGAAGATGCCGAAAGTCTTCGCCTCGGCCTCCGCCGACCCGCGGCTGGCGCGCGACGGCAAGACGACCTACCTGGTGCCGGTCGGCCTGGACACGATCTTTCCCGGCAGCAAGCCGATCAAGATCACCGAGATCACCGATGGCACGTCGCTCACGATCATGCTCGTCGAGGGGGAGGACGATCGAGCCGTCGTCTGGACGAAGCCGGAGGACTGGACGTCCGACCCGAAGGACCCAGCTCGCGGCCTGCGCAATCACGGCGGGAAGGGATACCTCACGGCGTTCGCTGATGGCTCGGCGCGCTTCCTGCCGGCAAAGATCGACCCGGCAACCCTGCGAGCCCTGCTGACGCGGAACGGTGAGGAGATCATCAACTTGCCCTGACGCAATCGTGTCCTGCGTCTGCTCCCCTCGCCCCCGAAGCGGGGGCGAGGGGCTGGGGGTGAGGGGGTCTCTTCTCAAGGGACCAGCCGGCGAGGGTTCACCTTCTCGCGGCCGTCCCAGGTGATCAGGGCGCGGACCTGGTCTTGCGGTGTCTCTTTCGGAATGAAGAGAGCGGAATAGTCGCAGAAGACCGCGTGGAACCCCTCCGGGAAGAGCCCGCCCAACTTCGGCAGCGGCTTGCCAGGCTCGAAGGGCAGGTCCTCCGACTTCGTCCAGGGGACCGGCTCGCCTGCCTCCACGATGAGCAGTGTGTTTTGGATGCCGTCGGCCCGCTGGACCTGCTCGACGCTGACCTTGCGCTGACCGTCAAACACCGACCCCGTGCCGACGAACACCTGATAGTAGGTTAGGCCGGGCTCCCGGGTCGTCTTGCCGACGGGCGCGTAGACCTTGGGCATCAGCGGCAGCAGCTTCTTGTTGTGCGGGCTGTCCCACGGCTCGTCGAGCTTGAACTGCTTGTACAGCATGTCGTTGCCCGGGAGAAAGGGCAGCAGCGCGACGCGCCAGCTCAGCAGCGGCTTGCCGTTCTTGCTGAAGATCGCGTGGGGGGGGAGGTAGTTGTAAACGGCGTTGTGGTTGATCATGGCGATTCCCAGCTGCCGCAGGTAGTTGGCGCTGGCTACCCGCTCGGCGGCCCTCTGAAGGTCGTCGCCGACGGCAGGCCCTTTCGGCACCTCCACCTCCCACGCCAGAAGCAGGTGCAGTGATCGGACGTCGCGGCGTACCTCGGCATCCTGCAAGGACCGTTCGAGCGGTCGCAGCAAGGGCGAGGTCAGGCTGCCGAGGCCGATCAGCCCATCCAGGAAGGTCTGGGCGCCAGCGAGGAGCTGTTTGCGGAACTCGTTCGGGCCACGCCCGGTGGAAGTCCGGGCCGCCTCTTCCGCCTGACGGGCCAGGTCGGCATCGGGGTAGGCGAATTGCAGGTCCACGCCGAAGGCATCCCCCGAGGGGCCCTTCTCGTTCGGCTCCAGGTCGAGCGACAGGACCGCCGACTGGAACCGCAACAGGGGGCGGAGCTTGGCGAACCGCTCGGGAAGACTCTCGGCCCATTCCTTGATCATCGGCGCCGGCGGGTTCAGCGCCGCGACGACCATCGCCTTCCTAGACGCACGCCCCAGGGGACCGAGGAGCGGGCCGCTGGTATCGGGATGAGGGACGCGTTCAAGGAACGCTTTCATGAGCGGCTCCGAACCGCTGATCACGACGACCCGATCGCTGGCAAAGTGGACGGCCAGCGTGTTCGGCTGGGTGGAAGCGTGGTAACTGCGGCCGAGGAATTTCGCCGTTCTGCTCTTGCCCCATAACAACTTGTCAAGAAGTTTCGTCTGGTCGATCGGTTTCTTGTGGGCCAGGACCACCAGCCCCAGTTCTCCCAGGGACGGCGACAGCACGACCAGCGTGACGCGCTCGATCTCCAGAGGGTTGAGGCCCAGTTCGCTTTCGACCCGCCGTTCCTTCTCGCGCAGGGGCAGGAAGGCGGCGAGGGCAGGGTTGTCCTTGACAAGCTGGCGCTGGAACTTCTCGAGCAAGTCCGACTTCAGGAGGTCGCCCACGCGGACGCAGGCAAATCCCAGGGCATCGCGCGGCACGAGGTCCAGGTCGGCCGGCAGAACGACCTTCGTCTCGGGGCCCGGCGCGGGAAGATCCGGTCCGGCCACGCTCCCGGTCCAGGGAAGGAACGCCAGCGTCAGGCTCAGACACAACAAGCCCAGGACGGCGCCGACCGCCGCCTTGCGCCGCCTCAGCCAGCGCACCGCCCGCTCGACGCGGGTCGCGGGCCGGGCACGGATGGGCTCGTCGGCAAGGAATCGGTGCAGGTCCTCGGCGAGGTCGCGCGCCGTGGCGTAACGGCAGCGCGGGTCCTTCTCCAGGCACGCGAGGCAGACCGTTTCCAGGTCGCGCGGCACAGCGGGGTTCAGCTTTCGCGGCGGCACCGGCTCTTCGGACAGGACCGCAAGCACGGTGTCCAGCGGCGTCTCGGCGTGGAAGGGCGGTCGTCCGGTGAGACACTCGTAGAGGATGGCGCCCAGCGCGTACACGTCGCAGGCGGGCCCGATCTGCTTGTTCCGCCCGCCGGCCTGTTCTGGCGCCATGTAGTTCGGCGAGCCAAGGATGGCGCCCGACTGCGTCCGGTAGCCTTTCCCCGAGGTGTCCCCAAGATCGAGCCGCTTCGCCAGCCCGAAGTCCGTGATTTTCGGAGACGAATAGCCGCTCGCCAGGAGGACGTTGGCCGGTTTGAGGTCGCGGTGGATGATCCGGAGTTCATGGGCCGCCTGCACCGCCCGCGCCAGCGTTTCGAGCAGGACCGCCGCCTCACGCGGTGACGGGCACGCTTCACGTAGCCGATGGGCGAGGTTGCCGCCGTCGACGAACTCCAGGGCGAGGAACGGGAGCCCCTGCTGCTCGCCGATCTCGTAAACCTGGACGACGTTGGGATGCTGGAGCTGGGCCGCCGCCTCCGCCTCGCGCTGGAAGCGGGCCAGGTCGTCCCGGCTGGCGTGAGCCCCGGCAAGGATCATCTTCAGGGCGACGACGCGCTTCAGGGCTGTCTGCCGCGCCTTGTAGACGACCCCCATCCCTCCGCGGCCCACCTCCTCGAGGATTTCGTAACCGGCGATGGACGGTCGCTCGAAAACCGAGGGCGGCGTCTGGCCCTGGGAGAGCGTTCCAGACTCGGTAGGAGGCGTATAGAACGATGTCCCGGTCCTGGGCAGCATGCTGGAGGGGGTCGTGGCCGGGGGATAACGGAGGGTCTGCCCACAGTGCGGGCACGCGGCCTCCTTGCCGGCCTGCTCGGCCGTCACCAGGAGCTGGCACTGGCAGTGCGGGCACGGGAGGGACAGCATGATGAGTTCCGGGGATCAGCAAGACCGAGGGCCTGGGTCATCTTGTCCCCGGCGGGGGACAGCGTCAAGAGTTGAGCCGCGAGCCGCGGGCGAGCGCGGGTGCCCGCGCTCGCCACCGCCTCGCGACTAAACGCAGACAGCCCACGCCACGGCTCGCCTGTCACGCGCCGCGGGCCGGGACGGCACCGTTGCGGTCGAGGCCCTCGGCGAGAGCGGCAATACCCTTCGCCGCGATCACGAACTCCGACGGCATCATCACGATCGTCGTTGTGTTCTGCTCGGCGCCGACCTCGGAAATCATCTGCATCCGTCGCAGCTCCAGGGCCAGCGGCGACTGCGTCAGTTCCTGCGACGCGCTCGCTAGCTGCCGCGACGCTTCCATTTCGGCCTCCGCCTTGATCAGCCGCGCCCGCTTCTCGCGCATCGCCTCCGCTTCACGGGCCATCGCCCGCTGCATCGACTGCGGAATCTCGACGTCCTTCATCTCAACCATCTCGATCATAACACCCCAGGGCTCGGTGTCCTTGTCGACCAGCTCGCGCAGTTTCTCGTTGATCTTGTCGCGCTCCTTGAGCACCTCATCGAGGACATGCTGGCCGATGATGTTGCGCAAGCTGGTCAGGGCGACCTGGTAGACCGCCGCCCGGAAGTCGGCAACTTCGAGGATGGCCTTGGCCGGGTCGACGACACGATACCACAGGACGGCATTCACCTTGACCGTCACGCTGTCCTTGGTGATTGTCTCCTGCGGCTCGACGCCGACCGTCACCGTGCGCATGTCGAGCAGTTTCTGCCACTCGAACAGGGGAATGTTGTAGTAGAGCCCGGGGCCGCGAATGGCCTGGAAGCGGCCCAGCCGAAAGATGACCGCACGCTGATACTCCTGGGCAATGCGCAGCCCCGAAAGGAGAATCAGCGTCACGACCCCCGCGATGATCCAGAATGTGGAACTCTCGAACACGACACACCTCCTCGGGGCGAAACCCGTTCGCACCCTTTGCCGTGTTATTCGCCGTCTGCGCCGCAATCTTCAAACTCCTTCGCCGCGGCCCTTTGGAGACAGACGCCCCCACCGGGCTTGCCCGAGCCATCCCAAGGGCCCACGGGCCGAACACGCTCCGGAAGAAGGCGAGGGGTCGCGAGGTCGCGGTGGCGGCGTGGTTGGAAACCACGCCGCCACCGCGACCTCACGACCCCTCGCGGGAAGAGCAACGGATGCCCGGTAGCCCAGAGCGTTTTGCAGTCGGCCGTAGCACAGGCGTCTCGCCTGTGCCGAACCGCGACAGCGCACAGGCGAGACGCCTGTGCTACGAGCAAATGCAAACCGCT
>JACOUH010000110.1 GCA_016177925.1 Planctomycetota bacterium | reverse complement strand
CTGGCTCGATTTGGGCGAGCGGGGGGTGTGAACCCCCCGGTAGCACCGCACCGGGGGGTTCACACCCCCCGCTCGCCAACGGGGGCGCTAACCCTTGTCGACCACGCACAGCAACCGCTCGCCGTTGACGAAACGGCGCACGTTCTCGCGGAACAGGCGCCAGCGCCGCTCGCCCGCCTCCGACGAGCGCCCGCCGAGCTGTGGCGTCACGACCGCGTTCGGCGCTTTGAGAAGCGGATGGTCCGCCGGCAGCGGGTCGGGGTCGGTCCGATCCAGGCCAGCGCCGGCGATCTGCTCGCCCGCCAGCGCTCCCACCAGCGCCCCCGTGTCGACCAGGCCACCGCGCCCGATATTGATGAGATAGGCGCGCTTCTTCATCGCCTGGAGCTGTTTGCGACCGACCAGCCCGCGTGTCTGCTCGGTCAGCGGGCAGGCCAGCACCACGACGTCGGCCGCCGGCAGGAGGTCCATCAGCTTCGTGAGCGGGTGCAGGGCGAAAACACAGTCCGGCCGCTCGGGGGCCCTGGCATCGAGGGCGAGGACGCGCATCCCGAAAGCATGCGCCCGCCGGGCAATCTGCAGCCCGGTGCCGCCGAGGCCGACGACCAGCATTGTCTTCTTGTGCAGCTCCTGCGGCTTGAAGGTGGTCTTGTGCCACAGCTCCTTGGCGCCGGGAACAGGACGGGTGGCGTGGACGCCGCGCGTCAGGGCCAGCAGCAGGGCAAACGCCTGGTCGGCCTCGTTAGGACCGTCAACGCCGCGCGAATCGGTCAACACGACGCTTCGCCGGGCCAACTCCTCCGCGAGGCCCTCTGCCACGCCGCCACTGCCCGCCTGAACCCAGCGGACGCTTTTTGCGGCCTTGACGACCTCGGGCGTGGCGAAACCGAGCACAGCGTCGGCTTCGCCAGCGACCTTGGCCGCTTCCGCCACATCGCGAGCCGGGACGAACTCAACGTCGGGGGCGATGCCCTTCAGCTCCGCGAGCCGGCCGCGCGACAGACCGGCCGAGATCACGATCCGCTTCGGCTTCTGCCAGCCGGGCGAGTCCTTTGTTGGCGACGACCCCTCGTAGATGTCGAAATCCTCGACAAGGTCCCACGGGACAACGCGACCGGTCAGTTCGGCGTGGACGTGCTCGATGTTCTCCTTGCGCGTCTTCGCCTCAACGCCCGTCCATTCCTTGTACCACGGCATGTCGATGGTTGGGACGATGTCGTCCAGCGCCTTGCCGTCGTCGATGGCCTTGCGCACTTGCCGCCGCAGCTCGACGAAGTAGCGTTTCTGCTTGCCGAGGAGTTCCTTGCCGACAAGCGGGCCGTGGCCGGGACAGATCAGCTTGATGTCGAGTTGCTGCATCCTTTCGAGCGCGCGAATCCACGAGGCGGTGTCGGAGTGGCCGGTATAGTTGTAGCCGCCGTTGACGCAGGCATCGCCGGTGCAGAGGATGCCGTGCTTGGGCAGCCAGGCGCAGGCATCGCCCGAGGTATGGGCGTGGCCGAAGTAGCGGAACTCGACGCGCTGCGTGCCGTCGTCGAGGACGAGCTTATCATCAAAGACGACGTTGGGCACCTCGAGCGTGCTGTCGCGGATGTCCTTGCGGCCCATGGGGCCCCGGCCTGCCTCGGCGAACTCCTTGGGGCCATTGACGCGCAGCAGCCGGGCGCAGTTGGCCTGTGCGATGATGCCGGCACCGAGCTTGGCGAAGACGGCGTTGCCGTAAGCATGGTCGCCGTGATGGTGCGTGTCGAAGACGTAGCGGATCGGCTTATCCGTCGTTTTCTTCACGGCGGCGACGACGTCCCGGGCTTCCTTGGGAAAGTTCGCGTCAATGACAACGACGTAGTCGCGGAAGACGACCCAGATGTTGTTGCTGCCACCGAAGATGCTGAAGTCGTTGGGGTCGATGGCCGAGAAGCGGAAGAAGACCCCGGGAGCAACTTCCCGGACCTCACCGAACTTCATCTTCGGCAGGTCATCGGCCGCGGTCACGGTCGGCGCGACACTCAGTAGGGACCAGAGCACGAGGACAGGAGCCAGGCGCATGACGATTCTCCGCAAAAGGATCGTGGCGAGCGGACCTACTGTAAGCGGAAACGGGGCGCATCGCAACGGGGTAGTGGCGGGTTCTCGCACGCGATCGCAAAAAGGAGTTTCTGGTCGCGCCACTGACTTTTCGTATCCTACCTGCGATTCGCCCGCCGGCTGTTTTCAGTTCCAGCCCGCCCAATGGGTGAACCGACCGCCATGGACCTACCTCACCTTATTGAGGCAATGTCGAATCCGGCGGCCTATCCGCATCCCGTTGGGACAGTCGAGGTGCGCCAGACGCACATCTCAGTCGTCTTCCTGGCGGGGGCCTTCGCCTACAAGGTGAAGAAACCGGTCCGGTTCGACTTCCTCGATTTCAGCACTCTCGATAATCGCCGGCACTTCTGCGCGGAGGAGGTGCGCCTCAATCGCCGCCTCGCGGCTGGCGTCTATCTCGGCGTGGTGCCGGTGACGTCCGCCGGCGACGGGGCCCGCGTCGAGGGGGAAGGCGAGGTGATCGAGTGGGCGGTCCAGATGGAACGCCTGCCCGAATCCCGAACGTTCCGCGACCTGCTCAGCCGTGGAGAACTCAGGGCGGAACTGGTCGAGGAACTGGCCCGCCGTCTTGCTGCCTTCCACCGCCAGACCGCGGCTGGCCCCGACCGGGCGGGGTTCGCCCGCTTCGAGGCGGTCCGCCGTAACCTGCTGGACATCTATGCGGAGTCGACGGCCCAGGTCGGGACGACAGTCAGCGCCTCGGTGCATGCACGACTGCGCCAGCGGACCGAGGAGGCCCTCACCCGTCTCCGCGCTCTGATCGAGGAACGAGCCGCCCGTGGCATGCCGCGCGACGCTCACGGCGACCTCCACCTCGACCACGTCTACCACTTCTCCGACCGCCAACCTCCAAATGACCTGGTCGTCGTCGATTGCATCGAGTTCAACGAGCGTTTTCGCTTCATCGACCCGGTGGCGGACATCGCCTTTCTGGTGATGGACTTTGCGTTTCACCGTCGCCGCGATCTCGCCGCCATCTTCGCCGAAGCGTACTTCCGGGAAAGCGGCGACGACGAGGGGCGCGCGCTGCTGAACCTGTACACGGCCTACCGAGCGACGGTGCGCGGGCTGGTCGACGGTCTGAAAGTGGGCGAGCCCGAGGTGCCCGAGAGCGAGCGTCGCGCGGCCCTGGGCCGGGCTCGTACACGCTGGCTGCTGGCATTGGGCGAGTTGGAGGAACCGGACCGCCGGCCCTGTCTGATCCTGGTCGGCGGGCTTCCCGGGACGGGCAAATCGACGCTGGCCCGCAACCTGGCAGCGCGGGCCGGGCTGGATGTCGTGCGTTCCGATGAGGTGCGGAAGGAGTTGGCCGGTCTCCCACACGGGGCGCCCCCTGCCGGAGCACGCGACGAGTTCTACAGCCGGGAGTGGAGCGAGCGGACCTACGCCGAGTGTCTGCGTCGGGCCGAAGAACGGCTGGGGCAGGGCAAGAGGGTGCTGGTGGACGCGAACTTTCGCGAGGAACGTCGCCGGCAGGACTTCCTGGAGGCGGCAGCGCGGCTGTGTGTGCCGGCGGTGGTCCTGTTGTGCCGGGCGTCGCCGGAAGTGGTGAAGGCGCGGCTGGCGAGCCGTCATGGCGACCCCTCCGATGCCGATTGGGAGGTCCACCGCAAGCTGGCGGAAACCTGGGAGGAGCCCGGGCCGGCCACGCGAGCCGTGGCCCGCGACATCGTCACGGACGGCAGCCCGGAGGAGGCTGTCGCACAGGCCGTCGGAGCGCTGCACGCATTCAAAGTGACAGGAACAGGATCTTAAAAAAGGCTGACCGTCAGGAATGGTCGGGGCCCTGTACTAGCGGCGGTAACCGGCCAAGGAAGCGGACACCAGGACCTTGTGTGATTGTGGTGGCGTGGCGGCTCGCTCCCTGGTAGCATCCGTTCTTCCCCCGAATCAACCACAGGGAGGGATCACCAGGACCAGATGGTGAAAGTGTGGGAGGCGGCCACCCAGGCGCGTGAAGGACCATGACCACCCACCGACCCGAAGACTTCGCTCGCCAGTTTCCTGAGAACGGCATGAAACTGCTTTTGCAGCACTCGCTGAACGTCCGTGACCTCCTGGCCATCGCCTGCTACCAGTACGTCAACTTCATCGACTACGAGGACCTCCAGCTCGACCCCACCACCTATGTCCAGCGTGACTACCGCCACGTCGAGTCCGACGTGGTGTGGCGCGGGCCCCTCCGCCACCGCAAGCAAAACATCGTCGTCTACATCCTCATCGAGCACCAAAGCGAGCCGGATCGTCTCATGGCCTTCCGCGTCCTGGAATACGTCCAGGCGATTTACCGCGGCCAGCTACGGGGGTGGGGCCAGACGCATCCCACGGAGCGCGGCTTCCTCTTCCAGCCGGTGCTGCCGGTCGTCTTCTACACCGGTACGCGCCGCTGGCGCGGCGTCGGACACTTGGCGGACCTGGTCGCCGGTGGCCGCCATTTCACCAACGTAATTCCCTCTCTGACACCGCTGTTCATCCCCCTGCGCGACACGCTGAACTATCAACTCATTCCCGCAGGCGGTTCCTTCGGCCAGGTGTTGCGCCTGGTGCAGCAGCGGCACGCCCGCGGCCCCGCCTTCCGCACGCTGTTGGGTCAAGTCGTCGGCGAACTGGAGAAGATGCCGGACGCGGAGCGGCTCCGCTGGCTCGATCTGCTGTCGTACATCCACGCCCTGGTGTATCATGAACGAGCGCCAACGGAACGCGAAGACCTGCACACTCACATCGCCCGGTCCGTGAAGACCGACCCCCACCGCCAGGAGGTAACTAGAATGGGTAAGACCATCGCCGACGCCCTGAGAGAGGAGGGCGTGTTGAAGTCCCGCCGTGAGACGCTCCTGCGACTGATCCACCAGCGGTTCAAAGAACCGCCCGCGAACCTGATTGCCACGATCGAGGCCTGTGCGGAAGTCGCGCAACTGGACGCCTGGACGGACAAAATCCTCACCGCACGCAAGCTCGTCGACCTCGGCATCCAACCGCAAGACTGATCCGCCATGTCGTCCGACCCCCTGAAACTGTTCCTCTTTGAGAACGACCGCTCCGTGTTCGACAAGCCGCTGACCGCCCCCCTCGAGGTCGGCCGTCAGCGCGTCGACGAGGTCCAGTATCCGCCCAACACGCTCCGGCCCGCCGAGTTGGTCAACCGTGGAGCTTCCTTCGATTCCGTCTGGGAGCCGCCCGGAAAGTAGGATAGGATCGACAACTTCCTGATCGTGGTCCGCTCGCGGAGCGAGCGGACCACGATTAACAACCTTGGAATCGCTACGAGGAGCCGTCCCGTGATCGAACCACTTGTCTACCTCAACGGTCAGATGGTGCCGGCGTCCCAGGCGCATCTCGCCATTTTCGACGCCGGCGTGGTCCTGGGGGCCACCGTCACGGAGATGACACGCACGTTCCACCGGCGCCCCTGGCGGCTCGACCAGCACCTCGACCGGCTGTTCCGCTCCCTGCGCTACACGCGCATGGACATCGGCCTGTCGAAGGAACAGCTGGCAGACGTCTCGTGCGAACTGGTCGCCCACAACGCCCGGCTGCTGGGCGACGGCGAGGAACTGGGGCTGATCCACTTTGTCACGGCGGGCGAGTTCCCCACCTACGCCGGGATGGCCGGGCGAGCGGCGCGGACGACGCCGACCGTCTGCTCCCACACCTTCCCGATGCCCTTCGAGCTGTGGGCGAAGAAGATGCAGACCGGAACGCACCTGGTCACGCCGTCGATCCGGCACGTGCCGCCGCAGTGCTACGACCCCAAGATGAAGTACCGCAGCCGGATGCACTACTACCTCGCCGACCAGGAGGCGCGGCTGGTGGACCCCGAGGCATCGGCGCTGCTCCTGGACCTGGCGGGCAACGTGACCGAAACCAGTGGGGCCAACTTCCTGATCGTCGAGCGCGGCAGCATCATCTCACCGACGACCGTCAACACCCTGCCGGGCATCAGCCGGGCGATGGTGATCGAGTTGGCCGGCAAGTTGGACATTCCCTTCGTCGAGCGCGACCTGCAGGTCTTCAACGTGATGAACGCGGACGAGGCCTTCACCGCCAGCACGCCCTACTGCCTGATGCCGGTGACGAAGCTCAATGGCGTGCCGATCGGCGACGGCCGGCCGGGCCCAATGGTTCGCCGACTGAGGACGGCCTGGAGCGAGGAAGTCGGGCTGGACATCGAGCGGCAGATCCAGGAGGTGGCCCAGCACAGGACGGCAGCGGCAACCGCCGGCACGTCCGGACCTCCGGTCGTCGCGCCGCAGGAGGCGATCACTTCTTGATCTTGCGCAGGGCCTCGCGCACGGCGGCCTTGAAGGTGCGGTCGCGATTGCGCGCGGCGTCCAGTTCCTCCAGCGTCTTGACCGCCGCCTGCGCGTCCGGACCGATCTTGCCCAGCGTCTGCACTGCCTCCAGACGCACGACCTGCTCCATGTCCGTCGGCATCGGCCGGCGCGGACCGCGGACCTTGAGGATGTCGACCAGGGCGGGCACGGCGCTCTTCCCCGGCGGGCCGATCTTGCCCAGCGACTCGATCGCAGTGCGGCGCACTTCTCCGGAACGGTTCTTGTCCTTGACAATATCGGTCAGCGGCCGGACCGCGGCCGGACCCAGCTTGCCCAGCGCCTGCGCCGCCGCCTCGACGACGCGCCGATCCTTGTCACGCAGCGCGGAACTGAGTGCCGACACCGTGCCGCTCGTCTCTGACCCGATCTCCCCCAGCGCCTGGGCAGAGAAGCGACGGACAAACACGTCCTCGTCTTTCAGCGCCCTCACGAGGGCATCCACTGCGGGCTTCGCCTCGGCGCCGAGCTTGCCCAGCTCCGCCGCGGCGGCGCGACGAACGTCGGAGTCTTTCGCCTTTAGGTCGCGCATCAGTCCTTCCAGGTCGGCGGCGGCCGACGGCGATGCCAGCCAAAGCGCAATACACAGACTGCCGGTCAAGGTCCTCATGATCGTCCCCTCTCTGCGTGGAAATGCAATGTGTTTCGATCCGCTTCCCGTGTAACCCCTTCCGTTGGACGTAGTTCCGCTCGTCGCAGTTCCGGCGAACGAAAACCGGCTCCCGCCGATCGTCTTGTTCCAGGTGCCGGAGCGGATAAAACGACTTTGGATGGTTCCTCGCTCCCGTCCCTCCTTCCGACCCGAAACCCCGACGAGGACCTGCGCAAGATCATGACGGCCGCGATGCCAACCTGTCGCCTGCTCACGCTCGGCTGCAAGGTGAACCAGTACGAGACACAGTACGTCAAGGAGGCGCTCGAGGCCAGCGGCTATGTCGAGGCCGGCGAGGAACAGCCGGCCGACCTGTGCGTCGTCAACACCTGCACCGTCACCGCCGAGGGCGACGCCAAGAGCCGCCAGCTGATCCGCCGCCTCCATCAGCACAATCCGCGCAGCGCCATCGTCGTCATGGGCTGTTATGCCACGCGCGACCCCGAGGCTGTCGGCCGTCTGCCCGGCGTGGCGAAGGTTGTCACCGACAAGGCATGCGTTCTCGACGAGTTGCGGCCGTTCGGCGTCACCGCCCGGCCGGCGGGCATCTCGCGCTTCGACGGCCACCAACGCGCCTTCGTCAAGGTCCAGGACGGCTGCCTGCTTCACTGCAGTTTCTGCATCATCCCCCAGGTTCGTCCCACCGTCCGCAGTCGCCCCGTCGCCGAGATCGTCGAGGAAGTGTTGCGCCTGGTCGCAGCGGGCCATCAGGAAATCGTGCTGACGGGCATCCACCTGGGACACTACGGCATCGACCTCAGCCGCGGGCGACCGCGTTCGCAGTGGATGCGCCTGTGGCATCTGCTGGAGGCGCTGGGCGAGCTGCCGGGCGATTTCCGAGTCCGGCTGAGCAGCCTCGAGGCGGCCGAGGCCCGCGACGACTTGATCCGCGCAATGGCGACACAGCCGCGCGTCTGCCCGCACCTGCACCTGTGCCTGCAGAGCGGCAGCGACCGCATCCTCACCGCGATGAGGCGTCGCTACCGCAGGTCAGGCTTCGTCGAGCGCTGCCGGCGCATCCGCGAGGCGCTCGACCGGCCGGCCCTCAGCACGGATGTCATCGTCGGCTTCCCCGGCGAGACAGACGAGGACTTCGAGGCGACCTGTCGCGTGGTGCGCGAGGCCGCCTTCTCCCGGCTGCACGTCTTCTCGTACAGCCCGCGCCGCGGCACATCTGCGGCCCTGCTCGCCGACGACGTCCCCCCGGCCGTCAAGGCCCAGCGCCGCGAGCGCCTCCTGGAACTCGAAAGAGAATTGGCGGACCGCTATTATCGGAGCCTCCTCGGGACGAAACTGGACGTCCTGGTGGAGGGAGCGGACTCGAAGCGACCGGGACAGGTGCGCGGGACGTCGTGCCGTTACGCCGCGGTGGCGTTCCCCGGACACGCGCCGGCGTTGGTCCGTCGCCGCGTGCCGGTGCGCGTGACGGGCGTGACAATCGACGGGCTCTTCGGCGACCCGGAACCCGTGGCGGAGTTCCTTGCTCCGCCGATCTCGCGCCGGCCGGGTGGCCCGTCGCGCATTGCCCTGCCCCTGGTCGGGTTCCCTGCCTGAAAGACGGTAACCGATCAGCGCGTGAAGGGGCCCGGAAATCCAGAATGAAGACCGTTGCTTTGACGAACTGCCGGTCGTAACATGAACCGTTGAACGACATTCCCTCCAGGCCGACCACGCCATTGGCGACGCTCGCTCCTACCTGACCTGGATCGATGAGCCCTCCTGCCTGAGCCCAACCGATTCGTGCCCTTTGCTCGCTGGGAAGATCCGATGACTCGCGTCTTCACACGTGTCGGCCTTCGCTTACCCATTGCCGTGTGCTTCTTGCCCTTGTGGGGGGCCGCGCAAGCGCGGGCGGAGTTCCCCAGTCCCGTTCTCCATACGGTCTTCCCAGCCGGCGGCCAGGCGGGGACTTCGGTGACAGTGGCCGTGGACGGCACGGGGCTCGACGGCCTGCGGGACCTTCACTCCACCGTTCCCAGGCTGACCGCGAAAAAGACGGGCACGAACCGCTTCAGCCTCACCATCCCCGCCGGGGCCCCGGCGGGCGTGTATGACCTGCGGGCGGTGGGACTCTATGGCATGAGTTCCCCGCGAGCCTTTGTCGTGGGCAACCGTGCGGAAACCTTGGAAAGGGAAGCGAACGACACGTTCGCCTCGGCGCAGCCGGTCCCCCTGGATGTCGTGGTCAATGGGAGGATCGAGAAACCGGGAGACGTCGACTGCTACAAGTTCCGGGCCAAGGCCGGTCAACGCGTCGTGCTGGAGTGCCTGGCCGAGCGCATCGATTCGCCGCTGCGTGCCGTGCTTGAAGTCCACGACGCTACAGGAAAGCGGTTGGCAGTGAACCGGGGGTACACGGGCATCGATCCCCTGGTGGATTTCTTGGTACCCGCCGACGGGACTTACTTTGTGAAGGTGTTCGACCTCAGCTACCTGGGTAGCGCTGCCCATTACTATCGACTCGATATTGATACCAAACCCCGGCTGGAGTTTGCCCTGCCCTGCGTGGTGACACGGGGCAGGTCCACGCGGGTGAAACTCTTCGGCAGGAACCTGTTTCCGCCGTCTCCCAGGAGCCGAAAGGCGGAGAGCAGCCTGGCCCTGGATTGTGTTGACGTCGAGATCACGCCACCGGCAGCCGACCGGCACGAGCCCATCCCCCTGCCCTTACGTCCTGCCCAGGTGACAGTGGATGCCTTTCCGTACTACTATCCCGGCAGCCACGCGCCTCTGCTGGTCAGTGTGACGGATGTCCCGGTACTATCCGGCGCATCGGACAATACCGTCCCCGACCATGCCCAGGCCCTTGGGGTCCCCTGCGAGGTCAGCGGCCAGTTGACGGACGGAGACGAGCGGCACTGGTACGCGGTGCGTGCCCGCCGTGGGGAAGTCCTCTGGCTGGAAGCCTTCGGGGCGCGGATCGGTTCGCCCGTCGATCTCGATCTGACAGTGCTCGATCCTTCGGGCCGGAAGGAGTTGGTGAAACTGGCGGACAGCCTGGAGGACCTTGGAGGATACCGATTCCCGACCGCGCATCCGGACCCCGCCGGGCGCTGGGTGGTGCCCGCCGATGGCCGTTATCTGATCCTGGTGCGCAACCTGATCGGCGGGCAGAATCGTGATCCGCGCCGGATCTATCGGCTCAGCGTCCGCCGCGAGGAGCCGGACTTTCACCTGGCCGTGATTTCGCGGCGGGCGGACCAGCCGGCGGGCTTGAACCTCTGGCGTGGAGGTCGGGAGATGGTGGAAGTGCTGGCACTCCGCCGGCGCGGCCTGTCCGGGCCGATCCGGGTCGCGGCCGAGAAGTTGCCGACGGGGATCCAGTGTCCCGACATCTGGATCGGCCCGGGCCAAGACCACGGCGTCGTGGTGTTGAGCGCGAACCGCGAATGTCCCTCCTTCGCCGGTGGGTTGAACCTCGTTGGACATGCCGACCTTGGTGGCACGGAAATTACACGGCCGGCGCGAGGCGGCACCATGACCTGGCCCGGACAGCCAACGCCCTCCGGCCGGCTCACGCAGGAGGTTCCCCTTGCGACCGCCCCGGAGGCCAACCTGCTCCTGACCGCCTCCCCGGGCGAAGCGGTGGTCTACCAGGAGAGCGTTCTCGACGTGGCCGTCGATGTCGAGCAACGGTTCGAGGGGCCGGCCGCCCCGCTCCAACTGACGGGGGTTGGGTTGCCCCGGCTGGCAACCAATACCATCGCAACGATTCCAGCCGGTAAGAACAAGGGGTGGCTCAGCTTTTTCTTCCCCGCTTCGTTGCCCCCCGGTCCCTATACCTTTGCCGTGCAGGGCGAAACGGTGGTGCCTGTCGGTTCGGGTTCCAGGGGTGGGAGCCCGGGCAAAGTGGGCGTGACGCTGGTAACCAATCCGATCACTGTCCTCGTCCGCCCGGCCCGGATTGTCCTGGAGGTTGACCCCCGCACTCCACGGAAAATCGGGCGAGGAAAGATCATCCAGCTCCGTTTCACGACGGAGAGGAAGCACGGCTTTATCGGCAAGGTTCACACGGAATTGGTGGCCCCCGGGGGAGTCGTAGGTCTCCGGGGCCGGGGCGTCACGCTGGTCGGCCAGTCGGATTCGGGAACGCTGCAGGTGATCGCCACGGAGAACGCCCCCCTGGGGCGCCATCCTTTCCTCCGTCTGGAGGCCGTGGGTACGGTAGAAGACCAGCCCGTGTATCGAGCCAGCCGCTTTGTGGAGTTGGAGATCACCGAATGAGATACTCGGCCCGGGGGAGTTTGACCCATCTGGGATCGTGGCCGGGGCTGAGTCCGCGAAGCCCCGGTGCAGACCGGGGCTTCGCGGACTCAGCCCCGGCCACGATCCCCGGAGCGCGCCGGAGTCGTGGCGTCGTGGCCTTGCTGTCGTTGCTGGCCTTTGCTTCGTGCGCTGCGGCGGGTCCCCAGCCGGTCTACTTCAACACGGACGTTGTGCCCTTGCTCACCAAGCTCGGCTCCAACGGCGGGGGCTGCCACGGCAAGGCCACCGGTCAGAGCGGGTTCAAGCTATCGCTGCTCGGCTACGAGCCGGACCTGGATTATGTGGCGATTGTCCAGGAGGCACGCGGCCGGCGGATTGTGCCGTCCGCCCCGCCATCGAGCCTGTTGTTGCTCAAGGCCACCGGCACTCTCGCACACGGCGGGGGGAAGCGGCTGAGCGTCGACTCGCAGGATTATCAAACCATCCTGCGCTGGATCGAGAACGGGGCTCCCCCAGCCAGCCTTTCAGATCCGATGCTGGAGCGGATCACCGTCACGCCTGGCCGCCGCCTCTTCGATGCCGAGGTCCGCCGACAACCTTTGCAGGTCACCGCCCATTTCTCGGCCGGCACGTCGCGCGACGTGACACGCCAGGCCGTCTACCAGTCGAATGAGCCCGACCTCGCCGAGGTGAACGATGCCGGGGTCGTGCAAGTGAAGGATCGCAGCGGCCTGTTCGCCGTCATGGTCCGCTACGCAGACCGGATGGCCGTCTTCTACGGGACCGTCCCGCACAAGCAGAAGGGGCCTGTAAACCGGCCGTCCCAGATGGCGTCGGAGAAGGCCAACAACTGGTCGGGTATCGATCGGTATCTCGTGGCCAACTGGAAACAGCTGGGTATCAGGCCGTCGCTGCCGGCCACCGATGAGGAGTTCATTCGCCGGGCGTCGCTCGACATCTGTGGCACGCTGCCCACGCCCGACGAGGTGAAGACCTACTTGGCCGACACGCGCTCGGATAAGCGGGCTCGGCTGATCGACCGCCTGCTCGACCGGCCGGAGCACGCCAGTTACTTCGCGCTGAAGTGGGCGGACATCCTGCGGAATCGAGGCCGCGGCTACAACACCAGCCACCAGCGCCCGGGCACCGCCTTGTTCTCGAGCTGGATTCGCGACTGTATTGCCGCGAACCTGCCCTACGACCGCTTTGTCCGCGAGGTCCTTACGGCGGTGGGCAGCCAGGAGACTAACCCTCCGACGGTCTGGTATCGGACCGTCCGCACCACACCGGAGTACGTGGAATCGGTAGCGCAGGCGTTTCTCGGGATTCGCATTCAGTGCGCCCAATGCCATCACCATCCGGCGGAACAATGGAGCCAGGCCGATTATTACCAGCTGGCGGCGGTCTTCGCCCGTGTGGGACGCAAGGGAGGCTTTGCGGACGCCGAGGTCCCAACCGACGAGACCATCTATCTGGCTGATGAAGGAGAAGTCCTTCATCCGCGGACGCGGCAAGTGATGCAAGCCGGCCCGCCCGGCGGTCTGGCGTTCAAGCTCAGCAAGTACGACGACCCCCGCCGCGCCCTGGCCAAATGGATGACGGCCGCGGACAACCCCTATTTCGCCCGCACCATGGCCAACCGGCTGTGGGGGCACTTTTTGGGCCGTGGCATCGTCCACCCGATCGATGATGCCCGGAGTACGAACCCGCCGAGCAACCCTGAACTGCTCGACGCGCTGGCCCGGGAGTTCGTGGCCAGCGGCTACAATGTCAAGCACCTGATCCGGGTCATCTGCAACTCGGCGGCCTACGGCCTGGGTTCGGTGCCGAACGAGGACAACCAGGACGACGTGCAGAGCTTCGCCCGCTATTACCCCCGCCGACTACCCGCCGAAGTGCTGCTCGACGCCATCGGGCAGGTGCTCGAGTCGCCCACGAAATTCAAGAGCGTGGCAGGCGATTTCCCCAGCGGGACCCGGGCCATCGACCTGCCGGACGAAGCGGTGCCCAGTCACTTCCTGGACGTGTTCGGCCGGCCGGCCCGAAACTCCGCGTGTGAATGCGAGCGGGTCGACGCGCCCGCCCTGGGTCAGACGCTGGCATTGGTCAGCTCCGCCGAGATTCAGGAAAAGTTGACCTCCGACAAGGGGTACGTGGCGCGGTTGGCGGGCAAAGGCAAGCCCCACGAGGAGAACGTGCGCGACATTTTCGTGCGCGTCTTCGCCCGCCCTCCCCGGCCCAGAGAACGGACCACCGCCGTGAGGTTTCTTGAATCCCAGACCGACCGCAAGGAGGCCTATGGCTCCCTGCTCTGGTCGCTGTTGGCGACGAACGAATTCTTGTTTAATCACTGACCGGAGGCAGCGCATGCTACGGGTCTTCGCGGGCCGCTATACGAATTGCGACGGCATCAGCCGTCGCAACTTCCTCGGGCTGGGGGCGTCCTTCCTGGGCCTGGGCCTTGCCGACGTGCTGCGGTTGAGGGCCGCCGCGGCCGAGGCTCGGCAGTCCGGCGGCAAGTCCAACAAATCGCTGATCGTCTTCTGGACGCATGGCGGCATGAGCCAGCAGGACACCTACGACCTGAAGCCGGACGCGCCGGCCGAATTCCGCGGCCCGTACCGGCCGATCGCCACCGCCGTGCCGGGCATCGAGATCACGCAGCGTTTTCCGCGCCAGGCCCGTGTGATGAACCACCTCTCCCTCGTCCGTTCGGTACACCACCAGAACGCAATCCACGCCCCCTCGGCTCACTGGATGCAAACCGGCTATTTCGGACCGACATTGGCCCGGAACGCGCCGCAGAAGCCGTCGTTCGGCTCGGTGATCGCCCGCAGCCGCGGGTCCCGCCAGCCCGAGATGCCCCCCTACGTGGCCATTCCCAAGGCGGAGGCCTTTGGGTATCAGGGCGCGGTCTACTTGAAGCCGGCCTATAACCCCTTTGAAGTGGGGGCGGACCCGAATTCTCCCGATTTCCGTGTGCCGAACCTGGCCCTGCCCCGGGAGTTGACCCTAGAGAGCGTTCGGAACCGCACCCAACTGCTCCGCGAGTTCGACACCCTTCGCCGCGACGTGGACTCCTCGGGCACCCTCGAAGGTCTGAATAGTTTCAAGGCCCAAGCGTTGGAGATGGTTACCGGCGACCGGGTGCGCAACGCCTTCGATCTGAGCCAGGAGAAGCCGCGGTTGCGCGACCGTTACGGCCGTCACCTCTACGGCCAGGGCGCCCTGTTGGCGCGGCGGCTGGTCGAGGCGGGCACCACCTGTGTCACCATCAACACCGGTTACTGGGACCATCACAACGACATCGAGAAAGGCCTGGAAGAGCAGCTGCCGCCCCTCGATGCGGCGATCGCGACGCTGGTCGAAGACCTCGAGGACCGGGGAATGCTCAAGGACGCGATCCTTTATTGCGCGGGCGAGTTTGGGCGCACGCCCCTCATCAACGGCCACGCGGGCCGGGACCACTGGTCCAACTGCTTTTCGGTCCTGATCGGCGGTGGGGGCCTGAAAGGCGGCCAGGTGGTCGGGGCCAGCGAGCCGCGGGGCGGCAAGGTCCGCGAGCGTCCGATCTCCCCCAACGACTTGCTCGCCACCCTGTATGAGGCGCTCGGCATCCCGCTGAACACCCACTACGAAGATGCCTCGGGTCGTCCGGTCAGCATTGTCGGCACGGGCAAGCCAATCCATGAATTGCTCTAGTGGTCCGTCAATCTTCATTTGACGGGTGACGTAGGACGGATTTCCAATCCGTCCTGTGCAGCCGGACGGATTGGAAATCCGTCCTACAGCTTACCAGCACCCGTCAATCGAAGATTGACGACCCACTAGCTCCGCTTTCGCAGAGGAGGACGCATCAGGCGCCTGCCCTGCCGTTGCGTTCGGTTCGTCAATACGTAGCGAGGGGATTGACGGGAGAGCCGGTGCCGCCCTCGACCACCAGGGGGGCGACCGTCAGCAGAAACACCCAGCGCTTGCGAGCGTTGGCCTCCTTGGAAACATTTTCCAGATCGCAGTTATCCAGGATGGGCAGGCCCATGGCCACGCCACAGACCCAGTGGACGGGCAGGGGGAAGCCCTCCACTCCGGAGGGCATCACGTCCAGCGCCAGGTCGCTGCCCACCAGGGCCACGTCCCGTTTCTTGAGCCAGGGCAAACACGAGGCGTGCAGGCCGGCGGAGCCTGCCATGATGTTCCACGGGCCATTCAGCGCGCGCCGCGTCCACCGGCCGGTGTGGACCAGCAAGGCATCGCCACGCTCCACTTTGAACCCGGCCTTTTTCTCCCAGGCCTCCAGGTCCTTGGGGTAGATCGCCTGGTTCCCTTCCAGGAAGCGCACGTCGAAATGCCGGGGCATGTCCATGAGGACGCAGCGCGTGAAGATGCCCTTGCGGACATTCTCCACGCCGAGCTTGCGCGATCCCTTCTCGGTCACCTCTTTCTGGGAGAAGCCGTTGTACATCTTGCCCTTGTAGATGAGGTGGCACAGGCTGTCGAGGTGGGTGGTGGTGAAGCCGTGGTAGTTCACCTTGTATTCATCGGCGGAACCCGTGATCTCCTGGCCTTCCCGAGGAAGCGCGACCATGCGATGCCCAAAGGCAGAAGAACCCTCCACATTCTCCTTGATGACTGGGTGCGCCAGCGAGACGGTGATGCCGTCCTTCACCAGGGCCGCCGCCTGTTTCCGCTTTTCCGGCGTGATGAGGTTCAGGGTGCCCAGCTGGTCTTCCTTGCCCCAGCGTCCCCAGTTGGAGAGCGTGGTCATCATCTCGTCGATGTCCGCCTTGGTCAGTTTCTTCGGATCCTTGGCGCGCGGTTCCTCGGCGCCGCCTCCCGGCAGCACGGCCCCGACGAGGGCCCCTGTCACCACCAGATACGGGAGAAGAATACGTCGACGGCTCATCGGAGACCTCCAGGGTGCAGGCACCGTTTCGGCAGCGCCAGGACGCGCTACCCAAAGGGAAGCGGAAAAGTAGGGGGTTGACGCCGGGCTGCTCGGCGGCGATTGTAAAACACGGTGCGAACATTGCAAGAAGATTCGAGGGCGGAATGCCACCTCTTCCGTAATTGCCGAGCAGAAGGATGAGCGGCGCGGCGTGAGCCCGCCGGTACACCACCGGCGGGCTCACGCCGCGCCGCTCGACAAAATCCAGAGGGGAACCGCAATGGATAAGCTCATCATCACCGTCACCTGCGATTGCACGATGGCCTACCCCAGCAACCCTCACAATCCCACGCCGAAAGGCTACGCGGAGGTGGCCCGCGAGTACGTCCGCTCGGTCAACGCCGGGGCAAGCATCTGTCACCTGCACGGTCCCTACACCATTGACGAGAAAATCCAGCCCGACGGGACGCGGCTCTCCGACCTCGACATCCCCGGCTGGGCGAAGTTACGTCAGGACATTGTCGACGGCTGCGCAGCCCGGCCGATCATCCAGTACGGCATCGCCAATGGTCGTTTCCCCCAGCGGCGGCAGCTCATGATCGAGCAGAAGCCGGACATGATCTCGACCTGCTTCAACCCGCACGACGAGTGCTTCGATTACGAGCCGGGCCGCGAGCCGGTCGAGCTGTACGGCCTGCACAACCGCCCTGAACTGGAGGAATACTGTCGCATCACCACCGAGCTAGGCGTCAAGATCGAGGCCGAGTGCTTCCACTACGGCGGCGTCTGGAACGCTCAGCGCATGGTGCAGAAGGGCCTCTTGAAGACGCCGGTGTGGATCACGTTCTTCCTTGGCTGGCGCGGCGGCAGCTACACGCCGCCGACCGCCGAAGCCATGCTCTTCAACCACCACCACCTGCCGCCCGGCTTCCTGTACAACACCAGCGTCATGGACCCTCTGGAGCAGTGGAAGGTGCTGACCGTGGCGATCATCCTCGGCGGTCACGTCCGCGTCGGCATGGAGGACAACCCGTTCCTTGGCGACGGCGAGTATGCGCGAAGCAACGCCGAGTTGGTGGAAAAGATCGTGCGCATCTCCCGAGAGCTGGGCCGCGAAATTGCCACCCCCGACGAGGCCCGCTCCCTGATTTGGCCAAGCGCTCGATAGGAATCGTGAACCAGAAGTTGATTGGCTGATCTCATATGGCACGAATCAACGCGGTCAGTTTTCACGAAACGCCGAGTATCGAAGCGATCTGCCGCGCCGTCCGGGCAGCCGGGTTCGATTCCCTGGAGCTGTCGCGACCGTCGTTCTACCAGAAGCTCACCACCCCCGGCCTGCGACAACGGTTCGCCGCCTGGGCCGCGGCGCAGGGGCTGAGCCTGTACGGCTTCGACTGCTGGGTGGAAGTCGATCCCTACACTCGCTTTGAGGAGACGCTGGCCGAGTTCCGCCGGGCCATCGACTGGGCGGCCGATCTCCAACTCGGACTGCTCATCAGCCACGACCCGTGGGCGGCCGTCAATGGGCATCGCCGGCCCGACGAGTGCCTGCGAGCGTGCGTCGCGCTGTTTCGTCAGGTCGCCGCGTGGTGCCAACAACAGCGCCTTCGGCTGGTTTTCGAGCCGCACCCCGACACACTGAGCATGGACGACCGCTGGGCGGTCGAATTCATCGACGCCGTGGGGGAAGGTCTGCCGAGCGGGAGCGTCGGCATCCTGTACGATTGCTGTCATTACGGCGTTGGTCAGCCGGCCAGCTACGTCGAGACCGTCACGCACCTCGGCCGCCGAATCCAACACGTGCATTTTTCGGACGGCGACAAGCAGACCTACGCCCTGCATTTGCCGTTGGGAGACGGCGCGCTCGACCTGGACGCTATTGTTTCGGCCCTGTGTGCCGCCGGCTTCTCCGGGACCCTGACGAACGACCTGTTCAACTACCCGCTCCTGGAAGACGGGGCACGACGGAATGTCGAGGGTATCCGCGCCGTGGAACGCAAACTCGGCATCGCCGCGCCGCCAGGGAAGGGAACTGTATGAAGGCTGCCGTGCTGCGCGAGATCGGCAAGCCCCTGGTCGTCGAGGACGTGCCGCTTCCCCAGCTCGGCCCCGGCGAGGTGCTGATCCAGACACACACCTGCGGCATCTGCCGGACCGATCTGCACATCCAGGATGGCCTGGCCTACGTCCCCAGCCTTCCGCACGTCGCGGGGCACGAACCGGCTGGCGTGGTTGTCGAGGTCTCCCCGGATGTCACAGAGGTCCGCGTCGGCCAGCGCGTCGTGCCGCATCTGTTCGTACACTCGGCGGAGTGTCGGTACACCCGCGCCGGCCACCACGCCCAGGCGACTCACCTCCAAGGTATCCTCGGCGTCACCTTGCCCGGCGGGTTTGCGGAGTTCTTCAAGGCCCCCGCGCGCAATTGCCTGCTGCTGCCCGATGCCGTACCGTTTGACTTCGGGGGACTGACGAGTTGTGCCGTTGTCACCGCCGTCCATGCCTACCGCAAGTCGGCTCTCCAGGCCAACGACTCGGCCGTCGTTCTTGGAGCCGGCGGGATCGGGTTGATCCTCATCCAGGTCCTTCGCGCAGCAGGCGTCCGCGTGCTCGCGCTGGATCGGACGCCAGCCAGCCTGATCCAGGCGACCCAGGCGGGAGCCCAGCAGACGGGATTGCTCGAACAGACGATGCCCGACCAGGTGCGCGCCTTTGCCGGCCCCGATCAGGACGGGGTCGATGTCGTCTTTGAACTGGTCGGCCGAGCGGAGTCGATGAAGACCGCGGCAAGTTTCGTCCGCCGGGGAGGACAGATTATCGTCCTCGGTGAGGAGGCGGAGTTTCCCGCCATCGATACGATCCAGATCGCCCAGCGCGAACTGCGGATCGTCGGCTCGCGCAACGGCGGCCTGCAGGACGCCCGGGACGCCCTCGACTGGATGGCCCAGGGAGTGATCCGCCCGGTGATTGCCTCGCGGTTTCCACTGGAACAGATCAACGAGGCGCTACAGGTCGTCCGGAGCGGCCAGGCGCAGGGCCGGGTGATCGTCGTCATCTAGAGCGGTTTGCGTTTGCTCGTAGCACAAGCGTCTCGCTTGTGCGTTTTCGTGCTTCGGCACAGGCGAGACTGCAAAACGTTCTAATTTTGGATTTTGGATTTGCGAATTGCGATTTGGGGACCGACATGCCAATCGTTCAGGCCGAGGCGCTGACGAAGCGGATCATCGCCCTCTTCCAGGCGTGCGGTGTTCCTGCGGCAGAGGGACAAGTCGTCGCCGAGCATCTGGTGGACGCGGAGGCGTGTGGCGTCGTCTCGCATGGCGTTCTGCGCGTGCCGCAATACGTCGAGGCGATTGTGGAGGGCCGTGTCCGGCCTGGGGCAGTGCTGCGGACCGTGTCCGAGACCGCGTCCACGGCGGTGCTGGATGGCCAGTCCGGCTTCGGTCAGGTCATGGCCGGTCAGGCGATGGAACTCGCTGTGGAAAAGGCCAACCACACGGGGGTCGGCGTCGTGACGCTTGCCAACTGCGGGCACACGGGCCGGCTGGGCTATTACACCGAATGGGCGACACGGCAGGGGATGGCGGGTCTGATGATGGTCAACTCCGGAGGAGGAGGGCAGTGGGTCGCCCCCTTCGGAGGCACGGCGGGACGACTCGCCACCAACCCCTTGAGCCTCGCCGTCCCGACCGCTTCCGGCGATCCCCTGGTCCTCGACATGGCCACCAGCGTTGCCCCCGAAGGCAAGGTCCGGGCCCTGCTGACGGCCGGCAGCCTGATGCCGATCGGATGGGTGATGGACCACGCGGGCCGGCCGACGACAAATCCCGCCGATTTGTACGGCCCGCCGCGCGGGGCCTTGCTCCCCTTCGGCGGGCACAAGGGATTCGGCCTGTCGATGCTCGTTGACGCCCTGGCAGGTGGTCTGTCCGGTGCCGGCTGCTGTGGGGACACGCAAGCACCTCTTCAGGGAAGAACCGATGGCGTGCTTCTTCTGGCGCTCGACATCCGTGCCTTTTGCCCTGTGGCCCTGTTCCAGGAGATGACTTCCCAACTGGTTCAGCACGTGAAGTCCGCGCCTCCCGGAAAAGAAGTCGCCGAGGTCCTTGTGCCGGGCGAATGGGAAGCTCGTCAGCGAACGTTGCGGGCGCGGGAAGGCATTCCTGTCGAAGACGTCACCTGGGCGATTCTCGAACAGACCGCTCGACAACGAGGCGTTGGGTGGGACGGATCGACTCCCTAGCACGAATTGGGAAACCGGGTCAGCGAGGGGCGAGTCGGCGCCAGCCGTGGAGAGTCCTGTGAGGACTCTTGCCGCCTGGTGCGGCCCGTGAAGCAATTCGGAGGCTCGTGGCGGCTCCAGGGAAGGGCCGGCGAAGGGGGCAGCGTGCCAGCCTGCCACCGTATCTCAGGAGTTGCCTGCCACGCGTGCGCAACACGCACCGATGTACGGCACACCGCCCCGACCGATCCCAACCAATCCCTTCGCGCTCACAGCAACTTCTGAGGCTTACAGGATTGAGCAGCCAGTGGCGAGCGCAGAAAAAGGTACAAAAAATCAGACGGACGCCTCGTCGATTCAGGGGGCGCAGCGATCACCTTCACCCTACTCTGGGTCAATGCGCTGTCCACGATTGCGCCGGTCGGCCGGGAACAAGTCCCGCACGTAGCCGAGCAGTCCCAGGTCGCTGAGTTCTGCTTCCACGTTCTCAGGGGTCGGCTGGTCCAAGGTGGCAGCGATGTGTTCGAGGAGCAGTTCGGCAAACTTGCGGCGAGCGCGGAGCAACTGCCCGCGGAACGCTTCCGGACTGAATGCACGGCCCGTTTCTTCCAGCACCCGCTGCGCCAGCTGGCTGTTGTCGTCGTCCAGATGCTCGGTTCGCAGCCGCATCAGTGTGTGGTAGAGGTTCCCCTCCGTTTCCCGCTCGTAACTCTGGAGGACGCGCATCGTCTTCGCCAGCACGTCGCGCCGCCACTCGGCGAGCCAGTGGGGGTCTTGCGGGTCGTCGAGCCATTCGGCGAACGTATTCGCGGCAGAAGGGAGGACCTCCAGCGAAACTGCGGCGCGACGTCCTTTCTTCTTCACGTACCGCAGATACTCGTTCCGCACCGCCGCCTTGAGATAATCGCGAAAGCGTCCCCGTTCGGGAGTGGCCGCTGCAAAATCGCCGCGCAGCAGCCGCACCACGACTTCTTGCGTGACCTCCTGCGCCTCCTGCTCGTTGTGCAGTAGGGCCGCCAGGTACCGGTGAATGGCCCCGTTGTAGCGCATCACCAGCGCATTGCGGGCCGCGCTCGCCGATGCCCCGGTGCCCTGGTGAGCGAGACGGAAGAGGCTCCAGTACGTCGAGATCTCCTCCAGACGGGCGTCCGGAGCAGGCGCGCCCACCGACGGTTCGCGGCGTTCAGACATGACCTCACCTCCGCAGGAACGATTTCTATCGTAGCCGGTTGCTCCGGGTTCCCGCAAGCAGTTTCGCCTCTCCGAGGAGTTGTCGGTCTGAGCGCCAGAAAAAAACGTGGCGCTCGCGCAACACGCTTCGTCTTCGGGTGTATTGGTAGGAAAACTGGTCGGGATTTCGCTCGCATTTGACGGGCGGAGCATTGTAAGATTAGCATCCTCACTTGATCGGGGATTCGCTCATGACCAAGATCAGCGCCGGCATCGATCTCGGCACCACCAACTCCTGCCTGGCCGTTTTGCAAGGCGACAAGCCCGTGGTCATCCCGAACGACCTCGGCGAACCGATCACGCCCAGCCTTGTGTCGATCCAGCCGGAGGGTGCCGTCGTCGGCAAGAACGCCCGCAGGTTTCTGCTGACCCACCCGGCCAACACCTTCGTCTCAATCAAGCGCAAGATGGGCGAGCCGTACACGCGGACGGTGCTGGGCAAGGAGTACCGGCCGGAGAGCGTCTCGGCCCTGATCCTGTCGCACATGAAACAGGCGGCCCAGAAGCGGTTGAACGCCACGCTGGACGAGGTCGTCATCACGGTCCCGGCCAACTTCAACAGCGTGCAGCGGCAGGCGACCAAGGACGCGGGCGAGATCGCCGGGTTCAACGTGCTGCGCGTCGTCAACGAACCGACCGCCGCCGCCCTCGCCTACGGACACGAGCACAAGCTGTCGGCGATCCTTGTCGTCTTCGACCTCGGCGGCGGCACCTTTGACATCTCGGTGGTCGAGGCGGGCGACGGCCTGTACGAGGTGATCCACTCGTGCGGCGACAACCACCTGGGCGGCGACGACTTCAACCTGCGCATCCTCAACTGGATCGTGCAGGAGTTCCAGAAGCAGACCGGCCTCGACATCCGCCGCGACATCCCCGCCATGTCGCTGGTGCGCGAATGGGCGGTGGCGGCCAAGCACACCCTGACGAACGCGGCCGAGGTGCGCGTCAAGATCGACAACCTCTACCAGGGCAAGGGTTTTGAGGCCGGACTCACACGGAACCTGTTCGAGGGGATGAGCCGCGAGCTGTTCGACCGTCTCCGCAGCGTTGCCCAGACGGTGAAGGGAGCGCTGAGCGCGTCGAAGTACCGGGTAGAGGGGCCTCCGGATGCGCAGATGAACACCGGATTCTTCCTTGACGATCCCTGCGACAACAGTGGGAACCCCGGATGGCGGAAGCCCGACGGGCCGATGCCGGTAACCAAGGCCGACCATGCCTCTGGGGACCCGTTGCGGTGCCCGAAGTGCGTGCGGTGGGCTGTCTCGTGGATCGGACGGTATTGGAAAGGGAGGCGATTGCGGGCGCCCAAGTGAGGAGTGTACTGACCATGCCCATCAGAATCGTTTGTAACAATCCAGCCTGTCACAAGAAGCTCAAAGTGCCAGAGCAGTTGGTTGGTAAACGTATCAAGTGCCCAGCGTGCGGCACTGCGCAACTTGCCGATGGCGATGCCCCATTTCCCCAGGCGCATTATCCGGCACCTCTGGTCGAAACGCCTGAGCAACTCGTTAAAGGCAAGCCGTTGAGCGTGTGGCTCTCTCTTCTCGATTCCCCTGAGGCTTCCACGTGCCGGCAAGCTCTCTGGGCAATTGGGCAGTTCGGGACCGCGGCCAAAGCAGCGGTGCCGCGGTTGCTCGACCTGTTGAGGGGGCGAGACCGCAGCAGCCAATCCTCTGCTGCCTCAGCACTAGGTGAAATCGGCCCGGATGCCGCTTCTGCCGTGCCGTTCTTGATCAGAATGCTCGCCGACAGCGACAAGTACTATCGTCAAAATGCCATCAAGAGCCTGGGGCAAATCGGGTCCTCTGCGAACGATGCCGTGCCGGCGCTAATACCGTTGCTGAAGAACGACGAACTCCGTTGGCATGTTGCAGGTGCCCTCGGGGGAATCGGGCCGGTAGCCAAGGCTGCAATACTGGCTCTCATTGAAGCACTGAAAGAAGGGGAATGTGACCGTCACGAGAAGGCGGTCGAGGCGCTCGCGCGGATTGGTCAGGAGGCGGTTTCTCCCCTGATCTATGCGCTGAGCAACAGCGACAGCCGTGTCCGCTTCGGTGCTGCGGATGCCCTCGGTCAGATAAGAACTGCTGCCAAGTCCGCCCTCGCAACACTTACCAAAGCGTTGCAAGACAAAGTTCTCTTGGTCCGACGAGAAAGCGCGCTAGCTTTGTGGCGGATAGGTCAGAGAGCCGACCTTGCTGTCCCCGTGCTCATCGAGGCCTTGCAGGCCAAGCAGGATACCGTCTTTGTCACCGAGCGTTGGAGCTTTCAAGGATTCTGGATCGTCCGCGCACGGGCGGCCGACGGTCTAGCGGAAATTGGCGTGCATGCTCAGCCCGCAATTCCCGCCCTGCTTGAAGCCCTAAAGGACAGTGAGTTCTGCATCCGCTGTGCTGCTGCCAAGGCGATCGGGAAGATCAGCGGCGGGTCCAAGGCTGTGGTGAACACACTGATTCGGGCATTGAGGGACGAGAAAAGCGACGTGATCGAGAAGGCGACCGAGGCCCTCGGCGAGATCGGGCCCCGTGCCAAGGCAGCGCTCCCCGAGCTAAGACGAGTGTTGAAGACGCAGCACAGTTCGAGCGACCCTGAACTGTACATGAAGGTGGCGGAGGCCCTGTGGAGAATCGAGCCCGGCAGTAACCTTGAGCTGTCGGTCTTCAACAATGGATTGAGGGAGGGCTACCTGACTTTTATCCGCAGGGCTGCCGCCGAGATTGTCGGGCACTTCGGAGCAGACGCCACGCAGCTGATCCCCGCCCTCTCGGAGCTACTCAACGACGACGACAAGGAGGTCCGTTGCGCAGCGAGGCTTTCGCTGCAAAGGATTAGAGACGCTTCGACAGGCGGCAAGGGATCAGACGTGGTGGTTTCTTCTCGTGTGACGCCGGAGAGGCCGATTGAGCCTGAACCCGATGCAACAAGTACGAGCAAGCCGAAGAACGGAGGCTCGAGGGGCGTATCCGACGAGACCGAGGGAGAGGACGCCGCCAGGGCAAAGGAAGCCGCCCAAGCGGGCCTGAAACTCCTTCAGGAAAGGAAATACTCCGAGGCAGCGGACCAGTTGTTCGCTGCCTATTCCTTGAACCCTACCGATGAAACGAACCTCGTGAACTGCGGAGTTTGTTTCTGGCTCGGTGCGAAGGAATACTTTCGTTTAGCAGCGACGGTGACCATCGCGGGTTGCCGGTCGGGTAGCCCCGAGGAACTGTTCATCACGTTCGTCTGTAACGAACGCAAGCTCCCTGCAGGGTTGCTTGGGCAGCAGGTTCGCCGCGCAGTTGGGAAAGAGGACGCCGAAGGGTTGATGGAATGTATTGGCACCGCTGAGCGGTGCTTCCGGAAAGTGTACGGCTCGAAGAAACAAGGGCTTGCTCTTGTTTGGCTGATAAGCTTGCTTCGTGGGACGGGCCGGTTCCAGGAGTGCCAGGCGACATTCTCTGAAGCACAGAGGGGCGGGCTTCTATCGGAAAAGGATCTTGCGGAGGCGAAGGAGTTCGTGGATGGAATACCCCACTATGAAGCCGACATCAGCTCGCTGACCGGTTCGACGGGTGGATGGGTCATCCCCACCGAGCACCGCCTGGCCAAGCCTCTTCTCAAGGACTTGGTGAGCTCGGCCAGGAAAGCGAGTCAGCAGTTGGGCTAGCCCGAGGGAAGTCGATTCTCTGGGGCGTAGTAACAGCTATCTTCACTCTTCCGTGGCTCCGCTGGCGAGACTCGCCCACGCCAACGTCGTCATAGTTCACAACGTGGGCGAGTTCGAGGGCCTCCCCTTTATCAACATGGAGTACCTCAGCGGTTCCTCGCTGCGGAACCTGGCGAAAGGCGGCCTCCTGCCGCGGGAGCGGGTGCTGGGCATCACCGATCAGGTCCTCGCTGCCCTGGAATTCGCCCATATCAAGGGGTTCGTCCATCGCGACCTCAAGCCGGACAATGTGATGGTCACCGACGACGGCCACGTCAAGGTGGTGGACTTCGGCCTCTCCCTGAACATCGTGGCCCACCAGAACCGCCTCACGCTCGACACCGGCAAGGCGATCGGCACGCCCCTGTACATGGCTCCGGAACAGTGGAGCAGCACCTCCGTCGGCCCCCTCGCCGATCTGTGGTCTGTCGGCGTCATGGTGTACGAACTGCTCGCGGGCCGCCATCCGTTCCGGGGTATCGACATGCGGGAGGTCATGATCAATGTCATGACCAAGGATCACGTCCCGCTGCACAAGCTCATGCCCGAGGTTCCGCTGTCGCTGTCGGCAGTGGTTGATCGCCTGCTTGCCAAGGAAGTCGAGGACCGTTTCCCGGATGCGGCGGAGGTTCGCGCTGCCTTGCGCGAGGTCAAGTTCCCCGAGGTCCCCAACCCCCCCGTCCCTGACACGATTCCGCCCCTCTCGGTCGACATACCGCAGGTTCCTCCCACGGAAGGACTCGTCGCTCTTCCTGCCGAGCAGGACCACGCCAGGCGTTTCTGCCGTAGCTGCGATAACGGCGTGATGCTTCTGCTGCCCGGCGGGGAGTTCCTGATGGGGTCCGACAGCGGCGACCTCGACGAGCGGCCGCGCCATGCGGTGCGGCTGTTGCCTTTTCTGTTGGACGAAACGCCGATCACGCGCCGCCAGTTCGCGACCTTCCTGACGATGTGGGGCCTGGATCGCGACGATGCGGGACACCTCCTCCTCGACCCGGAAATCGCTGGCCTGGAGCGCGTCGGCATGGCGTGGGAGCCGGACGGAGGCGAGGAAGAGCCGGTGACAGGAATCACCTGGTACGGGGCGACTGCCTACTCCCTCTGGGCCGGGATGCAACTGCCGAGCGAGGCGCAGCTGGAGTACGCCTTCGCCCGGCTCGCCGATGCCGACGACACCGTCGCCGAGCGGCTGAAGCTCCTGATCGGCACGGTCCGCTTCTGGTGCGCCGATCCCTACGACGAACGGGCCTATCAAGCCCCCGCGTGCCCGGATGCGGCAGACAGAGCGGTCGGTTCGTTCGTCTCCATTCGGGGAATCTCACGGCTCCAGTCGTCGCGGAACTGGTCGCGCACCCGGCGGGATTTCGGCGCTCCTCATGAGTTGACCCTGGACCTTGGCTTTCGCTGCGCGTACACCGTGCGGACAGCAAGCCCGGCGACCGAGGCGAAGAAGCCCAGAACATAGTTTGGTTCCCTCGGCGAACCCCGGAGAGAGGAGGCAGAAAAAGGGTCAAGAACCAATAAATATCTTCTTTATTGGGTTGCTGCCCCTTTTCTGTCCTCTTCGGGGTCGCGGGGGATTGTACCGCCCCTCTGTCCTCCGGCAAGCCGAGAACGCGACGCGCGACAGAAACGACCGTCTTTTTTCGTTGGCGTCCCGACGGGGGGGTTAGACTCGACTGTTGTGTCTGTCCGCTCGCCAACCCGCCCAACCCGCCGAGTACCCTGCCTCAAGGGGCTTCTTGCCGATGACCTCCCTGTCTCTGGCCCTCACGATCGTCTCTCTCGCCGCTGTCGGTTCGCGTCACCGTCCGCGTGAGCAACCGGACCGCCCTCGACGGGCTGGCCGCCGAGGACCGCGAGCAAGTTCTCCGACACACTCTTGTCTCGACCCACACCATCCTGCACGTTCAGGAGGGAGCATTTGTCTCTCTTCTGGACCCGCCGCCGGGCTGGAAGGCCCACGCCGAGGCGTGTCAGAACGTTGGCACCTGGCCAGTGCTCGCGGGCGCGGAGGGGAGTACGGACACAATCCTCTCCTCGCCGATCATCCTGTACGATTACCCGCAAGTGGCGCCGGAGAGCCCGGGGGACCTGTTCGACGCGACGGAAATCGACGAGGTCCTGACGCTGCGCATCCTCACCCTCACCGAGGACGAGAAACGCGAGATGGCGGCGGACGAGCGGACCCGGCGCCTGCTGGAGCGCACCGAGGCGCTGGGCCGGAACCAACTCCTTGGTCTGCACGGCGCTGTGCGAGGCCTGCGACCCTTGAAGCAGGAGGAGGCGATGGACCCAGGGGAGGATTGGCGGAACGAGCGTCCCGTCCCCGACTACACTCGCGCCGATGGGGTGAAGTTCCGGCCGGGCGACCGGGTCCGCCTGCGGCCGAGGCAAGGGGCCGATGCGTTCGACCTCCTGCTGGCGGGCAAGGCGGCGGTCATCGAGGTCATTGAACAGGATTTCGAGGGTGGTTTCCACTTTGCCGTCACTGTCGACGACGACCCCGGCAGGGACCTCGGTGCCCAGGGGCGGCCCGGCCACCGCTTCTTCTTCCGGCCCGACGAGGTCGAGCCGCTCGCGCCCGACGGAGAGAGCCGGCCATGATCGCTCCGCGGCTGCTGGTTGCCGGGATTGGCAACATCTTCCTTGGCGATGACGCCTTCGGCGTCGAGGTAGTCCGCCGCCTGGGCGGGCGCCCGTTACCCGAGGCGGTGCGCGTCGTCGATTTTGGCATCCGGGGCTTCGACCTGGCCTGCGCCCTGACGGACGGCTACGACGGCGCCATCCTGGTGGACACGGCACAGCAGGGAGGCGCTCCCGGAACGCTCTACGTCATCGAGCCGGACTGCTCCGGGGAAGCCCCTCCGCCAGCCGTCGTGGAAGGGCATGGCCTGCACCCGGCCAAGGTGCTCCACCTGGCCCGGGCGATGGGAACGGTCTGTCCCTGGCTGCGCATCGTCGGCTGTGAGCCGCTGACGTTCGGTTCGGACGAGGAGCCGGTCATGGGCCTGAGCGAGCCGGTCGCGCGAGCCGTCGACGAGGCGGTGCTGCTGGTCGAGTCCCTGGTCGGAAAAATGCTTGACGGGGGACACCAAATGTAGGAAAGTGACGACTGGTTCGCCGTCCTGTCCGCGGTGCTTTCTCCCACTCGATAGGGGCGACCAGGCCACGACCAACGACGCCCAGCGCATTCAGAAAGCGGGCGCTCGCGTCGTCCAGATCAACACCGGCGCCGGCTGCCACCTCGATGCTGCCATGGTCGCCCGCGGACTGGAACAGCTCGATCCGCCCGCCGGCTCGGTGCTGCTGATCGAGAACGTCGGCAACCTGGTCTGCCCTGCCCTGTTCGACCTGGGCGAGCGGGCCAAGGTAGTCGTCGTCTCAGTCACCGAGGGCGAGGACAAGCCGGTCAAGTATCCGCACATGTTCCGCGCCAGTTCGCTGCTGCTCCTCAACAAGATCGACCTGCTGCCCCACGTGCAGTTCGACGTGGCCCACTTCCTCGATCTCGCCCGCCAGGTGAACCCGCACTTGGAGGTCGTCCAGGTGTCGGCGACGCGCGGCGACGGTCTGGAAGACTGGTACGCCTGGCTCCGTGCCCAGCGGGGACAGCGCCAGTCGCTGGGCGCCCAGGCGCTGTGAGGGGCTGTCTGACAACCCCCCGCCCCCTCTCCCCCGAGGGGAGAGGGGAGGAAGAAGGGGGACGCTGCCCCCGACCACAGTTGCGATTGTCTCGCCCGTTGTTTTGTTATAATCTCACACAGTTGCTCCATCATCCCACCACTCGGGATGGAGGATCGCAAGCGCGGTGGTGGTCCGATCGTGGCGGCTGCCGCGCACCCCCCCCAAAACCTTCCTTCTCCCACGCGAGGGGCGCTTTATCGTGAGCATGGATCGATATTTGTTCACCAGCGAATCCGTCTCGATGGGCCACCCCGACAAGGTGGCCGATCAGATCAGCGACGCCATCCTGGACCACTGCCTGCGCGCCGACCCCTATAGCCGCGTCGCCTGCGAAACGCTCGTCACCACTGATCTCGTCGTCGTCGCCGGCGAAATCACCACCCGGGCCGACCTGAGCAAGCCCGCCGTCGAACACGTCGTTCGCAAGGTCATCCGCGAGATCGGGTACACCGACCCCAAGGTCGGCTTCGCCGCCGACACCTGCAAGATCGAGTGCCATTTGCACGCCCAGTCGGGCGACATCGCCATGGGCGTCGACAGCGGCGGCGCCGGCGACCAAGGCATGATGTTCGGCTTCGCCTGCGACGAGACGCACACGCTGATGCCGCTGCCGATTCACCTCGCCCATCGCCTGGTCGAGAACCAGGCTCGCCTCCGCGAGAACGGCGAGCTGACCTGGCTGCGTCCCGACGCCAAGAGCCAGGTCACCATCGAGTACAACGCCGACGGGACGCCGCATCGCATCCACACGCTCGTCTTGTCCACACAGCACGACGAGTCCGTCGTCGAGCGGCGCGGCGACAAGGAGTTCTTCCGCGACGAGGCCCGTCAGGAGATCATCGACAAACTGATCCGGCCGACGCTGGAGGCCGAGCGCCCCGACCTGGTCAAGGGACGGCTGGAGATGATGCGCGTCGGTATGCGCGCCGACCTCGCCGACGAGGACGTGATTGGCTGTCACATCAACCCGACGGGCTGCTTCCTCCAGGGCGGACCGCACGGGGACTGCGGGCTGACGGGACGCAAGATCATCGTCGACACCTACGGCGGACGTGGCCGGCACGGCGGCGGTGCTTTCAGCGGCAAGGACCCGACCAAGGTCGATCGCTCGGCGGCGTACGTGGCCCGCTACATCGCCAAGAACATCGTCGCCGCCGGCTTCGCCGCCCAGTGCGAGGTGCAGTTGTCCTACGCCATCGGCTACCCCGAGCCGATCAACGTCTGGGTGTCGACCGGCGGCTCCGCCGCGCACGGGCTGACCGACGAGCAGATTGCCGGCCTGATCCGCCACCACTTCCGATTGACGCCGCACGACATCATTCAGACTCTCGAGCTGCGCCGGCCGATCTACCGCGAGACGGCCCGCCACGGTCACTTCGGCCGTGAGCTGACCGCCTTTAGCTGGGAGCGCACCGATCGGGCCGCCGTCCTGCGTGGCGACCTCGGCTGCGCCGTCGCTGTTTGACCCCCCACCTCCAACTTAGCCCGACGCGCTAGCGAGGATTGTCTGCGTTCCTCGCTGGCGCGTCGGGCTAAGTTCCTCGCTGGCGCGTCGGGCTAAGTTCCTCGCTGGCGCGTCGGGCTAAGTTCTCATCCTTGCCGCCCTTGACCGGGACGACTCGCGCGGATCTGCCGTCCGTAGCACTTGCAGCAATTCTCTCTCCTTTCCCTCTGCTATTAAGCTCCCTTTGCCAAGCTCGCCCGTTGCCTTTTACGCTTTCGACAAACTAAGCTGAGAGAGGTCTACCCAGCCCGCTTGATTGCCGGGCAAAAGTCGGAACAGCGCCTCGACAGGTACAGCCGCGAACGGTAGGACGGATTTCCAATCCGTCCCAACGTGATGCCAGGACGGATTGAAAATCCGTCCTACTGTTCGTTGTGCGCGCTGAGCGACCGAGCAAAGTCACCGAGTGCAGAAGACCCGTCCCATCACCAGGAGCAACTGCATGCGTAAGCGGGAACGTCGCCGATCCCCGATCGACCGGAGCCCCGTTCGCTCCTTGCGGGCGCAGCTCCGGGTGGAACAGCTCGAAGAACGAAACCTTCTCAACGGGACAGCCCTGGCGGACACCACGCCACCAGACCTTCTCGTCCGCTACCGCGGCGCGGAGCCGGATGCCTGGCAGGCGGTGCCGATCCCCGTGGGGCTGTCCCTCGAGCAGGCCCTCGCTCGATATCGAGCCGATCCGAACGTCCTCGCGGTCGAGCCGGACCAGGTCGTCCAGGCGGACGTGATTCCCAACGACCCACTCTTCGGACAGCTTTGGGGCCTGAACAACACCGGCCAGTACAAGGGGAAAATCGGCGACGACATCAAGGCCCCCGCGGCCTGGGACGTCACCACCGGCAGCACCAAGAACGTCGTCGCCGTCATTGACACCGGCATCGACTACCGGCATGTCGACCTGTACCAGAACATCTGGATCAACCAGGGCGAGGTCCCCGCCACCATCAGGAGCAAGCTGACCGACATCGACGGGGACGGCCTGATAACGTTCCGCGATCTCAATAATCCGATCAACCAGGGGCCGGGCAAGATCACCGACCTCAACGGCAACGGTTACATCGACGGCGGCGACCTGCTGAAGCCCGTCAGCCAGGGCGGCTGGGCCGACGGCATCTCCAACGATGGAGACAAGTATGTCGACGACATCATTGGGTGGGACTTCGCCAACAACGACAACAATCCTCTCGACGACAACAACCACGGCACCCACGTCTCGGGCATCCTCGGCGCGTCGGGCAACAACGCCGTCGGTGTCGTCGGCGTCGACTGGGACGTGCAGTTGATGGCGGTCAAGTTCCTCAACTCGTCGGGCACCGGCAGCCTCAGTGCCGCCATCGACGCCCTGAATTACGCGGTCAGCCACGGGGCCGTGATCTCGAACAACAGCTGGGGCGGCTTCGGCTACAGCCAGGCCCTGTTCGACGCCATTGACGCTGCCCGCGGCAAGGGCCACCTTTTCGTCACGTCGGCCGGCAACGGCCAGAACTCGACCGGCGTCGACATCGACGCGCAGCCGAGCTACCCGGCCAGCCTCAATCTCGGCAATGTCGTGACGGTGGCAGCCACCACGCGCGAGGGCTACCTTGCCACGTTCTCCAACTACGGCGCCACCAGCGTTGACCTCGGCGCCCCCGGCCTGTCGATCGTGAGCACCACGCGCAACAACACCTACAGCAACTTCAGCGGCACCTCGATGGCGGCCCCGTACGTCGCCGGCGTCCTCGCCCTGGTCAAGGCCGAGCACCCCGACTGGCACTACTACCGGGTCATCAACCAGGTGCTGCAGACAGTCGACCCGCTCAAGGCGCTCTCGGGCAAGACGGTCACCGGCGGACAGGTCAATGCCTATCGCGCCGTCACCACCGTCCTGCCCGACGTGACGGGCCCACACGTCGTTAGCGCCGTCCCCAATGCCAGCGCCACCAAGCCCGTCAGCAGTCTCCGCGTCACCTTCAGCGAAGGCATCGATCCGTCGACCTTCACCCTGGCCGACATCGCGAGTTTCACTGGCCCCAACGGCAATCTGACGGTCACGCGCGTTAGCCCGATCTTCAACACTGACGACCGGCAGTTCGACCTGTTCTTCACCCAGCAGTCAACGGCAGGAACCTACACGCTGACGCTGGGCCCCGACCTCCGCGACTGGTCCGGCAATCCAATGGATCAGAACGGCAACGGCACCGCTGGGGAGGTGCCGCAGGACCGCTTCACCGCCAAGTTCGTCATCCAGCCGACCTACACGTTCACTAACAGCACCGCCGTCCCGATCCGCGACCTGTCCAAGGCCGTCTCTTCGATCACGGTCAACCAGGACCTCACAATTGGCGCGGTCCGGGTACAGCTGAACCTCTCGCACACCTTCGACAACGATTTGTACATTCACCTGACGGGGCCCGACGGCACCGATGTGATGCTGGTCTACCGCAGAGGCCTTTCCGGCGACAACTTCACCAATACGATCCTGGACGATACGGCGACGAAGTTCATTGGCAACGGATCGGCGCCGTTCACCGGCTCGTTCCGGCCGGAGCAGCCGCTGTCGGCGTTTGCGGCGAAGAACGCTCGCGGTACGTGGCAGCTGTGGGTCGAGGACCAGCAGGCGGGCGACTCGGGGAAGATCAATTCGTGGTCGCTCATCATCGACGCGGGGGCCAGCGCGACCGCCGCCGCGCTGTCCGATCCGGATGTGGTGGAACAGAGGGAGGAAGGCGGGACCGTCCGCGCTGCCTCTCTCGCACCAGCGGAGGAGCCGGAAGCGTTGGTGCTATCGGCGCCGACCCCTGCCGCGTTCTCCGCAGCGACACGAGAGCCAGACGCGAGCGACGCTATCTCGCCGGCGTGGGCGCTCGTTCCCACGGAGAGCACTCACTCCGCGCAAGCTGTCGTCAGTCCATCGGCAAAGGCACCGGCGGACCGGGTTGCTCAGGAGGCGTCCCGCGGTGAAACGAATTCCCGGCCGGCGCGTGCGGCCATCGATCTGCTGTTCGCGAGCGCCCGTTCCGTGGCCGAGCATCGTTCCCTGTTCGCGCTGGGAACGAGCCTGGCGGACGCGGACCTGATCGACTTTTTCGCGAACGGGCTTTGAGACACGTGCCGATGGTAGCCGCATTCTGGCGAACGCGGGCGTGACGGACCCGCGTTCTGGGATGTCTCCCGTAGCCGCGTTCGCCAGCACGCGGGCATGATGGACCCGCATTCTGGCGAACGCGGCTACAAAATGGCGGTCTGTCTCACAGGGGCGGCCACTGGCCGTCCAGCCCCTCGCGCTCGATCTCGCGTACCTGCTGCTCGGTGACGCCGAAGCGCTCGGCCATCTGCTGGCGCGAGCGGGTCGCCGAGGCGCCGGCGTCCTGGGCCTCCACCAGCGCCAGGAAAATCTCCCGGCGGCGGTCTTCCGGCAGCTGCCCTTCTTGGTCGTGTGGCATGTTACCCCCTTGTGGCGTACCGGCCTCGCCGGGCCGGCCAGAACCGGCCGTCGGAACGATCTCTCCTAGTCTTATCCCTTACCCGCCGCTCCCGCAACCCCGGTCGCTTGCGCTCTTTCCGCGCAGCGCCGAATGATCTTCTTCTGTTCGTTGCCCGCCCCGCCCGGTATGATGACCTTCCGCGGGCTCCTGAGCCGGGTCGTGGCCGTGGCCTCACCTCCTCGGGGGCTTGCGACGTTCGACGGTATTTCGCGAGGGGCGGCTGCCCCGCCGCGGGCAGCGGTGCCTCTCATCATCCCTTGGAGGAGGCCCTCGATGGGCAGGAAGTTGTACGTCGGCAACCTGGCCTACAGCGTGACCGCCAGCGACCTGGAGAAACTGTTCGAGCCGTTCGGCCGGGTGGAGTCGGCTCAGGTGATCGCGGACCGCGACACCGGCCAGTCGAAGGGCTTCGGCTTCGTCGAGATGGGCAGCGACCAGGAGGCCCAGGCGGCCATCGCCGGTCTCAACGGCCAGGAGGTGAGCGGCCGGGCCCTCACGGTCAACGAAGCGCGTCCCAAGGAAGGGGGCGGCGGCGGCCGAGGCGGCTTCGGCGGCGGCCGAGGCGGACACGGCGGCGGCGGCGGCGGCGGCCGGGGCGGCCCGGGTGGCGGCCGTCGCTACTGAGCCCTTGGAGGCCAACCCCTCCCCCCGTCCCCTCCCCTGCCAGGAGAGGGGGAGCAGAAGGTCTTTCTCCCTCTCTCCGTTTCGGGGAGGGGGCGGGGGGAGGGGTTGGAAGCCGCGAACGAAACGCGCCCGCCCAGAAACCGTCCTTCCTCAGGGGCGGATGCGCTCGGCCGGAAGGTTGGGCGAGGATTGAAACAAACAAACTGATCGACAACGGGCTTGCCGGTCTGGGAACGCGCTCTGCATCAACACTCGGGGCGACGGTTCGCCCGGCCGCCGAACCGATTGCTGGGCAGGAGTTGCGCGCATGCCGGAACACGGCCACCACGAAGAGAGCCACTCTTTCAACCGAGACGTGATCGCCTACATCCACGAGGCGGCCGAGCGTGGCGTTTACGACATCCGCGGCATGGGCGCCAAGCGCCGCCTGCCGACCTTCGACGACCTCATTTTGCTGACCGCCTCGCTGTCGCGCTATCCCCTGGAGGGCTACCGCGAGAAGTGCGTCACGAAGACCGTTCTCGGGGCGCGCCAGGCCAAGCGGCCCGTCGAGCTGGCGATTCCCATCACCATCGCCGGCATGAGCTTCGGCGCCCTGTCGGCGCACGCCAAGGAAGCGATCGGCCGGGCCGCGTCCGCGATGGGCACCTCGACCACGACCGGCGACGGCGGCATGACCCAGGAAGAGCGACGGTCGTCGAAGACGCTCGTCTACCAGTGTCTGCCATCGCGCTACGGCTTCGACCCCGACCACCTGCGTCAGGCAGACGCCGTCGAAGTGGTTGTCGGCCAGGGGGCCAAGCCGGGCGGTGGCGGCATGCTGCTGGGTCAGAAGATCAGCGCTCGCGTCGCCGGCATGCGCGACCTGCCCGACGGCATCGATCAGCGCTCCGCCTGCCGGCACCCTGACTGGACCGGCCCGGACGACCTGACCATCAAAATCCAGGAGCTGCGCGAGGCGACCGACTGGGAGATTCCGGTTTACGTGAAGATCGGCGCCTCCCGTGTCTTCAACGACGTCAAGCTGGCGGTCAAGGCCGGTGCCGACGTCATCGTCCTCGACGGCATGCAGGGCGGCACCGGCGCGACGCAGCAGGTGTATATCGAGCACGCCGGCATCCCGACGCTGCCGGCGCTGCGCCAGGCGGTCGAGGCCCTCGAAGAAATGGACGTCATCGGTCAGGTACAGCTGGTGGTTTCCGGCGGCATCCGCACCGGTGCCGATGTCGCCAAGGCGCTGGCGATGGGCGCCGATGCCGTCTCGATCGGCCAGGGAACGCTAATCGCGCTGGGCTGCAACGCTCATCATCCCGCGGGGCCGGGCGGGCGCGGGGCGGACGTGACGGAGGAGTACCACGCGCTGGGCACGGCGCCGGGTTTCTGCCACCACTGTCACACGGGACGCTGTCCGGTCGGCATCACGACCCAGGACGACGTGCTCGAGCAGCGGCTCGACGTCGAGGAGGGGGCTCGCCGGCTGAGCAACTACCTGACGGTGCTGACCCTGGAGCTGACGACGCTGGCGCGGGCGTGCGGCAAGTCGAACGTCCACAATTTGGAGCGAGAAGACCTGGCCGCCTTGACGGTCGAGGCGGCAGCGATGGCAAAGGTGCCGCTGGCAGGCACCAACTGGATACCAGGGGAATCAGGCGGGTAGGACGGGGCGTTATGGTGATCTCGTCACGGACTCCTGAAGGCAGTCCGAATCGGTGCCCGGTGTGTGGCCATGCCCTGAAGATTGAGCCGTCAATGCACATCCTGGATGCACCGTGTCCGTCTTGTGGTCACTTGCTCTGGTTTCCAGCGGAGAATTCCCAGACCGTACGGCAGCAGTTGATTGACTGCCTCTTGCGGGCCGGGGCCCGGCGGTTCGGTCCAGTAAGCGGTGCGACCCGCGCCGCAATCGAGGCTATTGCTGAGCAACAGCGGTTGAAAACTATGTTCGAGCGCGCTTTGACTTGTTCGTCCTGGGAGGAGTTGGTTGAGACGTTCTAGCGAGAGAGGGGATCATCATGAGCGAGCGGGAGGGTGGCATGCTTTCGCGGCCTTCCACGGCAGGGACACTGCCCCCGGCGGCGCGGGCCGCGAAAGCATGGCACACCCACAACCCCTTGCCCCTTTCCTTGTAGCGATTTAGCAGGAGAGAGGATCGTCATGAACGACCGCGACGCCATGCGGCAGCGGCTGAAGCGCGACGGCATCGAGTTCCTGCTGGTGCAGTTCGTCGACATTCACGGGGCGGCAAAGGTGAAAATGGTGCCGGCGTCCTGTCTTGACGACGTCGTCGAGGCGGGGGCGGGCTTCGCCGGCGGGGCCGTCTGGGGCGCGGGACAAGGACCGCACTCGCACGACATGATGGCCCGGGCCGACCTGTCGACCTGCACGCCGCTGCCGTGGATGCCGAACACGGCTCGCTTTGCCGCCGACCTGTACGTCGATGGCAAGCCGCATCCGTTCTGCCCGCGCGTCAATCTCAAGCGCGTCCTCGCCGAGCTGCGGCGCAAGGGCTATGTCTTCAACGCCGGCATGGAGCCGGAGCACTTCCTTGTCGTCCGCAAGCCGGACGGCAGCCTCGCTCCGTGGGACCCCGACGCGGTCGATGGCCTCGCCAAGCCGTGCTACGACTACCGCTCGATGGCCCCGGCGATGGCGTACTTGCAGGAAGTGACAACGACACTGAATCAGCTCGGCTGGGGCGTCTACCAGGCCGACCACGAAGATGCGAACGCTCAGTTCGAGATCAACTTCCAGTACACCGATGCCCTGACCACGGCCGACCGCATCACCTTCTTCAAGATGACGACGTCGCAACTCGCCAAGAAGTATGGGGCGATTGCGACGCACATGGCCAAGCCGTTCAGTGACCGCACCGGCAGCGGGCTGCACGTCCACTACCACCTTGCCGACGCCGAGACGGGCAAGTCTTTGTTCGAGGACGCCGCCGACCGTCGCAGCCTGGGCTGCTCGGCGACGGCGTACCACTTCCTCGGCGGCGTGTTCCGCCACGCCCGCGCCCTGTGCGCCGTGACGAGCCCGACGGTCAACTGCTACAAGCGTCTGCAGCTCGGTACCGGGCTGCTCTCTCCGCGGAGCGGCTTCACCTGGACGCCGGCGTTCATCACCTACGGCGACAACAACCGCACGCAGATGGTCCGCACCGCCGGCCCCGGTCACTTCGAGGATCGCACGGTGTCGGCGGGCTGCAATCCCTACCTGGCGCTGGCCGTCTACGTCGCCGCGGGCCTGGACGGCATCGAGCACAAGCTCGATCCCGGTGAGCCGAACCTCGGCAACATGTACGAGCACTCGCTCGCCGAGATCCGCAGCAAGGGCATCGGCATCCTGCCGCAGTCGCTGTACGAAGCGATCGAGGAGTTGCGCAAGGACGAGGTGGTCAAGGCAGCGCTCGGTCCGATCGCGGACGAGTTCATCGAGCTAAAAAGTCGTGAATGGACCGCGTATCATCGCCAGGTGACGCAGTGGGAAGTTGATCAGTATCTGACGTTCTTTTGAGCGTCTATGTGGCCCCCTCTCTCCACGACGCGAGAGGGAAAACGGTTTCTTCCTTGCTGCCCTGACGAGGCTTGACCACAACAGATCAACTGGTGCAGAATCAGCCACGCAGGGCCGCCAATGGATCAACTGATGCCGAATAGGCCGCGCACGGCGCAGTCTGATCCTAGTTGGACCACTTGACATACACGGAGACGATACATGTCGCTAGTTCAGCGGAACTTGGGTTTTGGCGGTAGGATATTCCTGGAGGAAGCTGAATGGCTCACCTACTGTCGTCGTAAGCCAGTGAGGTACATTCGCAGGCCGAAGGCCGCAGTTTGCCGAGAATGTGGAGGGCCAGGGACGTCTGAGAACCCGCTGCAAAGTGCCCACATCATCGGGTTCGACGTGGGGGTGATCGACTTGGCCTTGACGCCTGAGTTTCTCGATTGCGACAAGAACACTGTCACAGCTCACCGGCGTACTTGCAACAAGCAGTCGGAGTTGGATCTGCAAGGTTCGATGGGTCGGCTGCGAGAACTTGGCATCAAAGAACTGCCGCAGTACCTCCCGGCGGTGATACAAGAAGCCTGGAGGAAGGCGACCGACAACTGATCCTGGCCGTTCGGCGAACGGGAAAATGATCTGACAACCCTCACGAGGAGATTCCTATGACCTTGACCATCGAAGTCGATCTCCCCGCCGACCTGGCCCGGTTCCGACTGCCTGAAGCGGTCGCCACCCGCTTGCAGACTCTCCTCGACCGTCAGGATGCTGGCCAGCCGCTGAGCCCGCCCGAGCGTGATGAGGCGGAAGGGTTGGTCGACCTGGAAGAGTTCCTCACCTTGTTGCGGCTGCGGGCCGAGAGCATGACCCCATGAGTGACATCGCCTCCAGCCTCCGCCTGGCAACCCGGCGCGAGCGCAAACTTTACGAGGAGGGAGAATATGGAACCGGTGGATGACGAACTGAGGCCGGAATATGACGAGACGACTCTCAAAGGCGGCGTAAGGGGAAAGTACGCCAAGCGATTTGCAGCGGGGACGAATTTGGTTCGCATCGACCCGGACCTCACGTCGGCCTTCGCGGGGGAGGAAGCGATCAACAATGCTCTGCGTTTCGTGCTCCAACTTCCTGGGGCCATCGAACGCCTAACAAAGCGTAGTAGCTGACCGGGGCTGTGGGATCCGCATGCCGTATCGGCTGCTGAAATTTGCTCTGAGCAAGGTCTACCCCGAGCCGCGCATGTTCCGCGCGCCGCCGGCCCTCAAGCGCGAGTATGACGTCGTCATCATCGGCGGTGGCGGGCACGGACTGGCGGCGGCGTACTACCTTGCGACCGACCACGGTATCCGCAACGTCGCTGTCCTCGAGCAGGGCTACCTCGGCAGTGGCGGCACCGGCCGTAACACCGCCATTATCCGCTCCAACTACCTCACGCCCGAGGGCGCCCGCTTTTACCAGGTCAGCCTCGACCTGTTTCAGGATCTCT
>JACOUH010000109.1 GCA_016177925.1 Planctomycetota bacterium | reverse complement strand
TGGTGCCGATCATGAGCATGACAACCTTAGGCTGGATGCCCTCCAGTTCGCCGTGCTGAAGCCGCCACAGGACGTGCTGGGTGCGGTCGCCGCCGATGCCGAAGTTGGCCGCCTTGAGCGGCACGAACTCCTCCTCGAAGATCGTGTTGCCGCCACCCTTCCCGTGTCCCTCGCCGCCCCAGGCGTCGGTAATCGAGTCGCCCAAAAAGAGCACATCGACGCCGCCGCGCTTGGCGATCGCGAGGAACTTCTCGTGGCGGCCCTTGTCCTTCATGACCGGCGTGATGGCGCTGTGCGGCTTTTGCTCGTCGGCGAAGCACTTCGCCGTGAACAGCCCGACCGCGGCCAGGACAGCGAGCGCGACGCCGATCTTCACTCGTTCCCGCATGCTTCTCTCCTTTGCTGTGAGGGAACCCTTGTTCGCTGGGCTCTGCCCAGTCTGCGCGACGCGGCCCGACAGATCAAGCAGGAAAAGTCAATAGCCCGGGGCGTGAGCCCCTGTTCTTCAGCCCCGAAGGGGCGGCCGTCAATAGCCAGGGGCGTCAGCCCCTGGCTCAGAGGCGTTGCCCCGGGCGTCAGCCCCGAAGGGGCGGCAGGGAGTGTGACGGCGTCCTTTCTGTCGCCCCTTCAGGGCTCCTCCGCGGGCCCGCGCCCGCGCCCTCGCACCAGGGGCTCACGCCCCTGGCTATTGACGATCGCCCCTTCGGGGCTGAAGACCGGGGGCAACGCGCCCTCGCACCAGGGGCTCACGCCCCTGGCTATTGACGATCGCCCCTTCGGGGCTGAAGACCGGGACGATGCCCTCGAACCGGGGGCTCACGCCCCTGGCTATTGACGATCGCCCCTGCGGGGCTGCACACCAGGGCACTATGCCACAGTTTTGTGTCTCTCTCTGCCCTTGGTCAGTTGAAGATGTCCTGGACGACGTTGCCGGCCACGTCGGTCAGGCGAAAGTCGCGGCCGGCGTAGCGGTAGGTCAGGCGCTCGTGATCCAGCCCCAAGAGGGCCAGCAGGGTGGCGTGCAGGTCCGTGGTATGCATCCGGCCCTCCACCGCCTTGAGGCCGTACTCATCGGTGGTCCCGTACGAGAAGCCCTTCTTCACCCCGGCCCCGGCCAGCCACATCGGGTAGCCGGTGATGTTGTGGTCGCGGCCGTCGGGGCCCTGGGCGGTCGGCATGCGGCCGAACTCGCTGCCGAACAATACCAGCGTTTCCTCCAGCAGCCCCCGCCGTTCGAGGTCGGTCAGCAGTGCAGCGGCCGGCTGGTCGGTCGCGGCACAGCCCTGGATCAGCCCCTTGTGGAGGTTGGCGTGATGGTCCCATCCCCCATGACAAATCTCGACGAAACGCACACCCGCCTCGCTCAGTCGCCGGGCCATCAGGCACTGCCGGGCGAAACTGCCGGCCGGACCTGCGGTCACCCCGTAGGCGTCCAGGACCGCCCGCGGCTCCTTCGAGATGTCCAGCAGTTCCGGCACCTTCGACTGCATCCGGAACGCCAGTTCGTAGGAGCGGATCACGCCCTCGACCTGGTCCGGCGCGCCGGGCGTTGCGGCCAGATCGCGGTTCATCGCCTGGATCAGGTCGAGTTGCTTGCGCTGTAGCGAGGCGGGGGCCCGGGCCTTCAGGTTCGGCAAGTAGCCAGTGTCATTGATGCGCGTCCCCTGGAAGTGGGCTGGGAGGAACGCAGTGCCGTAGTTCACCGCTCCGCCGAAGTTGGGCGGTGGGTTGATCGTGACGTAGCCGGGCAGGTCCTGGTTCTCGGTCCCCAGTCCGTAGAGCAGCCATGCTCCCATCGACGGCCGGGTCAGCTGTGCCAGCGCGGTGCCCGTGTGGAGTTGCATCACCGCCTGCGGGTGGGCCGGGGTGTCGGTGTGCAGCCCGCGCAGGAAGCACAGCTTGTCCACGTGCTTGGCCAGGTTTGGGTAGAGTTCCGATACCCAGGTGCCGGTCTTGCCGTGCTGCCTGAACTTGAACTTCGACCCGACCAGGGTGCCGCCGCCCGGCCCGACCTTCCCGTCGTCCTTCTGCAGCTGGGGCTTGTACTCCCAGGTGTCCACCTGGGACATGGCCCCCTCCATGAACAGGAAGATGATCCGCTTCGCCTTGCTGTGGAAGTGCGGGGCCTTCGGGGCAAGCGGCTTGGGCTGCTCGGAGGCGGCCCGCGCGGCTTCCTGGCCGAGCAGGCTCGCCAGGGCCAGGTAGCCGAACCCGGTACCGGCAGTCTTCAGCACCTCCCGCCGGGACACGGGCATCGCGGAACCTTGAACGTTGAACGTTCTCTCGGGGGTCGCTACGGGTCGGGTATTCGCCATAGGTGACTTCCTTACTTGAGATAGCGGAACTCCGCGCAACCCAGCAGCGCCTGGCAGAAGCTGGCCCACGGAGTCGTCTTCAGGTCTGCCTCGGCGCGGGCCGCGAGTTCGTACTCGGCGAGGTATGCTTTCACACGCTCGACCTCTTTCGGCGTCGCCGAGCGGCCCAGGGTAAGGCAGTACGCGGCCTCGATGCGGCCGGTGTCGTCCAGGTCTTTCCGCTTAAACAGTCGCTCAGCCAGGGCGAGCGACTGCTGCCAGACGAACGGGTCGTTCAGGAGGTACAGGGCCTGCGGCGCGACAGTGGTGGCATCGCGGTTGCCGGTCGCCATCCCTTGCTCGACGGCGTCGAAGACCTCCAGCGACGTCGGGACCAGGCCGCGCAGCAGCGGCAGATAGACGCTGCGGTGCCGGCTGGCGCGGGCCTGCTCGGCCAGCTTCTTCGCCTGCGGGCCATTGTCCGCCAGTTCCATCACCCGGAGGTCCTTCACCGGCGAACCCACCGGCCGGGTCCGATCGAGTGTTCCCGCCGCGGCCAGGGCAGCGTCGCGGATCTCCTCGGCGGAGAGCCGCCGCGGGCTGTGCCGCCACACCAGCCGATTGGCCGGATCGCGCTTGGTGTTGGCCTCCGGGACATCCGAGCCGAGCTGGTACGCCCGGCTCAGGACGACCGCCCGGACCAGTTTCTTGACCGACCAGCCGTCGCGGACGAACTGCCTCGCCAGGTGGTCGAGCAGGTTGGGGTGCGACGGGACCTCCCCCGTCACGCCGAAGTTGTCCACGCTTCGCACCAGCCCGGCCCCGAACAAGTGGTGCCAGACACGGTTGACCATCACCCGTGGGGTGAGTGGGTTCTGCGTGCTGGTTAGCCAGCGGGCGAGTTCGAGGCGGCCGCTCTGATGCGGGTTGATCTTCGGGACGTCCGCCACGGACAGGACAGACAGGAAGCCGCGCGGCACGATCGGGCCGAGCTTCTCTGCCTCGCCGCGGATTCGGAGTGCCGTATCCCCGATCGTCCTGGCGTCGCGAACACCCAGCGCGCTCCGGCCGCTCGCGGCCTGGTCGGTGAGGGCCGCCAGTTCGGTCTGGAGCCGAACCATCTTCTGCCGGGCAATCTGCTGCTTGGGCTGGCCATTCGCGGCGAGGGCGCGTCCCTCCGGCTTGCCGCGAATGGCCTCGAACTCCGCCTTCGCCGCCTCGAATGCTTTTTTCGCGCGGGCTATCTTCTCAGTGGCTTCCGGATTCGGACGGCTTGGCGCGTCTCCGACCTGGAGCAGCATGGTGTTGTCGTAGTAGTCCAGCCCGCTGCCGCCCATCTTGTTCCGCACCCCGGCGCAGAGGTCGGTGCTGTGGAAGATGCCGGCCAGGGCGTAGTAATCCTGCTGCGGGATCGGGTCGAACTTGTGGTTGTGGCAGCGGGCGCAGCTCGCCGTCAGGGCCAGCACCGAACGAGTGACCGTATCGATCTGCTCGTCGATGTTGTCCATCACGAAGCGGACCTTGAAACGCTGATTAACATCCTTGACGCCCAGAGCCAGGAAGCCGGTGGCGACCCGCTGCTCGTCCCGCTGTCGCGGCGTCTCGGCGGGCAGGAGGTCGCCGGCGATCTGCTCGATGAGGAAGCGGTCATACGGTTTGTCGCTGTTGAGTGCGTTGATGACGCAGTCGCGATAGCGCCAGGACTGCGGATAGGGGACGTTCCGCGCGGACCCGGTCGACTCACCGTAGCGAGCGACGTCCAGCCAGTGGCGTCCCCACCGTTCGCCGAACGCCGGGGATGCCAGAAGCCGCTCCACCAGCTTCGGGTAGGCATCGGTCGAGCGTTCATCGAGGAAGGCGTCGATCTCCGCAGGGGTCGGCGGCAGGCCGGTGAGATCGAACGTCACGCGGCGGATCAGGGTCGTCCGGTCCGCGTCGCTCACTGGCCGGAGTCCCTCCCGCTCCAGCCCGGCCAGGATGAAGCGGTCGATGCTGGTGCGCGGCCACGAGGCGTCGCGGACCGGGGGCACCTTCCCCTCGCGGAGCGGCTGCCACGCCCAGTGCTCCTTCCGCAGCTTGTCGTACTTGGCGCTGTACTTGCCAAACCCCTGGGGCACCCTCACTTCAGGCCACGCGGCCCCGTCCTTGATCCACTTCGTCAGGTCCGCCACCTGCTCCGGCGAGAGCCGCACTTTCGGCGGCATCTTCAGGTTCTCATCTGTGGAACGGACGGACCGGATCAGCAAGCTCTTCTCGGGATGGCCGGGGACAACGGCCGGGCCGCCATTGCCGCCCTGGAGCAGGCCGTTGCGATCATCAACGCGGAGCCCGCCTTGCGAATTGTTGTTGGCGGAGTGGCAGTTGTAGCAGTACCCAGCCAGCAGCGGGCGAACTTTCTTCTCGAAGAACTCTACCGCCGTAGCGTCGGCACGCGCTGCGGCTTGGCCTGCTCCCGCCGCAGGCGCGGCGACCGCCACGGCCAGCGCGATCGGGGCCATGAGCCTTGGGATGAGAAGCATGCTGGACGTTCCTTGATGGTCTGGCGGGACGACCGTGTCTTCCCTTTCCTCCATAGTTTATAGCGATAGAACGCTGCCCGAGGATACAATCGGGGAGAGCGGACAAGTTTTTCTCGCCTGACCCTCATCCAGGAGTCCGACCAGCACTGGAGACCACGCATGAATGAGCGACAAGAACCCTCCACGGGCATGGACCGGCGTGACTTCCTGCGGGGGGCAGCGCTGGCCTCGGTGCCCCTCGCCTTCTCCCCGCTCGCCCTGGCCGGGGCCGCCGCGGGGGGTGAGGAACGCCCGCCCGCCGGTCTGATCGTGCGCGAGAAGAAGCCCGAAAACCTGGAGTTTCCCTTCTCGACGCTCGACCGCTTCCTCACGCCCAATAACCTCTTCTATGTCCGCAATCACTTCCCGGCGCCGGAGCTGGACGCCAGCACCTGGCGCCTCAAGGTGGAAGGGGCCGTCGAGCGGCCGCTCGCGCTGAGCTACGAGGACCTGAAGAAGTTGCCCACGCGCGCCGTGACGGCGACGCTCGAGTGCGCCGGCAACAGCCGCGCCCTGCTCGTCCCGAAGGCGGGCGGTGTGCCGTGGGAACTGGGCGCCGTCGGCAACGCCGAGTGGGCAGGTGTGCCGCTGGGGGCTGTGCTGGAGCGGGCCGGTCTGAAGGATGCGGCGGTCGAGGTGGTCCTCGAGGGGGCGGACAAGGGCGAAGTGAGCGGGCCGCCAAAGTCGCCCGGGGTCATTCCGTTCGCCCGCAGCCTGCCGCTGGCCAAGGCCCGGCGCCCGGAGGTGCTGCTGGCTCACAAGATGAACGGCGCCGACCTGCCGGCGTCTCACGGCTTCCCGCTGCGGGCCGTCGTGTCCGGCTGGTACGGCATGGCCTCGGTGAAGTGGCTGACGCGCCTCCTGGTCACCGAGCGGCCCTTCGCCGGCTACTTCCAGACGATGAATTACACCTACTGGGAGCGGGTAAGAGGACTGGCGACCCTGGCCCCCATCACCGGGATGCAGGTGAAGTCGCTGGTGGCGCGTCCGACCGCCGGCGAGACGATCCCGGCGGGCAAGAGCTACCGCGTCCACGGAGCGGCGTGGGCGGGCGAGTCGGAGGTGGCGAAGGTCGACGTCAGCACCGACGGCGGCAAGACCTGGGAGAAGGCGAACCTCGCGGGCAAGAGCGTGCCTTTCGCCTGGCGGCTGTGGGAACATGAGTGGCGGCCGGCCGAAGCGGGGAAGTACACCGTCCTGTCCCGCGCTACGGACAGCAGAGGGCGAGTGCAGCCGCTCCAGCGCGACCGCGACCGCCTGAATTACATGGTCGCTCACGTCCTCCCGGTCGAGGTCACGGTCCGCTGACGTCGTGTGTTCCGCGCGGGAGAGGCGAGGCGTGGGCGGTCGGACCTGAAGCCCACGCTGGTGACGTCGCCCGTGTGTCTTCTGGCCTACGGCTCCGTGTGGGCGTTCCACAACCTCACCGTCTTGTCCTGGCACCCTGAAACGATGCGCTTGCCGTCAGCGGAAAACGCCACGCTGAATACGTAACTGATGTGCCCCTTGAGGGTGAGCGTCTCCTGTCCGGTGTGCGCGTCCCACACCTTCACCTCGCTCGGCTTCCGCCACTTCCCGCACCCCGAGGCGATGCGCTTGCCGTCAGCGGAAAACGCCATGCTGTGGATGACGAAGGTGTGCCCCTTGAGAGTGAGAGTGCGCATCTCCTGGCCCGTCTGCGCGTCCCACACCTTCACCTCGCCCCAAGGGTCGTCCGTCTTCGGATCATAGTCCTCGCTCCCCGAGACGATGCGCGTCCCGTCGGCGGAAAACGCCACGCTCATGACGATTCCAGTGTGCCCCTTGAGGGTAAGCATCTCCTGTCCGGAGTGTGCGTCCCACACCTTCACCGTCCCGTCAAGGCTCGCCGAGGCAATGCGTTTGCCGTCGGCAGAGAACGCCACACGGACGACCCGGTTGGTGTGCCCTTTGAGCGTGAGCGTTTCCTCTCCGGAGTGCGCGTCCCACACCTTCACCGTCCGGTCCCCGTAGTCGCTCCCCGAGGCGATGCGTTTGCCGTCGGGGCTGAACGTCACGCTCCAGACCTGGTCGGTGTGCCCCTCGAGGGTGAGTTCCTCCTGCCCCGTCTGGGCGTCCCATACCTTTACCTCTCCGGGCCCGTCATCCCCGCAGCCCCCGCTCCCCGAGACGATGCGTTTGCCGTCGGGGGAGAACGCCACGCTCATGACCGCGCGGGTGTGCCCCTTGAGGGTGAGTTGCTCCTTCCCCTTGTCCGTGTCCCACACTCTCACCATCTTGTCATAGCTCCCCGAGGCGATGCGTTTGCCGTCGGCGGAGAACGCCACGCCATTGACCCAGAAGGTGTGCCCCTTGAGGGTGCGTAGCTCCTGCCCCGTCTGCGCGTCCCACACCTTCACCGTCTGGTCATGGCTCGCCGAGGCGATGCGTTTGCCGTCGGCGGAGAACGCCACGCTCGTGACCTCGAGAGTGTGCCCCAACGCCACGCTCATGACGGGGAAGGTGTGCCCCTTGAGGGTGAGGTGCTCCTGTCCGGAGTGCGCCTCCCACACCTTCACCGTACTGTCCGCGCTCCCCGAGACGATGCGTTTGCCGTCGGCGGAGAACGCCACGCTCGTGACCCAGAAAGTGTGCCCCTTGAGGATGAGCGTCTCCTGCCCCGTGTGCGCGTCCCACACCCTCACCGTCTGGTCATAACTCCCCGAGACGATGCGCTTGCCATCGGCGGAGAACGCCACGCTCGCGACCCAGTTGGTGTGCCCCTTGAGGGTGAGCGCCTCCTGCCCCGTCTGCGCCTCCCACACCTTCACCATCCCGTCAAAGCTCCCCGAGGCGATGCGCTTGCCATCGGGGCTGAAGCTCACGCTGTAGACGGGGCTGGTGTGTCCCTTGAGGGTGAGCGTCTCCTGTCCGGTCTGCGCGTCCCACACCTTCACCGTCTGGTCAACGCTCCCCGAGGCGATGCGCTTACCGTCGGCGGCGAACGCCACGCTGGAGACGGGGCCGGTGTGCCCCTTGAGAGTGAGCGCCTCCTGTCCGGTGTGCGCGTCCCATACTTTCACCGTCTGGTCCCCGCTCCCCGACACGATGCGCTTGCCGTCGGCGGAAAAGGCCACGCTGGAGACGGGGCCAGTGTGCCCCTTGAGGGTGAGCACCTGCTGTCCTGTCTGCGCGTCCCACACCTTCAGTGTGTCGTCGTAGCTCCCCGACACGATGCGTTGGCCATCGGCGGAGAATCCCACGCTGGAGACGGGGCCGGTGTGCCCCTTGAGGGTGACGTGCCCGCGTTGGAACTGGCGTGCCCAGTAGTACCACTCGAAGCCACGCAAGTCCTCCTCGCCGACTCGTCGTGGCCGCTGCTCCTCCAGCAACTGCAGGAACCGCTCCACCTGGTGCTGCTCCCACGCCGCCTGTGTCAGCAGCATCCCCACGCCGTAGGCCCGCCGTCGCTCCAGCCGCTCGGCCTCTGCCGCTCGCTGTTGCTCCTTCTCCGCCTGGGCACGTGCTCTTCGCTCGTCCCCCGCCTTGCGCTTTGCGGTCTCTTCCGCTTCCTCCGCCCGGCGGGCATTGGCGAGCGCCTGGTCCCGCTCTTGGGCTGCATCCAGGGCGAAGAGCATCGACACGACCGTTCCGGACACCAGCAGGAGGGGCACCACAGTCAGCAGGCTGGCCACGGCCGGGTTGCGCCGGCACCAGCGCCAGGCTCGCTCCAGCCGCCCCACCGGCCGCGCCCGCACCGCCTCACCGTCCAGGAACCGCTTCAGGTCGTCGCCCAGCTCGCGGGCGCTGTCGTAGCGTCTCTTCGGCTCCTTGTGCAGGCACTTCAGGCAGACCGTCTCCAGGTCCCGCGGCACCTTCGGATTGAGCTGCCGCGGCGGCCGCGGGTCCTCGGTCAGGACCTGGTAGAGGATCATCGCCTTGGAGCCGCGGAAAGGCAACTCGCCCGCCAGCAGTTCATACAGGACCACTCCGAGCGAGTAGACATCGCTGCGGCGATCCGCCAAATGGCTCTTGCCGGCGGCCTGTTCCGGGCTCATGTACGCGGGCGTGCCCAGTACATGGCCGTCCAAAGTCAGCGTCACCTCGGCCCCGTCCCGCAGCGCCAGCCCGAAGTCCATCAACAGCGGCCGGCCCAGCTCGTGCCGGCCGCCCGCGCCCCCTTCAGCCGCCGAGGCTTCCAGCATGACGTTGGCGGGCTTGATGTCGCGGTGGATCACGCCCAGGCTGTGGGCGTACTCCAACGCCTCGGCCAGGTCCGCCACCAGCTGCGCCGACTCCCGAAACGTCAGTCGCCGCACTTCGAGCAGGTCCTTGAGGGTAACGCCGTGGACGAAGTCGCAGACCAGGACCGGCAAGCCGTCCAGGGTCAGCACCTCGTGGACGCTCACCACGCCCGGATGACGCAACTGCGCCGTCGCCCGCGCCTCACGCCCGAAGCGCTGCATCTCCTCCGCGTCGGTGCCCAACCCGCTGTGCAGGATCTTCAGCGCCACAATGCGGTCCAGCGACGTGTCGCGGGCCTTCCAGACGGCGCCGAACGCCCCCTGCCCCACGCGCTCCAGCAACTGGAAGCGACCCAGCGGCCGGCTGACACTGGTCGTGTCGGTAAAGCGAGCATCGCGGACCCGGAAGCTTCCGCCACAGCCGGGACAGAGCACCTCGTCGCCCGGCGCGTCGCTCAGGTGGATCGGGTTCTGACAGTGCGGGCAACGCAGCGTACAGCCCGAGCGGGTGGGGCCTGGGTGCGCTGCCGTGTTGGTCGGCTGCAGCGGCGGAAGCTCGCGGGCCAGCCAGTCGGGTAACAACTCGGGGAAGCGGGCGCGATACTCCTCAGCCCGCGGTTGCTCACCCCGCTGCCGTCGATAGGCGACCTCGACGGCGACAAGCTCACGCAGCAGGGCCAGCCGGTCGGTGTCGGACAGGCCGACCAGGTGGTCCTCGATGCGCGGCAGCGTCCCGCCCGGACTGGCCGCTTGCCAGGCGATCTCGAGGCGGGCGCGGATCTCGTCCAGGGGGGAGGGCAGGGGAGCAATCGTCTCGGAATTGGGCTTGCTCACGAGATGGTCTCCTATCCTCCGCGAAGGTCTGAGGGAGCACGGTCAGGAACCCATCCGCGACGGGAGTGTCCTCCCGAGGAAAACCTGCGGCCGACATCACCAAGCAGTGGTCAGGAAAGCGTGCCTCGACGAGAGAAATCGCAGCAGGCAGTTTACCCCCCCGCGCAAGACGCAGCAAGCCGCCCGCGGCAAATCGGGACCCGTGTTCCGGTCGCTTGGCGTCAGCCCTCCAACCACGCGCTGGTCAGGGGGTGATGCTCCCGTCGGATAGTTGATGGAAAGAGAGACTCTTGCCCCTCTGCATGGCGAGATAGGCTTCGACCTCGATCTCCGGGAACCAGGTGCGCAGGGTCGTGCGGACCGTGCCGAGGTCGTCCAGCTGGGCGGAGAGGCAATCGTCCGCGGACTGGTGGAGCAATTCCCGATAAAACGCACAGCCATAATGGGCGATGAGGACGATCCGCTCCAGTTGATGGACCCGGACCAGGAAATCTAGCTGCGTGCGGGTCGCCTGGTAGAGATCACCCCCGCCCTCGCGCGGTACCAACCAGGCAGGGCCCCCAGGAACGGCCCAGCGATCGTAGCGCGGGATCAACAGCCGCTTGTGGCAGAATTCGTCGAAGGCTTCTCCCCAGCGACCGTCGCTGCAATAAAGCGCCAGGGCGCCGATCCGCTCCGGGTTCCAGGTCTCGTGGCAGGTGTACACGCCCATGGGCAGCAGGGGACCAAGGTCCACGCTGGCCCAGGGGAGGCCCGGAGCATTGTTCGGCGCAGTCATCGGGCTTATCCTTTCGGAGGCACCGGCACCTCTCCGTCGGGCTCCCGCGCCGCCCCGTTGGCGGTGCCCCGGTCGCTGCGCGACTCAGGCGTCAGCTTGGCGATGTACTCGGGCAGGTCCACGCCGCCGATGTCCTTCATGATCTGCATCATCGGCGGCATGGTCCGGGCCAGGCTCTGCAGGAAGTGGGCCGTGCTCGTCGTGCCGTTGCCGTTGCCGCCGTTCTCCCAGACGATCACCTTGTCGAACTTGATGTTGGAGATCGCCTGGGCCGCCGTCTGGGCCAGCGCGTCCAGGTGCTCCAGCATCAGCAACTGGAAGGCCTGCTGAGCGCCGCCGCAGGCCTCGATGATTCGCTTCAGGCCCTCCCCTTTCTTGGCCAGCACCTCGTACTGGCCGCGGGCTTCGGCTTCGAGCCGAGCGAAGATGGCGGCCGCCTGCCCTTCCGCCTCGATGCGGCGCTTCTGGGCCTCGGCCTCGGCCTCGACGATCGTCTTGGCCTTCTCGGCCTTGGCGGGGGCCTCCAGGGCTGCCCGGCGCTCCGCCTCGACCCGTTCCGCCTGGGCCAGGGCCGCCTTGGCCAGGGCGCGGTTCTGCGCTTCCTGGACAGCGGCCTCAGCTTCCCGTTTCCGCGTCTCGCCCAGCTGGTAGGCCTCGGCCTGCTTCACTTGCAGGGCAGCCTGAGCCGCGGCGATCTCCGCCTGGGCCTGGTTCTCGCCGGCAACCGCCTTGGCGTTGGCGTCGGCCACCGCGATCCGCATCTTGCGCTCGGCGTCCTTGATCTGCGCCTCCCGCTCCAGGGCCGCGTTCTGTTCGCCGACCTTCTGCTCCTTGTCCAGCTGAGCGATGCGGACCGCCTGGAGGCGCTGGGCTTCCTTGATCTGGGCGTCGCGTTCCAGGGCAGCCGTCTGCTCACCGACCTTCTGCTCCTTCTCCAGCAGGGCAACGCGGACGGCCTGTTCGCGGCTCGCCTCGCGGGTGCCGATCTCGCGGAGCTTGTTGGCGTTGGCGACCTGGATGGCCTTCTCGCGCTCGGCCTCCGCGATGCCGATCTGGCCCATCTTCTCCTGCTGGGACACGTCGACCTTGGCCTGCTGCACCGCCTGCGAGGCCGCCTTGCGGCCGATGGCTTCGATGTAGCCCGATTCGTCAGTGATGTCGGTGATGTTGACGTTGATCAGCACCAGGCCGATCTTCTTCAATTCCGGTTCCAGCGAGGTCTGGATGTTTTGCAGGAACTTGTCGCGGTCCTTGTTGATCTCCTCGATGTGCATCGAGGCAATCACCTGCCGCAGCTGGCCGAAGATGATGTCGGCGGCCTGTTGCTTGATCTCGGTGTTGCTGAGGCGCAGCAGGCGGATGGCGGCGTTCGTCATCACCTCCAGGTCGGTGCCGATGGCCACAGTGAACACGCTGGGTACGCTGACGCGGATATTCTCGGCGGACAGGGCGCCCTTGAGCGGGATCTCGATCTGGATGGGCTCCAGGCTGAGGTAGGCGTGGTCCTGGATGAGCGGCCAGACGAACGCGGCGCCGCCGTGGATGCAGCGGGACGTGTTGCCACCGCCGACCTTGCCGAAAATCACCAGCACCTGGTCGCTGCGGCAGCGCTTGTAGCGCTTCATGAGCATGAGCAGGATGCTGAAAAACATCAGCGCCGCCGCGACGGGGATCAGCACCCAGTAAGGGAAAGGTTCGGCTTGGGCAAACAGGAAGTGGTGCAGCATGGGTCAGACTCCCAGGTGAATGGCTGGAGCGAGTTCGCGGACGTCCGGACTGGCGTTTGCGAGCGGGGTCAGTAATGACCCCGGTTTGCTTGATTCACCGGGGCGTTCACACGCCCCGCTCGCCGATGCGCTACCCCTCCGCAAACCGGGTCAACTCGCCGGGGCAACCTCGACGGTATCGGGACCGAGCACGGCCGTCACCACGATCTTGCTGCCGGTCGGCAGCTGCTGATGCGGGGTGACGGCCTGGTATTCCACGGTGCGGTTTTGCAGGGTTAACGTCACCTTGCCCACGCCGGCTTTCTGGGCCGGGATGGTCAGGTAGACGGTGCCGTTCTGGCCGACCGCCCGCTCGATGCGCACGGTGCCATCGGCCTTGAGCCGGTGCAGCGACCGCATCAGGTAGGCCACGCCGAAGAGGGCGAGGGCGGCAGCGGCCAGGGCGATGGCCAGGCTGAGCGGCGGCTCCTGGTTGAAATTCACCGTCGCGGCCAGGCCCGCCAACCCAAAGAATGTCAAGGCCGCCACCAGACTGCGGAAAGTCAGCACGCCGACGAGCCAGGAGTTGTGCGTGTCGTGGTCGTCGTGGCCGCCGTGCGCATCGTGGCCGCCTGCGTCGTGAACGTCGTGGTCCCCGACGGCGTCGTGGTGGTCGCCGAGGCCAAGGAGCCCGAGAAGAAACTGGCACACCAGGAGGGTGCCCCCTGCAAGGGCGCAGGTGAGATAGACCATTTCGTACATGACGCACCTTTCCTTGGTTGAAGAGACGCGCAGTGCTCCGGCTCCCTCCGGGAAAGGGTCGATCCGCGAGCCGCGGATTCAACGAGAGAGGGTGGAGCTCACCCCACAGGGTTCTTCGTTCCTTTCTTCCGATTCTACTCGACCCAGATAGAAAAAACAGAAAAAAAGACGAACATGCCCCCTCGGCCGTTGCTCCAGCCCTCCACCAAAGGGTACGGCTGGCACGGGTCCGAATCGAGCCCGCGCTGACCGGACCGCCTCTCCTCCCGGCTGTCCTGCGGAACCCCTAAAGTTTATCGGACGCAGTTCCGATGCTACGGACAGGGGAGGGAGTCTGCGCACGCCTCCGAAGGGGGAATTGGTCGCATGTACGAGTCGCACTTTGGCCTGAAGCAACGGCCGTTCCACTCGGCGCCGGACTGCTCGCGCTACTACCCGGCCACTGGACACGAACACGCCCTGGAGCAGCTGCTTCAGGCACTGGCCGACGACGAGGGGCTCGTCCTGCTGACCGGCGAGCCGGGCGTCGGTAAGACGCTTCTCTGTCACTGTCTGCTGCAGCGCTCCGGCGATGTCCGCAGCGCGTTTCTGCTGGAACACTGCCCCGAGAAGGGGTCGACGCTGCTGGTCGTCGACGAGGCCCACCACCTCAGCCCAGACCTGCTCGAGGAACTGCGGCTGCTGTCCAACCTGGAAGGCGGGGCAGGGCGGGCGCTCCAGGTCGTCCTGGTCGCGCTGCCGGCGATCCTCGAGACACTGGCCCGGCCCGAGTTGGCCTCGTTCCGCCAGCGCCTGGTGGCGCGGGCTTGCCTGACCCCGCTTGCCCCGGCGGAGGCGGCGGACTACCTGCTGCACCACCTGCGGGCGGTCACCGACCGGCCCGAGCACCTACTGACCGAGGAGACGCTCGAGGTTCTGGCCCGCGGCACCGGTGGTGTGCCGCGACGGCTCAATCAGGCGGGCCACCGTGCCCTCGCCCTGGCCCACTCCGCCGGCGCCGTGACGGTCGACGTCGAGGCGGCCCTGGAGGCCCTCGCCGTCCTCGGCCTGGAAAATGTGGCCGAGCCCAGGGAAGAGTGCGCAGCCGTCGTGAGCGGACGAGAGACGGCAGACTGTCCGGTACGGATGAGCCTGCTCGACGGGGAGACGCCGGGAAGCCCCGTTGAGGGGATCGAACCCGAGGAGATCGGGGAGACGTCACGGCTGCGCCGCCCGGTCGTCGGGCCGCGGACGGCCTGAGCTTCAGGGGGCAGGGGTCAAGGGTCAGGGAAGAAGGACCTCCGGCTAACCCCTCACCCTTTTCGCGGTAGCCAGGTTTCAGAGGACCTCACCGATGGGACGAACGCTCGAGGCGTTGAAGCAGGCGACGACGCGGCGCGACCCGCGCCAGCGGGTGCCCCAGGCCGCAAAGGACGCTCCGCCGCTCCAGGCCGTCTGGCCCGAGGATGTCGCACAGGAAACCGGCGTACCGTTTGTCGAGGTCGGTGGTCCGCGGGCCACCCCGCAGGCACCGCCGGCAACTGCTCCGGTCGTGGTGCCGCCGTCCCCGGTGGCGCCGGACGGGCCGCGCCTGATGACGGTCCTGTTCCGGCCCCTGCCCTTCGAGCCGGCGACGCGGCCCAGCCGTTCGCGGTTCGCGCTGGAGCTGGTCGCCTATCACCAGCCCGACCACGCGATCAGCGGGCAATACCGCGATCTGTCGGGGCGGATAGTCGGGGTGGTGCCAGGCGAGCGCGCCCGCGTGCTGCTGTTCACCTCCGCGGGCGCCGCGACGGGGACAACAACCGTGCTGCTGAACACGGCCATCACGGTCGCGCGCCAGAGCGGCCGGCGTGTTGTCGTCGTCGACGCCCACCTGCGGCGAGCGGCGGTCGCAGCGCGGCTGGGACTGGGCGAGGCGCCCGGGTTGCGCGAGGTGCTAGCCGGGCGGTTGCCCCTGAACGCGGCGGTCCGGCCAACCGGCCTGCCGGGACTGTCGGCGCTAACGGCGGGCGCTGCCGACGCCGCCCCGCCGGCGCGACTGGCGGGCGAGGGCATGCGTGCGGTCCTGCGGCAGCTGCGCGAGCAATTCGACCTGGTGCTGGTGGACGGTCCGCCGTGGGACGGCCGGCCCGAGGTGGTGGCGCTGGGCTGCGCTTGCGACGCGGTCTACCTGTGCCTGCCCGAGGCCGCTCAGGAGACCCCGGAGACGGTTGATCTGCTTCAGGTCATCCCGGAGCAGGGCGCCAACCTGTGCGGCTGCGTCCTGACGAGTCGCTGAAACCCAAGTGACAGCGACCGACGTATGAATCAACCTGGCTGCCCTCTGTCTCCTCGAACTCAAAGCCCCCCTTTGCCCTGGTCCGGCGAGGGGAGAGGGGGCGGAGACCGATGGGGCGAGTTCGGCCCTTTTGGGCGGTGGTGGCGAACTGGCGCCAGCGACGCAAGTCCTCAATCCACAACCAGTTGAAGCATGTCCCTGCAGCGACTTCAGAGACTATCTCAGGGCCTGGCAGAGGGCGGACGGATGGCGAAGTTCGGCGCCGACTTTTCGGCGCCGTTAAGGTGTTCTGGTGCAAGGAGTTGTGACAGGGACTTTGGCCCAAAGTCCCGCGCGACTGTCCGCACCTGTTCACTGCCTTGTCCACCAACCCTGAGATGATCTCCGAGTTCGCCACTTCGCCGCGGCTCCAGCCCCGCCCCCAACGGTCTGCCTCTGACAGCACGCTTGGAGACAGTCCCGATCGCTGACAACAGGGCCCTGCGAGCCTCCGGCCATCATTTCGTGAGCGAGACTTCCAGCCCGATCGGGACCAAGCCTGATTGCCAGCCGTTCAGTCATTCCTCGTGGCTTCTCGGGAGGCCACATCTAACCTCGCCGATGAAATCGGTCTCACCTGAAAAAGCACAGCTTGACGTTCTCCCCCGTAATGCTCAGCGTTAGAGGTCCCAGGATTCGTTCGAGGTTGGCCCGCGCACCCGCGAGGAGGTCATCGTAGGTGAGAATGCGCAGCTTGCTGTGCTGGTTCTGGAGGGTGGTCAACTTGCGGCGGTTCTCCTCGGTTAAAGACTGCGATCTTCCGATTACGACCAGACTGCGGGGACTCGTTGAAATCCCAGTCAAGCCAAGCTCGTCTTCGACCGTCTTCTTGTTGTCTTCGATGTATCTGACCCACTCCGCAATCTGGTTGATGGCATGTGTGAGTTCTTCGTGTTGTTGGCCATCCTTCCGAAACAGCCGCCGATCCGCCGCTTCGATCTCAACGAGTTCGTAGTCATTGTGCGGCTCGCGGAATACGAAGTCGCTCGTCATGGCACCGAAGGGCAACTTGGACCAATGCTTGTCACATGTCGGAGAAATGAGTTCCGGGTGCTGTCGAAGAAACTGGTGGACCGGTTCTTCTGGACCTTCCAGGTGACGCTCAAATTCAGCAAGGAGGGCCGTGTACTGCCTGCGGGTCTCGGCGCGGGGGTCGAGCGCGTTGAGCTGAGTTTCCTGCAAGTTACGTTGCGCGGCGATGGCGAGAATATCTAACTCGGCCCATGTGGCGGCGTACTTTGGCTGCCAGTATTCATCTCCGAGCAGCGGATAAATCTCGATCGCCTGCCATCCCACTGGGAGTTTACAGCGACTTTGCGCGATGAATTGTTGGACGTCCGGTCCGTCCTCCTGCAGGGGCGCATCGGCCGGAACAACTCGACCGCCAAGCTGAAGAGTAAGTTCGTTCTGAATGGATACGAAGCAGATTGGGCGAGCCGGAGGACCTGGTATCTGGAATCCCTCCGGGAGGTGAGTGGCGAAAATCACCGGGTAAAGCGTCAGGCTTTGTGTCGTCGCACCCGTCGGGTCTTTGACTGCCAGCACGAGCCCGGGACCGAGCTCGCTTGGGTGAAGCTGTTCTGGAGTTACCCCGAAGTGAGTCAACCGTTCCGAAAATTGAGGCGCGATTTCACCCAAGCTGGTGCTCATTGCTCCTGCCCTCGCGCGTGGGTCGCCCTGAGTCGTCGCGTCGTAGCGCACGAACACGCCATCACGGCACCGGAGGATCGCGATGTCGCACGGGATTCGGAGGTGCTGAGGCGCAAGCTCGGCGTAGCAGGCATATTTGCCCTTTAGCAGAGCGCGTGCAGCCACAAGATACGCCTTGAGAGCGTCAGCGATGAGGATCGCACTCTTTTGCTCCGCACTCGGCGACGCACCGGTTTCCACCGCATCCCGGAACTGCAGTGGCTTCCCTGCCTCCACGATTACTGTCCCTTGCTTCATGTTTGCGCCGTATGTTGGTTTTGCTTCAGAAATGCGTTCGCGGATGGTCCCCTCTGTGATATCGACTTCCTCCTGTTCGGAGGACTCGACTGAGTGTGTTCGGGCTAGCATTCCACATATTCTAGCTGAAGTTCGGCCCAGTCTCCGGACGGGGGTACGAAGGACCATCCCTTTACGCGATCGAACGGAGGTTCGACCTTCCTCCTACACGGAGGACTGGACCGTGTGGGTTCCCGAGCGCCAGCTGGCTTCCCTTTCGCGGTTAGCAGCAAGTTGGCACTCTCGGCCCACCGCCTCAGTTCATTGTCATCATCTGAAACCCCGACGACGTACTCAATTCCGCAGTAGTCGAGGACTAGCCGGTGATCCGGTCCGGTGGAGTGCCGGACGGAGAAGGACGGACCGTTCCCGGGAGAGAACACGATGCCGTTCATGCGCCCCTCTCCATCGCCCTCATCAACGAATATTGAACCAGACTTCGGGTCGATGAAAAGGCTGCACTGGCGGTCCGTCAAGCTGACCGTGTGCGGGTCAGTCGACAGGGCGGCGATTCGCTTCTCCATCTTACGCCCTCCCAGAGTTCATGAGAATCGCTTCTGGAGGTGCTCCAAAATCAGCTTCAGTCGGCCTTGACGCACGGACGGCAGAAAGCACTCCACGAGACTGTTCGCAATTGTAATTCCCCATTTGACGCAATTGTAGCAGGGCTCCTGACCTGGGCGCGGGTCGTCCGGGTTAAGTGAGTACCACGCATGGGGCTCCCATTCCTGACGAGGGGGTAGTCGCGATTCGATCGGGATGCCGCATTCGGCACGCTTCTCATAGTAGGTCCGTGCGGTCTCCCCAAGCGCGAGCAAGTGGCTCACGTAAGCGGTCTCGTCGACGATCTTCCCAGGTATCGCGTAGGTGAACAGGTAATCCCGCCACTTCTCCTGTGGGCGGTATTCTTTCGGCAGGTCAGCGAGGTCGAAGCGATACCCGAAGTAGCACGGGGCACCGCCGCTAGGCTCCTGCCCGACAACCATGTGGCCGGGGTTAGTCCCCGAACTCGCTTCGGCATAGACGACAATGCTCATGTGTAGAGGAGCCCGTATCGGACTTCACTCGGTTCTGCCCAACAGGTATTCTGTCATGGAGCTGTCTACCTATCCCGGAGCCCTGATTTCATCATGCCGCCCAGACCGCTTCCCGTCAACGACAGTCTCCGATCTTTCATAGAGACCGTTCGTCGCGCTGGTCCTCCGCCGGCGTTAGGAAGATGTCCGGTGGCCGTCCAGCATGAGGTCGGGCCGACACTCCGTGAGTTGCCGTTCCTTTGCTTCCCAGTATTCGGGCGTGACCGGGATCGGCTCGCCGCTGTTCAACCCCTCCAGCAGCAGCGCGTCGACCTTCTCCCGCGTCTTGCGTTTTGCATCCTCGCGGATCAATTGCTGGATGTACTCGTCGGGGCTGGCATAGCGTCCCTCTGCAACCTGGGTATCGACAAAGGCACGCAGGGGTTCAGGCAGCGAGATATTCAACGACGTCATGGGTAGGTCTCCTCTTCTCGCCGTAGCCTAGCCGGTTCGGACAGAAACTGTCAATGTCGGCGGTCTGGCCGCGATTACGGGCGTGGGTCCTCGCCCCCGGACTCACTCGGGGTGAGGAAGAGATCGAGATGGCCGTCCAGAACGAGGTCGAGGCGACCCGTGCTCTTGCCCGACCGCGTGTCGCGCACCAAGGGCGACGGGCCGAGCCTGTAACGACGCACCACGCGACCGCCCGACGCCTCCTTGCCGGCGCCTTCCACCCGTGCCAGGAGCAGCGGACTCAACCGCTCGATCGCCTCCGCCTTGGAACGGTCGGTCCAGGCTCGTAGCGTCGTCAGCGATGGCCGGTGCGACAGCAGCACCTCGAAGCGCGGCCGTGACAGTAACCGGCCCGACACTCCCTCCAGCGGACGTACCTCCGCCCGCACTGCATCGCGGTCGAGGGCCGTAGCGCCGACCGCGGGGAACACTTCGATGCGCACCACCTCGCGCTGGCCGGTGCGCCGGCCGTCGTGTCCCTCCACGCGACCCGGGCTCAGGTAGTGCAGGCCGCGCTCGTGCGACAGCAGCGCGTAGGCGCCCGCCCCCGTCACCAGGAGCGCAATCGTGTCCTCCGCCGGGTCGCTGACACAGTGATCGTCGAGGACCTCCACCTCCAGGTCGAGCCGCTCCGCCATCCGCCGGTACATCTGTCCCAGCCTGCCGACCCCCTCGACGCCCGGCCGCGCCGGTCCTACTCGCGTCAAAACGATTAGGGCATCGCCCAGGTCGCGTGGGTCGCGGCACGACACGAGCAGGCCGACGTGATGCGCCCGCCCCTCCAGTGCCTCCAGCCGCTCCTCGATCCGGGCCAGGTCGCGCTCCGTCAGGCGCGGATGCCGCGCCGCATCCTCGATCTCGTGGGCCGTCCGGTCGAGCTCGTCCAGCGCCCCGAGGACGCCGTCGATGCGGAAGACCTCGTCGGAACGGGCCTCGGCGGCGGGGCGGTTGTCCCAGGCGCCCGGCGCTGCCAGCAGGTCGAGCAGCGTCGACTTGCGGCTGCTCAGCGGGGCGGCTCGCTCGCGCAACTCGGCAACGCGGCCCAGCAGTTGCTCGGCGTGCTGCTTCACGGCCGTCGCCTTCGGCGGGGCCGTCGCCTTGACCTGCTCGTCGGGCGTCTCCGGCGGCGCCACCTCCACCTCGACGCGGTTGCTGCGAGCGACCAGCCGCAGGATCGACCCCGGGGCCGCCTCGCCGACTGCGATCGCTCGCGCCACCGGCAGCAGCACCAGTCGCTCGACCGTCCGCTTGAGCGGACGCGCTCCGTAGGCTGGCGAGTAGCCCTCGCGCAAGAGCAACGGCAGGACGGCCGGATCGACGTCGACGACGAGTTTGCGCCGTGTGATGCCGCTGCGTTCCAGGACGCGGACCACCTCGCGGCGGGCGATCTTCTCCGCCGTCTCCGCCGACAGCGGACGGAACTGGACGATGCGGTCGATGCGGTTGAGGAACTCCGGCCGGAACGATCGCGACAGTTCGCGCATCGTCACCTGACTGTCCGGCGCCTTGGGAACCCCGCGGCCGAAGCCGACCGGCGCCTCCGTCGCGATACGGCCACCGACGTTCGACGTCAACACGATGATCGTCCGGCGGAAGTCGGCCGTGCGGCCCTGGGCGTCGGTCAGCCGGCCCGCATCGAAGATCTGCAGGCACAGGTCGAAGACGTTCAGATGCGCCTTCTCGATCTCGTCGAGCAGCAACACCGTGAACGGCCGCTCGCGCACGGTCGAGGTCAGCAGACCCGGGTTCGCTCCCTGGCCAATCAGCCGTTCGTAGGCCTCGTAAGTGGCATATTCGCTCATGTCGAGGCGGACCATCCGCGCCGGGTCGCCAAAGAGCAGTTCCGCCAGCGCTCGCGCCAGTTCCGTCTTGCCGACGCCCGTCGGGCCAACGAAGAGGAGCACGCCGAACGGCTTGTTCGGGTCGGTCAACCCCGCCTTGACCAGTGTCACCAGGTCGACCACCGCGTCGACGGCCTCGGGCTGGCCCATCACGCGCGTCTCGAAGTGCTCGCGTACCTTCGAGCGGTCCAGCGGAACGCTGTCGTCAAGGAAGTCGACAGGAATGCCGGTCGACGTGGAGATCGTGTTGAGGACGTGACGTTCGCTGACGGGGCCGGCCTGTCCGGTGACAGCTCCCAGGACGCGGCGCAAGAGGCCGACACTGCGGCCGGGCTGGACCGTGCCGGCGACGTAGTAGTCGGCCAACTCCATCATGCGATCGAGGACGGGGTCGGGCACTTCCACGCCAGCGTCATCGGCGACGGCGCGAAGGATGTCGAGCGTTTCCTCCGGCTCGGTCGGCGGCACCTGGATGGAGTGGAACAGCCGTCGCAGCGAGCGGATGGCACCGAGGCCCTTGCGGAACGACTCGGCGGTGCTCTCGCCAAGTATGGTGACGTCGCCGCGCTCGATGTACGGGGCCAGGGCGGTGGCGACGTTGGAGTCGCTCTTGGAGGTGACGCCGATAGACGCCAGTTCCTCGAGGTTGGGAACGTAGAGGATGACACGGCGCGGGTGGTGAGCGGCGTTGACGAGGTTACGGAGTTTCGTCTCCCACTCGCCAAGGTAGACGGTGCCGGCGAGGAACTCGGCGGGTGAGACGCGGAGGAGGGCCCAGGGGCCGCTCGAGTCGTTGGCCAGGCGATGAGCCAACTCGTAAATGATGGCCGTCTTGCCCGAGCCGGACTCGCCGACCAGCACCGCGGCACGCGGTGCCTCCCCCCGCAACACCTTGCAGACTTCCTCGATGGCAACGTCGACTTCGTAAGCGCGCGGCAGTTTGCCGGCCTGGGCCTCGAGCGTCAGCACGGTGCCGAAGGTCTTCAGCACGTCCAGGTCGACGTCATTATTGACACGCTCGTCGAGCCAGGCGAGCAGCAGCGGGCACAGGCCGGCGCGGAGCCGGCTGGCGCGGGCGTGGGCCTCCTTGAGCAAGGGAAAACGCGGCCGCGTCAGGTCGCCGGGGTATCCGCCCAGGGCGCCAAGGTGCTGCTCGATCGAGGTGGCGCACTCGACCTGCACGTCGCTGTCGGCGTCCTCAGCGAGGACGCCGAGCAGGATGGGCACGACGGCCCGGGGCGTGCCGTGGCCGAGGGCGCGGGCGATTTCCTGGCGCGTTCGCCAGTAGTCATCGGTTTTCAGGCGTTCGATAAGCCGGGGTTCAAGCGACGGCCGCCAGCGAGCGGCCCGCACGGCGGCAATGCGGACGTCGGAGTCGGGGTCGAGGAGCAGCCGGGCGACGACGTGATCGAGGCCCCACCAGGAGTAGTCGGCAAGGGCCTGGGCGAGGGCCTGCCGGACGGCGCTGGCGGGGTCGAGGGCGAGGTTGGCGAGCGCCTCGAGAAGGTCCTCGTCGGCATTGCCGTCGCACAAGAGGAGCGCGGCGCGGCGCAGCACCTCGTCGTCGGAGCGAGCGAGGGCGATGAGGCTGTCAGGGTCGGTACGGTGCTGTTGGCGGAGGGCGTCGAGGAGTCGCTGAAACGGCTCCGGCTCGCCGGAGCGGGCGCGCTCGACCAGTTCTTGCAGCTGCTGTTCCACGGGAGTCGTTGCCTCGGCCGCAGGCCCGAGGCGGCGGCCAGACGCGGGCCGGCGTTTACCACGGGAGCGGGAGCAGTTTATGTTATTCCCCGGGAGGGTCCGTAGCGGCGCACCTGCGGGCTGCTTCCCAGCACAGCCTCGTCGTGATCGCGAGTCCCGGACTCCTACGAGGACGACCGTCGGCCCGAAATGAGATCCTCCGTCCGGGCGCGGTACGCGGGAGAGCGAGCGGCTTTTTCCCCGGACCCGGGAGCGCTCTGTTTTATTACCTGCGAGGAGGATTCGCTACCGACCGGTGGAGTGCCGCCGGCCACCCAACTTGATTCGCCCCGAAGCCGGCACTACAATCAGTGTAGAGTCTCAGGGTTGGCCACCCGCCTTCACACACCACGGAACCTAATTCCCCGGAACACGCAGGTTCCCTTTCGGGGGAGGAGGTCCGCCGACCGCTCCCGAGAGGCGCCATTCGTCGCGCACCGATCGGTACAAATGGACAAGGCTTCGCGGTCGGAGGGGACATGAGCCCGAATCCTGGGGCGCAGGAGAACAACGAGACGATCTCGATCTGAAAGCGAACCCGTGATCCATACCCACCCCGCGTGGGCTCGCTGGTGTGACGAGGGGTTGTCGGAGACGGCAGGCCATGTATGAACGCTTCACGGACCGGGCCCGCAAGGTGATGCAGCTGGCCAACCAGGAGGCGCAGCGGCTCAACCACGAGTACATCGGCACCGAGCACATCCTCCTCGGCCTCGTCAAGGAGGGCTCCGGCGTCGCCGCCAACGTCCTCAAAAACCTCGACATCGACCTCCGCAAAATACGACTCGAGGTCGAGAAGCTCGTTCAATCGGGGCCGGACATGGTGACGCTCGGCAAGCTACCGCAGACGCCGCGGGCCAAGAAGGTGATCGAGTATTCGATCGAAGAGGCGCGCAACCTCAACCACAACTACGTCGGCACCGAACATCTGCTCTTGGGCTTGCTGCGCGAACAGGAGGGCGTCGCCGCCCAGGTCCTCATGAACCTCGGACTCCGACTCGAGGACGTCCGGGA
>JACOUH010000202.1 GCA_016177925.1 Planctomycetota bacterium | reverse complement strand
AGTGCTCCCTGTCTTGCTACCGCAGGCCCTCTCCTTTTACAACCTCGTTGTCGCAACAACCCGATGCGCAACGACTTCCTTCAGAGCGGGCGGCCGGTTGCGCCCGTTGGAAACTTGCCCGGAAGCACCGGCCAGTTGGAAACTTGCCCCACATTCTTTTTACTTGCCGCGACCGAGATACTCGCCGGTGCGCGTGTCGACCTGGAGCACGTCGCCGATGGCGATGAACGGCGGCACGTCGATCTGCAAGCCCGTTTCGAGGATGGCCGGTTTCTTCTGAGCCGACGCCGTGGCGCCCTTGAGCGCCGGCTCGGTGTGCTTGACGACCAGTTCAACCGTTGCCGGCAGTTCCAGGCTGATCGGGTTGCCCTCGTAGAAAACAACCTGTGCCTTGTCGTTCTCCTTGATGTACTGATACTGGTCGCCGAGCCATTGCTTGTTGAGGTGGATCTGGTCGTAGGTTTCACTGTCCATGAAGACGTAGTCCTCGCCTTCCTGGTAGAGGTACTGCATCTCGCGCTTGTCGAGGTAAGCCTGTTCGACCTTCTCTTCGGGGCGCACCCGGCTCTGGGTGACGGCGCCCGTTTTGAGGTTCTTGAGTTTCAGTTGCAGGATCGCCCGCCAGTTGCCGGGCGTGTTGAGGTGCAGGTCGACGATGGAGTAGAGCTGCCCGTCCTCGCCGACGATGACCATTCCCTTGCTGACCTGGCTGTATTTGATGGATGCCACAGTGTGTCTCCGTCTGTCGAACGTCGCGGCCCCTCCCGGGGACCATGTTTCACCGAATGGTCAAAGTAGCAAAATCGCGGCGGCCTGAGAAGAGGAGCCTGCCCCCGATGGCGCACTCTAGAGGCGGAGCCGGCGGGATGGGACCGTCAACGGAAGTCGTTCTCGAAGATCTGGGAAGCGCGAATGGCGACGCCCTCGCCCACCCTCTCTAGAGCGTCCGGGGCGTCCGACCTGAGTGGACAGGGTCGGATTTGAACCGACGACCTCGGCCTTTTCAGGGCCGCGCTACTACCGGCTGAGCTACCTGTCCGTCTTCTCCAACTCCCTCAAATCTAGGGGACCCCCTTCTCTGCGTCAACCCCACCCCGTCCGTCGCTGCCCTCCCCTTGCTACTCTCCGAGCACTCCTTTGCGGGCTTGCTCGACCTCCTTCTCCGTCCAGCGCGGCGTTGCGGAACCGACCAACTCCGCGATCAGCCGGGCGGTCCGGGTACTGCGCATCGCCTGCGGATGCACCACCGGCAACACCACCGCCGGGATGCCCTGTTTGCGCAGGTCCTCCGTCCACTGACAGTCGCGGCGGACGATGCCGTCGCCCTCGCCTGCCCCCGTGCCCACCACACACACAAAACCCACCCCGGCGGGAATCCGCTTGCCGTCCCGCGCCCCCACCGACTTGCGCCGCTCCTCCTTCGTCAGCGATTTCAGGAACCCACGCTGGGCACCGCACGAGGCCGGCCACTTCGCCCACGACGAGCCCCCGTTCGGCGCACACACCTGGATCACCTTCGTCACCCCCTCGCCCGGATGGTCCTCCACGAACTCCCGCGCCACCACGCCACCCGCACTGTGGCCGACCAGCACGATGTCGCGGTAACCCAGGCCACGCAGCAATCGCACCCCCTTCAGCAGACCGTCGCCCTGCACGACCTCGTCCAGCGGAACGTTCTGAGCGTAGGCGAAGGCGTACACGTCCGAGTCCTTGCCCAGTTCCCGCGCCATGTGGCTCCGCGGCCCCTGCCAGTCGCGCAGCAGCGGGCTGCCCGCGTGTTCCTTGCTGAACGGATGCAGGAACAACCCGTGGATCAGCACGACCGCCCGTCGCCGCACGGGGTGCCCCGGCGACACACGGCCCACACCGGGCCGCGGCAGGACCTGCACGAACGACGTCTCCACCTCCGCCGGCGCCAGCGGCCAAAGCAGCAATAGACAGACGCCCTGCATCGCCGGTATCATAACCCCTCCACGGACGCCCCCGAGTCCTGCCCCCTCGTCCCGTACACGCCACCGGGCGTCGCATCATAGTCCGAGACGCGAGCCAGTAAAGAGCAAGGACGGTCGCGTCTCCTGGCCGGAGGATCGACCTATGACCGTGCTGCCCGACTGGCAAATCCAGCGCGACATCGTCATCGAGCCGTTCGCCGAGTCGGCGGTGCGCCCCGGCGTCATCTCCTACGGCGTCAGCTCCTACGGCTACGATGTCCGCGTCGGCCGCCACTACAAGGTCTTTACCAACGTCCACTCTGCCGTCGTCGACCCCAAGCAGTTCAACCCGCATTCCTTCGTCGACATCGAAGCCGACTCCTGCCTCATCCCACCCAACAGTTTCGCCCTGGCCGAAACCGTCGAATACCTGATAATTCCGAGAGATATTATAGCTATTTGCCTCGGAAAATCTACGTACGCGAGGTGTTTTAGGGGTGATACGCAGGTGGCTCTCGTGGATGGCACCGCACCGACGCTCGAGGAGATGGCATGTCGGTCCGAGGCAGGGGAGATGTTCTGGGGCTACAGCATCGGGCCGCACGGGCGGATGATGGTCACCCTGCTCGAAGCGCCGCGTTACGTCGGGCGCGACTCGCTCCAGGAAGTCATCCTCGACACAGGCGCGTCGATCTTCTGCACCCCCGACCACCCGTTTCTGATGCGCGACGGCCGGATGCTCGCGGTCGATCAACTTCGCCCCGGCGACTCGCTGATGCCGTTGTACCGCCATCTGTTTCGTGGTTACGAGATGCTCTACCAGCCACTGAACGGCCACCTGTACCCGACGCACCGGCTGGCTGACGAGTGGAACCTCCGCCACGCCATCTATGAAAACACTCCGAACTCGCATCGCCATCACGTCGACCACGACCGGAGGAACAACCGGCCCTGGAACATCGTCCGTATGGAGGCCAGCGCCCACATCCGGCACCACAACAAGGAGACTTACGGCGAGGATTTTGACCCGGACGAGCACAGTGCAGCCATCCGAGCGGCTCTCGCTGAACTCATGCAAGACCCGCAGTGGCGCGAGCGTTATTCGCTCCTCCAGAGCGAGCGCGCGTTCCGCTTCTGGCATGACGCAGAATACGACGGGACGCGAGAGCGCGTGCTCGAACAGCGGCGCAATCCGACCGACAGCACCCGCGAGGCGCACCGTCAAGCCATGCTGGCCCGCTATCGCGACCCTGCCGAGCGCGAGCGGCAGTCGGCCCTGATGCGCCAAGCCTGGAGCAAGGACGACGGTGGCCGACGGAAACGCCAGGCGGAAGTCGCCCGAGTAATTCGTCTCCGCCCGGAGATCACCGAACAGACGGCACGAGCCGCTCTTGATCAGACCGGGTCCATACGAGCGGCGGCCCGCCTTCTTGGCTGTGACCGCTCTGTGTTCCGGCGCTTTCCCGGCCTGCTCGATGCGTTCCGAGGGCGCCGGCCACGAAACCACAAGGTGGCCGCCATCCGGTCCGTCGCTGGCACGCATGATGTCTACTGCCTGACGGTCCCCGAGGCCGGCAACTTCGCTCTTGAAGCAGGCGTGTTCGTCCACAATTGCGGCATAATAGTGAACGTAACGCCACTAGAGCCCGAGTGGCGGGGCAAGGTCACGATCGAGATCAGCAACACCACACCGCTGCCCGCCAAGATCTATTCCGGGGAGGGAATCGCGCAAATTCTCTTCCTGCGTGCCGACGATGTCTGCAAGGTGAGCTACGGCGACAAGAAGGGCAAGTACCAGGACCAGAAGGGGTTGACGTTGCCCTTCGTCATCGGGCCTCCGCCGCCCCAGGGACCGTGATCACCCAGCTCTTGCCGAGGCGCTTTCCGGGGGCGCCTCGCACCGGAACAGAACGGATCAACGAGGCAAGTCATGGAAGATCCCTCGACCGGCGCGGCCGCGCAGGGCACGTCGCCTTCCCAGGAGGCGCCGGCCCGCTGGACGTCTGCGGACTGGCTCTTGCTCGGGCTGATGGTGCTGCTGGCCGCGGGTATCCGCGTCTGGCAGCTTGCCCACACCGAAGTGGCGGCTCGCGACAGCATCGGTTTCATCCGCATCGCCTGGCAGCTGCACCAGCATCCACTCTCTGAGTGGCCGGGCGTCCTCCGCCATGCGGAGCAGCACCCGGCTTACCCGCTGACCATCCTGGCGGCCTCGGCACCGCTGCGAGCCCTTGACCTCCGCGAAGCCGACCGGATGCGCCTGGGCGCCCAACTCGCCAGTGCCCTTGCTGCGGTCCTGCTCGTGCTGCCGATGTTCTGCCTGGGGCGCGATCTTTTCGATCGCCGTGTCGGTTTCGGGGCTGCGGTCCTGGTGCAGTGCCTGCCCGTCAGCGGCCGCATCCTCGCCGACGGGCTGTCCGAGGCGGTCTTCCTCCTGTTCGCCACGTCGGCCTTGCTCTGGTCGGTGCGCGCGCTGCGCCGGCCGCGGGCCGGGAAAGACTTCGCCCTGGCCGGGTTCTTCGGCGGCCTCGCCTATCTGACTCGGCCGGAGGGGGCGCTCATCGTTCTTGCGACCGGCCTCGTGTTGCTGGCCGGACAGGCCGTCACCGGCTGGCGGCGTTCGCGGCGCGATCTGCTCCTTTGCGGAAGCGCCTTGTCGCTAAGTGCGGCACTCCTGGCGGTTCCCTTCGTCGTCATCACCGGCCACCTCACGGTCAAGCCGGCCGGCAACCAGATCCTGACCAACCGGCCGCCGCCCGGCGTCCCGCACGAATCGGCGGCCCCCGCGCCGGTTTCCCGAGTCCTGCTGGCCGCTTACGGCGTCTACGATATCCGCCCGCACCGCGCCTGGTGGGGGTTCTGTGCCCTGGTGGAGGAAACCGTCAAGGGATCGTTCTACGTCGGCTGGCTGGCGGCCTTGCTGGGCCTGTGGTGGGAGTGGGCGAGGCACCCGCGACAGCGGGTCGCGCAGCGCGAGCCCGGGGCGTGGATGATGCTGCTTGTTTGCCTGGGCGTCGGGTTTGCCCTCTGGCGCGTGGCCGTGGTCATCGGCTACGTGTCGGACCGGCATACGTTGCTGATCCTGGTGTGCGGCAGCTTCTGGGCGGTGGCGGGGCTGATGCCGCTGGGGGAATGGGTCGCACGGCGCGTGCCGCAGCTGGGGTTCTGCGCTGGCACGGGCAGGGCGATGGCCTGGCCGCTGCTGTTCGCTGCCGCCGCTCTGCCGAAGACATTGCAGCCGCTGCACGAGTACCGCTCCGGCTTCCGCGCGGTAGGGCTGTGGCTGGCAGAGCACACCCGGCCGGTCGACAAGATCGACGACCCCCTCTGCTGGGCGCACTATTACGCCGGCCGCGTCTTCCTGGAGGACAGCGACGTGTCCGTGTCGCCCGGGGTCCGCCCGCGCGAGTTTGTCGTCCTCGAGGACGCGGGTAATCGGCACGATCGCCTCTGGACCTACAAGGAGGCCAAGCAGAAAGTCGCAGGCCTCGAGCCAGTCTTCCGCTGGCCGTGCAAGCGCGGCCACAAACGCGCCGAGATCCTCGTCTACGAATTGCCACCCACCGCCCAACCGTGACCGGGCGGGGCCCGGGAGGGCGAGGCTCCCGCCGAGTCGAACGCAGACGGCTCGGCGGGAGCCTCGCCCTCCCGCGAGCAGCCGTGACCGGGCTCAGCCCGGGTCAGCCGAAGCGCTCCACCCACAGGTCGCGGTTCTCCACCCAGAGGTAGAAGAGACCGCCGAGCCAGCCGTGCAGTACACCCAGCGGCCACAGGTTGCGGTGCCAGAGATACAACGGCACCAGCAGCAGTTCCAGCACGAAGGTGGCCACCACCAACCGGGGATTGAAGGCGTGGATCAGGCCAAAGATCAGTGCGACGATCAGGACGAGCAGCGCCTTGCGCCGCCCCAGGGCATCGATCCGCTCGAGGTTGCTGGCGACAACGCCCAGCATCAGGAACTGCTGGATCACTCCCCAGACGGCATAGACAAGGAACAGCGGCAGGGCATGGGCCGGAAAGCGAAAGGTCCCGCGCAGGCTCCCCAGGGCGGCGAGACACCCCGCCCCAGCGATCAACACCCCCGCCGGCAGGACGGATGCCTCGACAAGGTTGTCGGCCCGGAAGCCCCATTTGCGGAAGACGCCTGGATTGTGCCTGGCCCGCACGGCAACGAAGACCGCCCAGAACAGGCACGCCCCGGCGATGAAGCCACTGCCCGGGGCGTCGGCGACCGGCGTGAAGGACAGCACCGCCGTGACGGCGGCCCCGAGAAGGGCTAGCAAATCCGGCTGTCCCGCGCTCGGTGACATCGTCTCCGGCGGCTGCTCGGGGTTCGACATGGGCGGGATACCTTTCCACGCGGCCGGCGCTGCACGGTCCGAACCGAAGCCGTAGGCTCCAAGCCGATTACTTCCGCGTCGCACTCGCCTCGACCTCGTGCAAAAACGAGCGGATCTCGTCGAGGCACTCGTCGGTGAAACAGGGCCACGAATGGCCGAGGCCCTCCATCGTGAAATAACGCTTCGGCCCCGGCGCCGCGTCGAAGAGGCGCTCGGCCTGGGACGGCGGGATCTTGAAGTCGCGGGTGCCGTGCGCAATGAAGACAGGGCCCTTGCACTGGCCGATCTTGCCCAGGTTGTCGAAACGGTTCCGCATCAGCCAGTGCGCCGGCACGACGGGCAGCAGCCGCTGGGCGACGTCCGGCAGCGCAGTGAACGTCATGCACAAGACGAGGCCGCGGTTGGGTCGGCGTGAAGCGAGGTCCGCCGCGATGCCGCCGCCGAGCGATTTGCCGACAATGAGGATCTCGCGCGGTGCAATCTTCTGCTCATCGACCAGCCAGTCGTAGGCGGCGTCGGCGGCAGCGTAACACCCCGCTTCACTCGGGGAGCCCTCGCTGTGGCCGAAGCCCGGATAGTCGAAGATCAGCACCGACGCGCCGAGCCGCTGCAAGCGTGGCACGAGCCAGGCGCGATGGCTCAGGTTGCCCTGCTGACCGTGGCAGAAAAGCACGGCGCCGCGCGAGCCCTTGACGGGACACCACCAGGCGTGCAACCGCGTTCCGTCGGCGCTGTGCAGTTCAACGTCCTCTTTCACGAGATCGCGCGGCTCGGCCCACGAGGAGGACGCGGGCGTGGCCATGTAGACGAGACTGTCTTCCAAAGCCAGCAAGACGGCCACGAGGACGGGGTACACACAAAGGACGGCGAGCGCCCACCGCATCAGGCGGCGTCTCCCTGTCCGCGACGAGCGACGAGCAGAAAAGTCGGCAGCGGAAGATTGCATGGGGTCGGGTGTTCGGGCCAGGGATTGCTCGAAGTCGTTCCGCAAGTCTATCCCATTCCTGCGGTCCGCGACAACTCATGTTGCGCAGGATCATCCTCGCGTCAGAGTGCTGGCCGAATGCCGGGGCCCGGTTCATAGTCTAAACCTGGAGGCCCGCGGGCGGTGCCCGGCGGGCGTTGTTCCGCATGTGAACCGGAGGACCACGATGACACGCACGCGAGCGGTTGTCGTCAGCTGTCTGATCCTGGCCCTGGCCGTCGCGACGCTGGCCCTGGCGGCGGGCGCTTTGGCGAAAGAAGGAGACGTCACCAAGCCGGAGGGCGAATGGCCGCTATTCCGCGGCAACCCGCTGCAGACCGGCGTCGCGGCCTCCGCCCTGCCCGATCGGCTGAGGGTGCGCTGGAAGTTCCGGACCGCCGACGCCGTCGAGGGCACCGCGGCCGTCGCGAGCGGCACCGTCTACGTTGGTTCCTACGACAAGCACGTCCACGCGCTCGACCTGAAGACCGGCCGGCAGAAGTGGAAATACGAGGGCGGGCCGTTCAAGGCCCCGCTCGCCTGGCGCGACGGCGCCGTCTACGCCGGCGACGAGGACGGCACCTTTCACTGCATCGATGCTCGCACCGGCGCAAAGCGCTGGACCTTTGACGCCGGGGCCGAGGTGACCTCGGGGGCGGGCTTCGCCGGCGACGACGTCCTGTTCGGCGCAGGCAACGAGATGCTCTACTGCCTGACGAAGGACGGCAAGAAGAAGTGGACCTTCCGCGTCGAGGGCGGTCCGGTCAACGCCACCCCGGCCGTCGCCGGGGGACGCACGTTCGTCGCTGGCTGCGACAGCAATCTACACGTCATCGATACCAAGACCGGCCGCGAGGTACGGGCGGTGCCGCTGAATGGGCAGGTCGGCTCGACGGGCGCCGTCGTCGGCGACATGCTCTACGTCGGCACCATGACCAACGAAGTGCAGGCGGTCGACTGGAAGAACGGCAAGGTCGAGTGGAGCTTCAAGGCGAAAACGCGCCAGCAGCCATTCTTCGCCTCGGTGGCGGTCACCGATGACCTGGTCCTCGCCGGCAGCAAGGACAAGCGCATCTACGGGCTCGACCGCAAGACGGGCAACGAGGTGTGGAGTTACTTGACTGAGGGCCGCGTCGACTCGTCGCCCGTGGTCGTCGGCAAGCGCGTCTATGTTGGCTCGCAGGACCGCAACCTGTACGTGCTGGACCGCGACCGGGGGACGCTGATCCAGAAGATTGAACTGGACGGCGAGGTCGTCGGCTCGCCGGCAGTGGCCGGCGGTTGCCTGGTCATCGGCACGGTCAAGGGCACCGTCTACTGCCTGGGCGAGTGAGGAACGGCTTTCACCCCGTGGGGCAGGCTTCCAGCCTGCCTTGCAGAGGCAGGCTGGAAGCCTGCCCCACGGGCTGATGGTTTTGACAGGTTCGCCTTGGGCGGGTATTATGAGGGGGACGGTTCGGGACAGGACACCGTTCTGACAGACACGGTGGGGTGATGCCAGCGAACGGCGATGGGGAGCGACAGCCGGGACAGCAGGGACTACGCGACTTCGCCCGGCAGCTGTGGGGAGTCCTCCAGCGCTCGCTGTTCCGGCAGCGCGGTGCGGCGTCTCCGGCGGTGCAAGAGGCACCGGGCCTGCCGAAGCACTACGAGCCGCTGTGTCGCGTCCTGCTGACCGACGGTGTCGCTCGTACTCTCTTCGAGGAGTACGCGGCCCACCGCGCCGCGGAGCGCGGCGATGAGGAGACGGGCTGGATGCTGCTGGGCCTGCGCGAGCGCGACGAGGCGATTGCCCTGGCCACCCTGCCCGCCGGCACACAGCGCGACGCCGGCATCGCCCATGTCCGGTTCAACAGCAGCGGGCAGGCCCTTGCCAGCCGCATCGTCCGTCAGGCCGACCGGCGCATCATCCACCTGGGCGTGGTCCACACGCACCCCGGCAGTTTGCGCCACCCCAGCGACGGCGACTTCCAGGGCGACAGCGACTGGGTGCAGAAACATGTGCGCGGTCGCGAAGGCGTCTTCGGCATCGGCACCGCGGACGGTCCCCTGCTCTCGTCGCCGGTGCCGCGTGCGGCGGTGTTCGCCTCCCGTCCGCGACCCAACGTCCAGTGCCTCGGGGAACTCTGCTTCTCGTGGTATTCGTTGCGGCCGGGCCAGAGTCACTACGAGCCGCTGCCCGTGGAGTTGACAATCGGGCCGGATCTGGCACGTTCGTTGCATGAAGTGTGGCCGACGCTGGAGGAGCACGCAGAGCGGCTTGACCGTCTCTACCGACAGCAAGCAGGCGTGACCTGCACCGTGATGGAGGATGCACGCGGCCCGGCCTTGGCCGTCAACGTCCCCCTCGCGGAAGCCGGGGACGCCATCCGTGTCTTGCTCTGGCCGAAGGAGGTTCGTTACTACGTTCTCCGTGGGGGAGAGGTCTTTGCCGTCGACTGCCCGGCCGACAGCGTCGATCGGGGTGTCTATCTCCTGATGGCTGAGTTGGCCGCCCAGGTCTGAGCGCCCCACCCTTGGAAAACTCTTTCCCACGGACGGGAAGTTGCTGGTCCCTTTTCGCAAGGAGAAATCCCGATGGATTTCCGTCCTCTCAACGACACCGAGCGCAAGCAGTTGATCCACGCGCTGCGCGGCAACGCCGAGAGCAACCGCACAATCCTCATGGACCGCCGCGACACCAGCTTCGCCGGCACCACCGACGAGGTCACCGACGAGGAGGTTATCTCCGCCATCAAGTCGGTGCCGTGCCACTACTAACCGGAAGGATGAAGGATGAAGGGTGAAGGATGAAGCGGAAACGGCATTACTTCCTTTTCGGTTCTTCCTTCTTCTGTTCCTCCTTCATCCCCCATCCTTCATCCTTCAGCCATGGGTCTTCTCGACAGTGAGGCCGGGAAGCGGCGCTTGCTGAGCGTCGAGATCCCGGTCATCGAGCGCTACAACGAAGGGCGCGACGAGGCGTTCAAGATCCGGCTGACGCGGGTCAACAACGCCTTGGTGCTGCGCTACAGCCTCAAGCCGGGGCACAACGTCTACGAGGTGGAGACGCGCCTCGTTTCCAGCTACCCAACTGTCCCACCGGAGACGCGCGTCCTGACTCCGCTCAACCACTGCCCGCACTTACTGGAGGGCCAGACCCTCTGTCTGTGGCGCCAGGGGAGCACGCGCATGACCAGCCGCTGGGACCCGTCGCGTTTCACCTGCATCTTCGCCGTGCAGGCTGCCTGGCGCTGGCTGGCGTGCTACGAGATCTGGCACGAGACGGGTGAGTGGCCGTTGCCCGAAGCCAAGTGATGACAAGGTGACAAGGGGGGAGGACACCCGTGGCCCATCTGTTCCAGGTCGGCGTCGGCAGCGGCGGCATGCCCGTCCTGGACCTTCTTTGCCGCGACTCACGCATTTCCCACGTGTCCATCGTCGAACCGGACGTCTACAAGGAACACAACGTCGAGCGCCATCTGTTTCCGCTCAGCGCCGTCGGCAAGTCCAAGGCCGTCCTTGCGGAGCAGTGGTTGCGCGAGCGGCGGCCCGACCTGCACGTTCGTTTGCTGCCGTGCGACCTGCTCGACCGGGAGCGCCAGGCCGAGATCGAGGAGGCGGTCCGGGCGTGCGATCTCGGCATCTGCGCCGCCGACAACGAGCCGGCCAAGTTCCATTTCGACGCGCTGATGCGTCGGCACGGCAAACCGTGGACGCTCGGCGAAGTGCTGTCGGGCGGCATCGGTGGCTTCGTCCACTGGTTCGTCCCGGGCGGTCCGTGCTACGGGTGCGTCGCCGGTCACCTGCAACGGCCGACCAGCGCGGACTACGTCGCCGTCGAGAAGCCGCAGTCGCCGGACTATTCGCAGCCGGGCGGGGTGGTCCATGAGGTGCGCCTCCCCGCCAGCAAGGCCGCCATCCAGGCGATCGCCTCCCTGCACGCCCTGGTCACGCTCGACCTCCTCACGGCGAGGGAAAAGCCGCAATCGTACGATCCCGGTTTCACGACCCTGCTGCTGACGCTCCAGCGGGTGCCCGATGTGTTTGAGGAAGCGTTTCGGCCCTATCGGTTTCGCGTGGCGCGCTCGCCGCAGTGCCTGATCTGCCAGGGCGGCAGGCCGTCCACCGCGCAGACCGCCGAGGAACTCGATGTGGCCCTGGATCAAGCGCTGGCGCGACTGGGTAATGAATGACCTCCTGCCCACCTACCGGATCGGGGCGCAGCCGCGGGCCCTCCACTTCAGCTTCGAGAAAGCTGGCCTGGTCCTGCACGACCAGCCCATCCCGTGGAACGCGGAGGCCGTCCTCGTTGAGGCCACCATGCGCCTCCCCAGCCCTAGTATGCGCCGCAAGCAGGACTTCCAACTGGCCGTCCCCGGTCAGGACCCCCGTCCTGCAGACGCCCTCCGCAAACAGGAGACAACGCTCCCCGACGAGCACCGCCACAGCATCTTCTTCCGTCTCGTCCCGCCAGCGACCGCCGTCCCCGTCGAATTGCTCTGGCGCGGCCGCTCGCAGGGACGACTCGACTTGCCCGTGCTGACGCGCGACGAGTTCTTCAGCAATCTCCGCCTGCAAATGCCGACGCTGTCCGTCTGTCTCGGTGAGGAGAGCGTTGCCTGTCAGACGTTCGTTTCCACCCAGTGCAAGGGGTTGCTTGCCAGCGCCGTGCTGACCAGCCCGACGAGCCTCGTGCCGCTGGCAGACATGGACTTCCACGTCGAGTTCAAGAGCGAACGGAGCGGTTCGGCGACCTCGGTCCCGGTCCGCCTCAGCAGCACCCAGCTGACCGGCAGGCAGGCGCTGCTGACGGTGGCGCCGCACAAGCACCCGCGCCGGCTCGGCACCTGGACCGCGACGTGGCTGCTGGGCAACCACGAACTGGCGACGCAGCGTGTCCGCGGCATCTCGCGGCAGCAGTTCCACCGCTCGTTGCGCGTGTGCGACACGCGCTTTGTCCTGCAAGGAGACAACGGGGCCGTGGTGCTGGCGCGGCAGCTACCGGCCACCGACCCGGGGCACCCGCGCGAGCGGGTCGCTCGTGTCGGGCCCTGCTTCCTGGTCGCCAGTAGCGAGCCGGGGATGGCGGGACTGGCCCCGCTGCGCGTGACCGCCCAAGTTCCTGGCGCCGTGCAACCCCCGCTGCTCCTGGAGCAGGACGTCCTGATCACCGATGGACCGACGATGGTGGCACCGGGGACGCTCGACCCGGCCGACCTTGCCCAGGTGAGCGGCTTCGACCTGGCCTTGAAAGGCCGCTCGCTCTGCCTGCTGCCCTTGTGCCCGGCACCGGCCGCGGCGTTCAACAGTGAGGGCGCATTCAAGCCGCCGCCCGAGTACACCTGGTCACTCGCCGCCGATGAGGAACTGAACGAGCGGCTCAGCCGTCTGCTCGAGGAAAAATTCAAGCAGGAGTGACGTTTGTTTAGCCGCGCGCCTCTGGAGAGCGCGGACGTCGCGCTCGCCAGAGGCGCGCGGCTAAACAAAGCGGGGGACGGCCTTAATGCAGAGGGAACGGCGGCGCCGGAGAGCAGCAATCACACGGCGGCGCACAGCAGGGCGTCTCGCAGCAGGAAGGCTGACAGGCAGGGCGACACATCGGCCGCATCGGCCACCGGCAGGTACAGTCCCGCCAGCAGCAGCCCGCGCTGAACAGGGTCAGGGCGAGTGCCACGGCGGCACAGAGTTGGCGGAATCGCATAGCTAATCTCTCCTTTGATCCGTGGGAGGCGACCGGTGCGGCCGGGCCTCACCGTCCGTGGCCCGGGCGCCCGTGCGGCGCATGCGGAGGCTGGGGGCAAGGAAGGAGACGGAAAGGAGTGGCGGACGGCGGCCTCTTCCAGGTCCTCCCGGGCCGTTCAACTCCACCCTTCTCCAGCCGCTGCGGAACGCAAACCGAACGGACCACTGCAAGAGTATGCCGCGCCGGCAAGCGGGAGCAACAGTCGCGGTCAGGCGGAGGCTGTTTTCGCCGCCGCGACCGGGGGACGTTTGCCGATCCTTCGGCCGCGGGCAGCGGCGCCAGCCAGGCGGGCGGGCGCGGCCGGGCCAGGGACGACGGAGAAGACGAGGTGAAGTGTCCGGCCGGCGATTTGGCGTGGGAAAAAGACTCAAGCGGCGACCCGGCAGGGGAGGGAGGGCGAGGCTCCCGCCGAGCCGCACGCAGCCGGCTCGGCGGGAGCCTCGCCCTCCCCCGAGGGCACGTCAGGACTTCTGCCAGTAGCGGCCGATGGTGTAGTAGGTGAAGCCGAGGCCGGTCAGCGCCTGCGGGTCGTAGAGATTGCGGCCGTCGAAGATCACCGCCTGCCGCAACAGGCGGCGCATCACCTCGAAGTCCGGATTGCGGAACTCCTGCCATTCGGTGACGATCGCCAGCCCGTCGGCCCCTTCCAGCGCTCCGTAGGGCCGGTCGCAGTAGACCAGTCGATCCCCGTAGAGCGCCCGGACATTGGCCAGCGCCTCCGGGTCGTGGACGCGCAACTTGACCCCATCGGCCAGCAGGGCGTCAATCAACACCAGGGCCGGGGCCTCCCGGATGTCGTCGGTGCGCGGCTTGAACGCCAGGCCCCAGACCGCCAGCGTCTTCTCCCCCAGCGCCTCGCCATAATGATCACGGACCTTGCGATACAGGACGCGTTTCTGCGCCTCGTTGACAGCGTCAACCGCTTCCATGATCCGCACCGGCGAGCCCAGCCCACGCGACATCGCGACCAGCGCTCGCACGTCTTTGGGAAAGCAGCTTCCCCCGAACCCGGATCCTGGATGTAGAAATTGAAAGCCGATGCGGGCGTCGTGGCCGATGCCGCGGCGGACGTCGTTGATGTCGGCCCCCATGCGCTCGCACAGGTTGGCCATCTCGTTGATGAAGCTGATCTTCGTCGCCAGCATGGCGTTGGCGACGTACTTGGTCATCTCCGCCGACTCCGGCGACATGACCAAAAACGGCTGCTCCGTGCGCAGGTATGGTGCGTACAACTCGTGCAGCACACGACCGACCTCGGGACGGCGCACGCCGACGACAACCCGATCAGGCCGCATGAAGTCGTCGACGGCGGCCCCCTCCTTGAGGAACTCCGGATTGCTCGCCACGTCGATGGGCTGCGACATGCACTTGGCCAGCCGCTCCGCAAGCGCCCGGTTGGTCCCGACCGGCACAGTGCTCTTGACGACGACGAGGGTCGGGCCCTGGGCGTGGGCGGCGATGCCGTCGGCGACCGCCCACAGGGCGGACAGGTCGGCGCTGCCGTCGTCGCCCTGCGGCGTGCCGACGGCCAGGAAAATCAGGTGCCCATGCGCCACGCCGTCGGCCAGGCTGCTCGTGAAGCGCAGCCGGCCCTCGCGACGGTTGCGCTGCACCAGTTCGAGGAGCCCTGGCTCGTAGATCGTCAGTCCGCCCGACTCCAGGGTGGCGACCTTGCGCTCGTCCTTGTCGATGCAGACCACCTCGTTGCCGCTCTCGGCCAGGCAGGTGCCGGTGACGAGGCCGACGTAGCCGGTGCCGATCATGGTGATCTTCATACGAGGTTGCTCCAGTATTGCAGCGTGTCCTCGAGCGTCTGCTGGAGGCTGTAGCGCGGTGCCCAGCCGGTTTCGGCCCGCAGCTGGTCGGCGCTGACGAGGACCTGCTGCGTGTCGGCGCGGCGCAGCAGGTCGGTACGGCGGCGCACGGTCACCGCGACGCCGGCCAGCGCGACGAGGCGATCGAGGACCGTCTGCATCGAATAGGACGCCCCGCTGCCGACGTTGTAGGCCTCGCCAGTTCGACCGCACTCCATGAGCAGCACGTAGGCCGCCGCCACGTCACGGACATCGGT
>JACOUH010000108.1 GCA_016177925.1 Planctomycetota bacterium | reverse complement strand
GAAGGGACGACCCGGCAGCAGGGTGACGGGTAGGTTGAGATAGTTCTCCCAGGAGTTGCGCGTCTCCTTCCAGAGGCGTTCGGCCTGCTCGACCTCTCGGTCGCTGACCTCTTTGGGGAAGTGGTCGAGGCGGAACTGGAGGCGCTCGGCCATCTCCTGCTGACACAGGTTCTGGAGATAAGCAATCTCGGCGATGCGCCGCTCGACGCCGGCCCCGGCCAGCAGAGCACCTAAGGCACGTTCATACTTCTTGGCAACCTCTTCGACGCCGCCCGCCTCGCCGCGGGCGGCGGCACGGCTGGCCTCGTCGTACCACGCCTGGATCTCCTGGGGCCCGCGGGCATCTTGCCCCTTGAACAGGGCTTCGTATTGTTTCTGTTGTTCCAACGTTCGCTCGTGGACAGGGCCCAGCGCGGCCTGTGCCTCCGCGTACTGACCGCGCAGCATCAGGTCGCGCGACTGGCCGGGTGTCAACAGGGGGCCCAGGAACTGCTGCAGATACGGGTCAATAATCCGGTCGATCGGCGGGACCCACAGGTCAAGTTCGCTCCTGGGGCGGACCCGTGGCGGCAGGGCGTTGAGAAGCAGGTCGAGGTACGGCTTGACCAGCTCGCGCATGGCGTTTCGCTGCTCGTTCGGGTTGATGCCGCCCTCGCTCTTGGGAAAGAAGCGACGCTGGAGGAGGGCGGCCCAGGCGGCCAGCTTGACGTCGGTCTTTTTGTGTCCGCTTGCCTTCAGGGCCCGGGCGAACCGTGTTTCCGCGGCGGAATCCGCCGCCAGGCGCACGCTTACCGCCGGTTTGAGCAATTCCTTCTCCAAAAAGGCCATGCGCGGCGCCAGCGCCGACAGCGACGGAATGAGATGGATCTCCGACTCGGCGGCCTGCTCGGGCGTGACGTCGTAATGGAGGTTCCCGCCGAAGTTGAGCTGCCGCAAAGGCGAGTCCTTCCCCTGGACCTCGGCGAGCGTGGCGATCCCCTTGCCCCCCGGCCCCGGCAGCGGGATGCCCAGGCGCGGGTCGAAGAGGTAGATGTGCTCCTTCTCGCCGAGCACGCCGCATGCCCAGTAGCGCGGTGCGACCCGCTCGCGCGGGTGCCCCGGCGGGTCGCCAGGCAGCGCCAGCAGGCAGCCGTCATGGCCGAGCTGCGCGACCAGGCCGAGGAAGAGCAGGGCCCGCGCCAGCGGCGAGCCGAACCCGCGCCGCAATACCAGCTGCGGCGCCAGTACCCGCTCGCGCGCCACCTCGGTGTCGATCCGGTCCAGCCCGACCTGGCGGACCACCCAGGCGAAGGCTGCGGTCGCCTCGACCTGGGGCGGTACATTCCCGGACCGCGGCTGCGTCTCCAGGGCCCGGGCGGCGTCGTGCAGCAGCAGGCACAGCTCGAGATGCTGGCCATCGAGGAGAGTAAAACTGCGGCTCTCCAGCTCCGCCAGTTCGTCCTCTTTCAGGTCGAGCTGGCGGCGCAGCTCCTCCTTGCGCGTCGCGTCCAGGACGTGGGGTTGTTTCGCGTCGGGGTCCGTGAGGTGGACATTGATCTGACGCAGGGCAAGGCGGCAGGACGACAGGTCGGCGCCCTTGCGCAGGATGTTGCGAGCCCCCTCGAGGGGCTTCTCGACTCCACCGTCCTCCTTGCGCTTGGGCCGCGTATCCGGGTCGATGTCACTGAGGCGGAGATAGACGGCGACCAGGACGACCAAGAGGACGACGCCAGCGGCGGCGAGTTTTAGCTGCAAGGGACGGTTCATCACAGGCCTGGGTCAGAGGTCGGGCTCGGGGAGCGCCGAACGGAGGCGCAGGCAACTCTCCACCAGGGCGGACAACTGATCGAGCGGGACCATGTTGGGCCCGTCGCTGAGGGCCTCGTCCGGGCGCGGGTGCGTCTCCAGAAACAGGCCGTCGCAGCCGGCAGCGACCGCCGCACGCGTCAGGTACGGCACCATGCGCCGGTCGCCGCCGCTGCGGTCGCCCTTGCCGCCTGGCATCTGTACGCTGTGCGTGGCGTCGAAGATCACGGGGCAGCCCAGGTCCTGCATCAGCGGGATGGAGCGCATGTCGCTGACGAGGTTGCCGTAGCCGAACGTGCTGCCGCGCTCGGTCAGCAGCAGCCGCCGGTTGCCAACCTCCTCCATCTTACCGACAACGTTGGCCATGTCCCAGGGGGCCATGAACTGCCCCTTTTTGACGTTGACCGTCCGGCCGGTACGCCCCGCCTCCTGGACGAGATCGGTCTGGCGGGCTAGGAACGCAGGCACCTGAATCAGATCGCACACCTCGCCGACCGCTCGGACCTGGTGGCACTCGTGAACATCGGTGGTCACCGGCAGGCCGGTGCGGCGCTTGACTGCATCGAGCGTCTTCAGCCCCTCGACGAGTCCCGGCCCGCGGAACGTCCTGCCCGACGAGCGGTTGGCCTTGTCGAACGAGGCCTTGAAGACGATTGGCAGCCTGAGACGGTCCGCCATCTGCCGCAGCGTGTCGGCGATCTGTAGGGTGAGGTCGTGCGACTCAATGACGCACGGCCCGAGAATCCAGAGCAGCGGCTGCCCTGGTCCGCAGAGGCGGTCGCCGATCGGAACGGGTCGCGCAGTTGGCATGTTGATTCTCCTTGTCCTGGGTGTGTGTCAACCTGGCAATGTGGGCGATCGGAGGGAAGAAATCAAGGGCAGTCAACGTTCCAAGTTCAAGAAGAATTAGCCACAGATGAACACAGATGAACACAGATCAAGACAGAAGAAAGGAGGAGGGTCGGGCAGAAAGGCCGAAGAATCTGGCGCGGGTTCCGTCCTTCCCGCTTTCCTGTCATTATTTTTCATCTGTGTTCATCTGTGTTCATCTGTGGCCAATTCTTCTGCTGGGGAGTGTAAAGTGATTGCGGTCGCCAACAGGAGGGGATAGCATCGCAGAGAGCAGTCAAGGCCCGCGAACCCTTGTTGGAAACCAACATGGCACTCATGAGCCACCCCACTCCGTCCGTCTCGGTACTCGACCTGGCCGGCACGCCGACACAGGTCGGCGCCGCCCACGGCGAGTCGCAACGGCAGCGCATCCGCGAGCACGTCGACCGCCTGCTCGACTGGCTGCTCGGCTGCTCCGTCCTCGCGCTGACCGAGGAGACGCTCTGGGCACGCTGGGCGGCGCAGGTGGCAGTCAACCAGGTGCAGGCGCCGGCCCTCATCGAGGAGATGCACGGCATCGCCCGCGGCGCGGCGGTTTCCTTCGAGCGTATCTTCCTCCTGAACAGCATGCTCGACCTCAACTCGTTCCGCTACCAGGAAATGGCCGACAACTTCCCTGGCTGCTCGACGTTCGCGGTGGCGGCGGAGGCCGGCAGTGGCCGAACGCTCATCGGCCAGACCTACGACATGCCGGAGTTCCACCAGGACTACGTCCTCCTGCTGCGGCTGCGGCCCGCCGACGGACCGCGCCAGCTCGTCTTCACGTTCGCGGGGATCGTCGGCGCCGCCGGGCTCAACGAGGCGGGCCTCGCCGTGAACATCAATTACCTCAGCCCGACGGACGTCGGCCTCGGCCGTCTGCACAGCATCGTGGTGCGCCAGATCCTTGGCTCGACGCAACTCGCCGATGCCCTGACGCACCCGGCGGTCCCGCCGCGGGCCGGCGGCGCCCACTTCCTCATCGCCGACCAGGACGGTAACATCGTCAGCATCGAGACGACAGCCCGCCGCCACCATGTCTTCCACCCCGAGGGCAATGCGCTGGGACACACCAACCACTACCTGTCGCCGTGGCTAAAGGAGTTCGAGCACATTCGGGCCGGTTCGATCGGCAGTTCGATCGCCCGCCACACGGCGCTGCGCCGCTACCTGCGCGGCCACGGCGAGCGGCTGACTGCCGACGCCCTGAAGGAGCTGACGCGCAACCACACATCGTATCCGCGTTCGATCTGCGCTCACGGCGGGGCGCACGAGCCGACCGGCGCCCGCGGCCGGACCGTGGCCGCGATGGTCCAGGTGCCCGCCGAACGCCTGATGTACCTGACGCGCGGCTGTGCCTGTGAGAACGAGTACCACGCCTTCGCGCTGTAGCGCGCGGAAGGAAGAGGGCCGTGTCCGAACGAACTGGCTTGATGTTACTGAACTAACATTCATGCATGACTCGAAATGCCCGGCTCGCCTTGCGCAGGGGCGTGCGCGGCGCAGGAAAAACCGTTCCCGCTTTTTTCCCCTTGAGGCGCAAAAAAGACGCCGGTGACGTTGCGGCGTCACCGGCAGAGGGAAGGGTCGCTTGAATTGGGTCGTGGTAGGAAGCCGTCCTTGGGGGCGGCCAGGGGAAAAGCGGGAAAAAGGTGACTCCTTATACCGTGCTGTGCTGCGTGGTGCGGCGGTGCATCGTCTCGCACAGGCGTTTGCAGCGTTCCAGGTCGGCCAACATGGTTTCCGTCAACAGACGGATGGTTTCGTTGTCTTCGGCCCATTCCAGCTGTTGCTGGCAGGTCGTTAGATGCTCCAGTGAGTCCTTGAGCCAAAGAAGGTTCGATTCGCGTTGGCTCATGGGGTTGACTCCCCCTTCTTACGTTACGGCCGCTTTCAGGAATGTTGTCATCCAGGTGCAAGATGCGTGCCAGGATTCGGAGAAAAGTCGCATCTTTTCTTCAAGTCATTGAGACGAGAGAAGTTCTGTCGATTTGTCCCAGAACGAGCCCTGGCGAGGGCGGACAGCGTTTGAAAGAAGTACAAGGACCGAGGTGCGCAGACCGCCGCGCGTTGTAAGAACCTCCCTGCGCGATTCGACGCGGGGCACGAAGTTTTGGGGGGGCGAGGCGTCGGGGACCGGCGTTCGGGGGAGGGGCTGCTGAACTGGCAAATCCTGCAAAGCTGGCACTTTTGCGGGGAATCAGCTTGACTTTGGCCGTGAAACTTGCGACGGATGGATAGAGAACCGCGCTTGACTCGCCGTCCTCTCTCCCTCACCGCGGGAGCCCGGACGAGCGGAGCGGCCACGGCAAGGCTGGCGGCCCGCGCTTGCGCGCCGGGTCGTTCGGGCCCCGCCAGCGGATCGCGGGGCGGAAGAAACGAGGGATGATCAATGTTGCACGTCACCTGCGATCTTTGTGGGAAGAAACTCCACCCGGGGGAGGATCCTCACTTCGTGGTCAAGGTGGAGGTCTTTGCCGCCCACGACCCCACCGGGCTCACGGAGGACGACCTCGACGAGGATCACATGGAGGCGTTCAGCGAGATGCTGCGAGCGATGGAGGAAGTCAAGACCGAGCACGTTTCCCCCGCCGCGCAACAGCTGCGCTACGACCTCTGCGCGACCTGCCGGCAGCGCTACCTGCGCGAGTAGGACCGGGGGGTTCACACCCCCCCCGCTCGCCAAAATCCAGAGGCACACCCCCGAAAACCGCCCGAGCCTTTCCTCTCTCTTTTCTATGAAGTCCCCAGCAGACGTCGCAAAGCCGGCCTCAGCCGGGCCAGCGCACGTCCGCGGTGACTCAGGGCGTGCTTGACCCGCGCACTCAGCTCGCCAAAGGTCCGGTGATACTCGGGGATGAGGAAGAGCGGGTCGTAGCCGAAGCCGCCGGTCCCACGCGGCTCGTGCGTGACGACGCCGTGGCAGCGCCCCTCGGCCGTGGCGCGGACCGCGCCGCTGGGATCGGCCACGACGACCGAGCAGACGTAGGAAGCGGCCCGGCGGTCGTCCGGCAGCAGCGCCAACTCGGCGAGCAGACGGGCGTTGTTGGCTGCGTCTCCCTGTTTGCCCGCGTAGCGGGCTGAGTAGACACCGGGGCGGCCGTTCAGCGCCGGGACCATCAGGCCGCTGTCCTCGCCAAGGACCCAGTGATTCAGGTGGCGGGCCAGTTCGACCGCCTTCTTGCGTGCGTTCTCCTCGAACGTGGTGCCATCTTCGACCACCTCCGGCGCGTCCGGCCAGGCGGTCAGGTCGCGCACGTCGATTGGCAGATCGCCGAGGATCTCCAGGATTTCGCCCCGCTTCTTCGAGTTGCGCGTCCCCACGACGAGAATCGCGGCCATGACGAACTCCTGGTCAGAGGTCAGAGGTCGGTCGGTGAATCTCCTTCCGGGCTGTGGACTCCCGGCTCGCCGGTGCAGTTTTCAGGAAGGGGGACACTGCGGGCTGACCTCTGACTTCTGACCTCTGACCTCTGATCTCTGAAGTTAGAAAACCCGCATCCGACCGTTTATTATGGCAGTTACGACGCCCCAACAAGGGCGGGAGCCTGAAGGAGACTCGACGATGCGATCCCTCTGGTTCAGGATAATCGGGCCGGCCGCACTCTGCCTGGCCCTGCTGCCGGCCGGCGCCTCCGGCGACGTGCCCAAGGCCAAGGCGCTCAAGAAGGAGGCGGCCCTCGACGCGCAGGGCCTCGCTGTCCACATCGACGCCCACATCGCCCGCCGCTGGGACGAGGCCAAGGTCGTCCCCGCCGCTCGTGCTGACGACGCCGAGTTTCTCCGCCGCATCTACCTCGACCTGGCCGGTCGTATTCCCACGGTCGCCGAGATCCATGACTTCCTGCGCGACCCCTCGCCGGACAAACGGCGGAAAAAGATCGACAGCCTCCTCGAAAGCCACGGCTACGTCGGGAACTTCACCAACGTCTGGCGCGACATGATGATCCCCCAGACGAACAACCAGTTCTTCCAGGCCTTCGGCCCGCAGATGGAGGCGTGGCTGCGCAAGAAGCTGCAAGACAACACCTCCTACGACGAGATGGTGCGGGCGCTTCTGACCGCCGATCCGATCGGCAACCGCGTCGCTACCCGGACGGGCCGCCCGCCCGACCAGGCCGACTTCAGCGTCGTTGCCTTTTACCAGGCCAACGAGCTGAAGCCCGAGAACCTCGCCGCCGCCACGTCGCGGTTGTTCCTCGGCATCAAGCTCGAGTGCGCCCAGTGCCACGACCATCCCTTCAACCAGTATTCGCGCGAGCAGTTCTGGGAGTACGCCGCCTTCTTCGCCGGCATCCAGCCGTTCCGCCAGCAGGGCCAGCGCTTCGTCCCCGCCCAGAACAAGTCCGGCGTCCGCGAGATCAAGATCGGCGGCACTGAGCGCGTCGTGAAGGCGAGGTTCCTCGACGGCAAGGACCCGAAGTTCGCCGATGACACCGACTCCCGCGTCGCGCTCGCGGAGTGGATGACCACCGCCGACAACCCCTACTTCGCCCGCGCCGCGGTCAACCATATTTGGGCGCACTTCTTCGGCCTCGGCATCATCGACCCCATCGACGAGCCGTCCGACGAGAACCCGCCCAGCCATCCCGAGCTGCTCGACGAGGTCGCCCGGCAGTTCGCCCTGAACAAGTTCGACCTCAAATATCTGATCAAGGCGATCACCCTCAGCAAGACCTACCAGCTGACCAGCCGGCAGACGCACCCGACGCAGAACGACCCGCGCCTGTTCGGCTGCATGAGCCTGAAGGGATTGACGCCGGAGCAGCTGTACGACAGCCTCGTGCTGGCGACGCGCTACAGGGACCCCGCCGATCCGAGGGGCCGCTTCGCCCGCCAGCGCTTCTTCGGTGTGCAGGGCGAGTTCCGCACCAAGTTCGCCAACTACTCGGACCGCCGCACCGAGTATCAGACGTCGATTCTGCAGGCCCTCTCCCTGATGAACGGCCGCTTCGTCGCCGATGCCACAAGCGTGTCGCGCAGCGAGACGCTGGCCGGCGTGATCGATGCCCCGTTCCTGGACACCGAGGGCCGGCTGAATGCCCTCCACCTGGCAGCGCTGTCGCGGAACATGCGGCCCGAGGAGAAGTCGCGCCTGGTCCGCTACGTCGACGGGGGCGGCCCCAGCCGCGACCCGGACAAGGCCCTCGCCGACGTCTTCTGGGCCATCCTCAACAGCAGCGAATTCATTCTGAATCATTGACCCGGGGTAGGCGGGGCACTCTTGCCCCGCTCTGGTGAAGCAGCGGGGCAAGAGTGCCCCGCCTACCCGACAGAGGAGATCCCGACGATGGCTCGCATCACCGAAACGCCTCGCCTGTCCCGTCGTGAGTGGCTCAAACTGTCTGCCGCCGGCGTGGCCGCTTGCTCGGTTTCCGGCTGGATGGACACGTTCGCCGCCGATGCCGCCAAGCACCCGCAGCGCAAGAAGAGTGTGATCCTGCTCTGGATGAACGGCGGGCCCAGTACCATCGACCTGTTCGACCTCAAGGTCGGCCACGCCAATGGCGGGCCGTACAAGGAGATCCAGACCTCCGCTCCCGGCCTGAAGATCGGCGAACATCTGCCCAAGGTCGCCAAGTTCGGCAACAAGATGGCGATCATCCGCTCGATGTCGACCAAGGAAGGCGACCACGGCCGGGCCACCTTCCTGATGCGTACCGGCTACCTGCCGACTGGCCCGATCCAGTACCCGACGCTCGGCTCGCTCGTCTCCAAGGAGATCGGCGATCCTGAAAACGCCCTGCCAAACTTCGTCAGCATCGCCCCGTTCCGGCAGTTCAGCCCGGCCGCGTACAACTCCGGCTTCCTCGGCCCGCAGTACGCCCCGCTGGTCGTCGGCGACGCCGCCCAGAACTTCCCGCAGCAGCAGGGCGGGCGGCCCGCCTACGAGGCCGCCCTCAAGGTGCAGGACCTCGACTTGCCCGGCGACGTCGACCCCAAGCACGCCGATGCCCGCATCGATCTACTCAAGCAGATGGAAGACGACTTCGTCAGGAGTCGTCCCGGCGTCCCCGCCAAGAGCCACCAGACCGCCTACGACCGGGCGGTGCGGCTGATGAAGACCGCGGCGTCCAAGGCGTTCAACATCGAGGAAGAAAAGGACGCGGTCCGCGATCGCTACGGCCGCAACCTGTTCGGCCAGGGCTGCCTGCTCGCTCGCCGACTGGTCGAGCGCGGCGTGCCGTTCGTCGAGGTCACGCTCGGCGGCATCAACGGGGGCGGCGCCGGCTGGGACACCCACGGCCAGAACTTCACCCAGGTCAAGAGCCTGTGCGAGGTCCTCGACCCGGCCTGGGCGACGCTGATGGCCGACCTCAACGATCGCGGCCTGCTCGACAGCACGCTCATCGTCTGGATGGGCGAGTTTGGCCGTACCCCGAAGATCAACGCCCAGCAGGGTCGCGACCACTACCCCAACGCCTGGAGCACCGTCCTGTGTGGCGGAGGCATCAAGGGCGGGCAGGCCT
>JACOUH010000101.1 GCA_016177925.1 Planctomycetota bacterium | reverse complement strand
GGGGGCCGGGGCAGGCGGGGGAGGAGGCATGGTCGCGTCTCCGATGGAAGTAGTGGTGTTTCCTCAGCTTACGAGCGTCCCCTCCAGCTGGCCATACCTTCAGTCCCCTCTCCGGAAAGTATGCGTCGACCCTGCCAATGGGGCCGACCGCGTGCTTGACAAAGGCGCGTTGCCCGATGCTTGAGCTGTATGCGTCGAAAGGTGCATGTACAGTTCTTAGGGGGCGGGAGGGGAGTGATCCCCTCCTGCTACCCGACCCGCCGCCTGCAGGCTCAGGGCGCGGGCCCAGCCGAGCAGCAGCCCGAAATACAATTCGACGAAGCGGTTCCAGGCGACCTGGTCCCCGGGCTGGCGCACGCGCTATAGCAGGCTGGCGGGAGTGCTGTCCATGGTTCGCTCTACGACAGCGAGCGCCCCCGCAAGGGCGTTGGGCGACGATATCGGGTGGAAAAAGTAGTAGTGCCTCCAGAGGGCTTCCGCGCCGGCAGAAGTGCCTCCGGCCGGGCTCATTGTACCCTCCGCCTTGTTTGTGCCCAGATGGGGAGGGGACCCGATCCTCGGCAAGCAGTGATTCAGCCCTGCCGGAACCCCGCCCACGAGAGGCGCGGCGGGGCGCGGCACAGTCGCGCGATCTCACCGTGAGTGAGACAGGCTCGTCGCCAACCGGCAACGCCATCCTGCCAGTCTTCGGTTGGCGGCCCTACGTCAGCGGGTGGCGCGACATCCAGTAGAGGAGAGTCTTGACCTCGAAAGGTTTCAATCCTGGCCGCAGCGACAACAGCCGTGCCGCGATCCCCGCCAGGTGCGGCGCCGCCCAACTCGTCGCCGGCTCCGACGCGAACGGTCCGACATATCCTCTCCCGTGCGCCCGGAACTCGATCCGCTCGTTCAACGCGTAATCGAAGCCAAGCGGATCGTCGAAGGGCCCCTTGTCCACCGACAACAAGGGCGGAGCAAATACTGCCGGGTAACTGTGCGTCAGCGGGTGCTCGTTGGCGGCGGCGGCGAAGATCAACACGTCCTTGAAGTAGCCGTCCTCGACCGCCCGCAGCAGCTGATAGCGTCGCTGCACCGGGTTGAGCCGCTGCTCCGGCACACCCAGCGACAGGTTGACGATGTGGCACTTCCAGATATCGACGGCCCAGTGCAGGGCCCGTATCAGCACCTCGGCGTCGCTGCTGCCCTGGGGCCCGAAGATGTCGGCAGAAAAGAGCCGCACACGCGGCGCCAGCGTCAGGATGATGTCGGCGACCGTCGTCCCGTGCGGAGCGCTCTGGCGGCCGTCGTAGGGCAACGGTTCGGCCCGCCCCTGCACGAAGACCGCCCCCTCGATCGGTTGAAGCTCCTGACCGCGGTCGCGGAAGCGCTCCGCGAGCAGCGTCCGCTCGATCCCGCTGTCAATGACGCAGACGCGCACGCCCTCGCCGGTCGCCCGCGGGTCGTGCAGCAGGCGCTCGGGCCGCACCAGGGCGAGGATCTCGTCGAAGACGTCGGACGGCCCAGGCGGGGCGGCATCGCTCACGGCCCGGCCTCCTCCACTCCACCCAGTTCATCGAGCAGTTCACGCAGACTCTCGACCGCCCGGGTGCAGTGACGCACTGCCGCCGGCCCGTGCTTCAGCGCTAACGTTCGCACCGCCTCGGCCAGGCGCAGGGCGTCGTCGGCCGCGACGGTATGCGGCCCCGGCCCGCCCAGGCTCTCGGAAAGCTGCTCCATCACCGCGAGGGGCGGCGGTTTCAGCAGCCGCTCGCCCGCCTGCTTCGGGGTCGGCTGACTGCCTGCCGAGGGGAGCGTGGCGCTGAGCGAGTCGCTGGCCCGCAGCGCCAAGTCGATCGCCTCGAACAGGGCGCGGTGGCTCTGCCGCTCCGCCAGGGCATGCCGCAGGACTTCGCCGCCGAAGTCCGCCGCCGCCGTTACCAGCTGGCGGTCCGACTCGGCGAACCCGTCCCCCGGCTTGTCAAAAAGCTCGACGATGACCTGCAAGCCCGGCGACGTCGTCAGCGGCGCCGCCAGGAGCGAACGCCGGCCGCGCTCGAACGCCTGCAACTCGACGGCCAGTGGCGACTCGCCCGGGTGGTTCAGCAGATGAGCCTGTCCCATGCTCGCGGCGGCGCCGGCCAGCGAGCGCGAGAAAGGGACGAGCGGCGTGGACAGGGTTTCGCCCTGGACGTCGTAGGCGCGGCACAACTCGGCCGGCTGGCGGGCGGGGTCGTAGTCGCGCACCAAGAGGACGCCGTCGCGGGCCCCCGTCGAGCGCAGCAGAAAGCGGAACAGGCTGGCGACCACCTCGGGCAACGACAGCGGATCGTTCAGCGCCGCCGCCGTCTGCACCAGGGGCAGCACGCGCTCGACCGCCTCGCGGAAGGCGACCAACCCGGTATGCAGGCGCTTCTGGCGGCGGGCAGGCCGGATGCGGTCGAGCTGACGGCGAACGGCACGAAGGAAGGTGTTGCGGTCGAGGTCCTGGTTCTTGTCGAGGTAGTCGCGCACGCCCATGCGCATGGCGTCCAACGGCGTCGCCTGGTGGGCGTAGCCAGTAATCATGATGGCGACGATGTCGGGATTGAAGACGTAGAGGTCCTCGAGGAGCTGCAAGCCATCGCTGCCGGCGCCGAGGTTCCAGTCGAGGATGGCGAGGTCGACCGTCCGCTCGTTGGCGAGGTTGAGTGCCTCCTCGGCGTCGGCGGCGGCCAGGAGGTGAACGTCGAGGTCGGCCTCGTCGAGCCACTCGCGGAAGGTGCGCCGCACCGGCTCCTCGTCGTCGACAATCAGCACAGTTTCGGGATCGTCTGCCGCGGACCGGGGCGCGGAGCGGGGCACCCGCGCCAGCGGGTCGGGCGGTTCCGTCGGTGCTCTGTCGCTCGCCATGCTGGCCTCCCGCTGCTCTTCCCCTCCTCCTTGATATTACGCCGGCACGCACGTAGGCCAGGCTTTCCAGCCTGACGCGGTTTCAACGTCAGGCTGGAAAGCCTGACCTACGTGCGTTGCTTTCGTGCCGGGGTAATAGCAGCCGGTCCACAGACCCGCTAGCCAAGGCGTGGAGAGCGATTCAGGAGGCTGGCTGAAAACCCTCCCCCCGCCCTGTCTACAGTTCAAGCGTTGGCCAGCTCGCCCAGGCGGGACGGCACCGCCCGACCCGCTGGCGCGGGTGCCCCGGCCTGGCGACGAGCGCGCTCGTCGCGGAAGAAAGCGAGCAGTTCGCCGCGCAGCTCGAGGCTGTGCGGGCCGCACTGGTCCCACTCGCGCAGGACGCTCGACGTGGCCGGGTTCAGCCCCGCGACGCGGCACAGCCAGCTGATGCCGGCATCCTGGGTCAAGTGAGCGGTGCGCGGGTGGTGCCAGCCGGCGTGGGTGGCGAGGCAACCCATCGGCACGGCGCGCGTGAAACAGCCATGTACGAGCAGCGGGCTCCCCGTCTGCAGGAGGTCGATTAAGCGATCCAGTCCCGGGTCGGTGATGTTGGGCAACCAAGCCGACCGCAACTCCTCCAGGCATTGCCGCGAAAGCATGTCCGAACTCCTTTGCTGTGAGAAGTCCCAGCAGACGACCCGCAGCGGGCAACTGCCCCGCGGCGGGCAAGGCCATTATATGCCGCGCCTTCGACCGCGCGCCGGGGCAGACTTGTGGAAACCCGGTGCCAGAACCCACGCCAGGGATTCTTCCTCTGCAAGTACCTATCCGAGAAGAGGTTGCGCTGAAAGACCCTTCGCTCGGAGAAGGAAAAAAACCCCGCCGTTCGCGGGAGCGAAGCGGCGGGGCCGGAACAGAGAAGAGGCCGAGAAGTTGGGGTAGAAGGTAATCCACTCCTCCCCGTTTGTCAATTCGATTTTTACCGGGAAATTGGATTTTTCCTCAACTTCTCTCCTTTGATACCCGATCAAATGATCTCTTGTGTAAATATGAACAGTTATTGGACCAAGCAGGGAGGAGGAACGGATCGCTCGCCCGTGGGGCAAACGTGCTACAATCAGACCTTCGCCCCCGGCCCCTTCCAGACCGGAACGACCGACATGGCACGCGCAACCCTCCTGGCAACGGTGTTGCTCCTTTTCCTGATCGGCTCCCGCCTTTTCCTGATCGGCTCCCACCCTCTGCGAGCGGACGGCCCCGATGTCGCCGCCCTCGATGACGCGGTGCGCAACGCCCTGACGGACTGGAAGGTCCCCGGCACGGCGGTCGTCATCGTTCGCGACGACCGGATTCTCTACCTGAAGGGCCACGGCGTCAAGGAAGCGGGTGGCAAGGAAGCGGTCACGCCTGACACGCTCTTTCCCCTTGGCTCATGCACCAAGGCATTCACGACCACGGCAATGGCGATGCTGGTCGACGAGAAGAAGATGAACTGGGACGATCCAGTGCGCAAGCACGTCTCGTTCTTCCGGCTGTCCGATCCGCTCGCCGATTCGCAGGTGACACTGCGCGACCTAGTCACTCATCGCACTGGCGTGGGCCCGCACGACCTGCTCTGGTATCGCGCCGCGTGGACGGGCGACGAGGCGGTGCGTCGCGTCGGCCGGCTGCCGCTCGACCGGCCCTTCCGCACGACCTTCCAGTACCAGACGACCATGTTCACGGCGGCCGGCCTCGCCGTCGCCGCTGCGTCGAAGACTTCATGGGCCGACTTTGTCGAGAAACGCCTCTTCGACCCGCTCGGCATGAAGACGGCCGGCTGCAGCACGGCGTCGTTCAAGTCGGACGACCGGGCCAGCGGGCACGGTCTGGACGATCGGGGCAGGGTCATCGTGCTGCCCGGGTGGTATCCGATCCAGCGGCCCGAGCCGGCGGGCTCGATCCATGCCAGCGCCAGCGACCTGGCGCCGTGGCTGCGTTTCCACCTTGCCGGCGGTCGGCTGGGCAACCGGCGACTCGTGTCCGCAGAGGCTCTCGGCGAGACGCACACGCCACAGATGGTCATCCCCCTGGAGGGCGAGTCGCGCATCCTGCACCCCGAGTCGAAACGGATGAGCTACGGCATGGGCTGGGTGATCCAGGATTACCAGGGCTATCGGCTCGTCTCGCACACGGGCGTCATCGATGGCTTCCGCGTGCAGATCACGCTCGTGCCACGGGCGCGGCTGGGGGTGGCCATCCTGGCGAACTTGCACCAGACGCGCATGAACCTTGCCCTCGGCTACCAGTTGCTCGACGTGCTCTTGCGTCCGAAGCCGCCTCGACGCGACTGGAACCTCTACCTGACGCGCGAAGTCGAGAAGGACCGTCAGGCCAACAAGGAAGCCTGGGAGCGTCGCCTTGCTGCGCAACATCACGGTACGCGCCCCTCGCTGGGCCTGACGGCCTACACCGGCACCTACGAGCATCCTGCCTACGGCACCGCCCACATCGCCCTCGAGCGCGGGCAGCTGGTCTGGCGCTGGTATTCCTTTGTCTGTCCGCTCGAACACTTCCATTACGACACGTTCCTGACCGGGCACGAGGCCCTCGGCCCGTTCCTGCTGACGTTCGCTCTCGATGGGACGGGAAAGGTCGGCGAGCTGGCCGTCGGCGGCCGCGTGGGCGTGACCTTTTCCAAGAAATGACCAAGATTCGTCGCGGCCCTCGAGGAGTCCTGGCCCTTGCTGGCCAGAGATGCTTCTGTTACGCTCGCGGCGTCCCCCTCGCCCGATCGGGATTCTCGACGGACTCCGAAGGAAGCCGCACCATGAACACGATCCGACTCGCCCGCCGTGCTTGCGTCCTGCTCGTCCCGGCCCTGGTCCTCCTGCACGGGGCCGAGGCCAGGGAGGAGGGAAAAGCAGTGAAACCGTGGGTCGTCTACGAGGGAACGGAGGGCCCCGGCAAGGGTAAGCACATCGTCCTCGTCTCCGGCGACGAGGAGTATCGCTCCGAGGAAGCACTGCCGCAGCTGGGAAAGATCCTGGCGAAGCATCATGGCTTCAAGTGTACCGTCCTGTTCGCCATCAATCCCGACGACGGCACCATCGACCCAAAGAACACGCACAACCTCCCCGGCCTGGAGGCCCTCGACAATGCCGACCTGATGGTGATCTTCACCCGCTTCCGCGACCTGGCCGATGAGCAGATGAAACACATCGTCCAGTACGTCGCATCGGGCAAGCCGATCATCGGCATGAGGACCGCCACGCACGCCTTTAACATCCCTCCCCGCAAGACGTACTCGAAATGGAGTTTCAGCAGCGGCGAGTGGAAGGGCGGTTTCGGGAAGCAGGTGCTCGGCGAGACATGGGTCAACCACCACGGCCACCACGGCAAGGAGAGCACGCGCGGCCTCCTCGCCCCGGGGGCAAAAGACCACCCGATCCTGCGCGGCATCAAGGACGGCGACATCTGGGGGCCGACCGATGTCTACACGGTCAGCCTGCCCCTCTCCAAGGACAGCAAACCGCTCGTGCTGGGGCTCGTGCTACAGGGCATGAAGTCGACCGATCGGCCGGTGGTCGGCAAGAAGAACGACCCCATGATGCCGGTCGCCTGGGTCAAGACGTACACGGGCGAATCGGGCCGGGGCACCCGGGCGAGCGGGTCGGGCCGCGTCTTCACGACAACGCTGGGAGCCTCGACGGACCTCGAGAGCGAGGGCCTGCGCCGGTTGCTCGTCAACGCTTGCTATGGGGGGCTCGGCATGGAGGACAAGATCCCTGCGAAGTCGAACGTGGATCTCGTCGGCGAGTACAAGCCGCTGCCGTTCGGCTTCGGCGCCTTCCGCAAGGGCGTCAAACCGTCCGACCTCCGCGATTAACCAGACACACCAGTGAGGGTTGTAGGACGGATTTCCAATCCGTCCGAGCATGAAGCCGGGACGGATTGGAAATCCGTCCTACGACTTGAGGAAACGGCGATGGCGATCCCCTCCCGTGTGCGTGCGCTCCTGCCGGCGGGCCTGCTGTGCCTGACATTGGCGATCCTCTCCGGTGAACTGTCGGGGCAGCAGAGCAAACCGCCGATCGGCGAGAAGTTCCCTTCGGAATTGGTGAAATTCGTCCCGTACGGCAAGGAGCCGGTCTTCGCGGCGGAGCCGGGCAAGTGGGACGCGAAGATCCGCGAGCGCGGTTGGATTCTGCGTGAGGGCGGGGTCTACAAGCTCTGGTACACCGGCTACGACGGGACCCAGGACGGCCTGCGCATGCTCGGCTACGCCACCTCGCCCGACGGCATCAAGTGGACGCGCTGGCCGCGCAACCCGCTGGACCGCGAGCACTGGATCGAGGACATGATGATCGTCAAGGACGGCGGCACCTACTACCTGTTCGCCGAGGGCCGCAACGACCGCGCCCACCTGTTCGTCTCCGACGACGGCCTCGTTTGGAAGCGCATCGGCCGTCTCGACATCCGCCTGGCCAACGGACGGCCGATCCCGGACGGCCCCTACGGCACGCCGACTGCCTGGCGCGAGAATAGGACCTGGTATCTCTTTTATGAGCGCGAGGATCGCGGCATCTGGCTGGCGACCTCGAAGGACCGGAAGGAGTGGCGGAACGTGCGCGACGAGCCGGTGCTGTCGCCGGGCCCAGCCGACTACGACAAGGACCTGGTCGCCCTCAACCAGATCCTCAAGCACAAGGGACGTTATTACGCCTGGTACCACGGCAGCGCCAAGGCCGGCCCGAAGGCGAAGCTGTGGAGCACGGCGGTCGCCACCTCGACGGACCTGGTTCACTGGGAGAAGTATCCCGGCAATCCACTGCGGCCGGTCCGCGAGAACAAGTCGAGCGGTATCGTCGTACACGATGGGGAGAAGTTCCGCCTGTACACGATGCACCCCGCCGTCTACCTGCACGTTCCGCCTCCTTGATCGCCGCCCAGAGTAGTCATCTCGCTCCGCGAGATGATCTTCGCTTCCTCTCGCGGAGCGAGATGACTACTCTGGGGGAACGCTCGGTCTTGTGAACCGACCGCGGCTTCCGGTACACTTTGTGCATCGTTGCCCGTCGCAGGCCGGGGCACCCGCTCGCGCGGGTCGCGGCGTCCTGCCTCCGCCTTCCGAAAAAGGGCGGCGCACGCCCGCGGTTTGATACGTATAATGCATAGAGGTGGAAGTGCTGTTACCCCGCGCCGAGGCTCCGGGCAGACTTCCCTCGTCTCGATCACGGGAGAGCGACCATGCAAACGTCTGTCAAGTGGCTGAGCACGGCGACGCTGGTGGTGGTGGCAGCCCTCATCGGAGCGCCAACCGCACAGGCCCAGATCCCCATCCGCCCGGGCGTCACCTTCCGGCAATCCCCCCTGTTCTCGGTCAATCCGTACCTAGCCCAGTACGGCCGCAACCTGGCCTTCCTCGGTCAGGCCTACGGGGCGTTCTACAACTCGATCCCGCCCTACGCCCTGGGCTACAATCCGTATGCCGGCGTCCCCTACACGGCCCCGGCGGTCAATCCCTACCTGTCGACGGGCTACGGTTCCGGCGGGGCCGCCACGCTGACGAGCAATCCCTACGCCGCCTCGCCTGGGATCGGTTCCTACGGCTCGCCAGGGAGCGCCTCGCCCTACTACTCGAACCCGTACACGTCCTACTATGACCCGTACGGCGGCTACTTCCGCGGCGTCGCCGACCTGACCTCTGCCTACGGCAAGTACGAGATCGATCACAACCGGGCTCGCCTGCTCAACCAGGAGGTCGAGCGCTCCAAGATCGAAACGCGCCGCAAGATCTTCGACGAATGGCGCTACGAGCGCATGAACATGCCGACCGTCGAGGACGTCCGGCAGCGCACCCGCGAGATCGAGTTGACGCGGGCGCGGCGCGATCCGCCGCTGGCTGAGGTCCTGACCGGCTCGACGCTGAACAGCCTCCTGTCGCACCTCAAGGAGGCACACGCCAAGGGGCAGCGCGGGCCGACCACCCTCGCGCTGGACGAGGACGCGCTCAAGAAGATCAATGTCACCAGCGGGCACGGCGGCAATATCGGCCTGCTCAAGCCCCTGGCCAACAGCGGCAAGCTCAGCTGGCCGCTGTCGCTACGGTCGTCGGCGTTCGACAAGCTCCGCCACGACGTCGAGTTCCACGCCGAGGATGCCGTCAACCGAGCCAAGATCAACGGCGAGGTCGACGCGGCCCTGATGCAGTCCCTGCTCGCTGACGCCAAGCAGCTGCACAAGACGCTCGAGGACAGTGTCGGCGACCTGTCGCCGGGGCAGTACATCGAGGGCAAACGCTTCCTCAACCTGCTGGACGATTCGCTGCGGGCGCTGCAGGACCCCAACGTCCGCAACTACTTCAACCGCAAGTACGAGGCACGCGGCAAGACGGTCAGCGACCTGATCGACAACATGGCCAAGGAGGGACTGACCTTCGCCGCAGCCAGCCCCGGCGATGAGGCCGCCTACCGTGTCGTGCAGACCTTCCTCGCCGCCTACGACGACGCCCTGACCCGCCTGGCCAGCAACAAGTAAGAAGAGAGCAACCACGAAATACACGAAATACACGAAAAAAGACAGAAGAAGCAAGGAAGAATGAAGGGGAAGGCAGGTGCCCGTGCTCGGACATTCCGCCTTCCCCTCTTCTTATTCTCTCTTGGTCTTCTGTCTTTTTTTCGTGTATTTCGTGTATTTCGTGGTTGCTTTCTTCTTTTCTCTTTTTCGGAGGGTAATGGATGGCGGATTTCGTCGTGATCGCCACCTGGCCGTTCGGGCGGACGGCCGTCGAGGCCGCCGCGGCGCTGCTGCGACAGGGCAAACCGGCCCTGGATGCTGCCATCGCAGGGGCGCAGGCCGTCGAGGACGACCCGAAGGTCGACACGGTCGGCTATGGCGGATTGCCGAATGCGATTGGCACAGTCCAACTCGATGCCTGCGTCATGGACGGCCGGACGCTGGCCTGTGGGGCAGTCGCCGGACTCGAGAACGTCCGCCATGCGGCCGCCCTGGCGCGGCGCGTGATGGAGAAAACGCCGCATGTCCTGCTGGTTGGCGAGGGGGCACGGCTGTTCGCCATCGGGCAGGGCTTCCCTCTGGAGACCCTGTCGACGCCGGAGAGCCTGGCGGCGTGGCAAAAGCGGAAGCCGGCCCCGCGACCCGCTCGCGCGGGTGCCCCGGGCGAACGCGGCTCCCGCCGTGCCGCGCCTCCGGATGGGGCTCCGCCCGGCAGTCACGACACCGTCACCGTGCTGGCCCTCGATACCAAGGGGTCGCTTGGCGGCGTGTGTTCTACATCGGGACTCGCGCACAAGTTGCCGGGCCGTGTCGGCGACTCGCCGTTGATCGGTGCGGGCCTGTACGTCGACGACACGGCAGGAGCGGCGGGGGCGACGGGAGTGGGCGAGGAGATCATCCGCGTCGGTGGGAGCCTGCTGCTGGTCGAGGCGATGCGGGCCGGCAAGACTCCGCAGGAGGCGTGCGAGCAGGCAGTAGGGCGAGTCAACGCGACGGCGCTGCGGCGTGGCGTCCACCCGGCCCGCGTCGCCTTTCTCGCCCTGGACCCGAAAGGGCGCGTCGGAGCAGCTTGCACCCCTCAGACCAAGTTCGAGTATGCGGTGAGCCGCCCCGGCAAGACAGAACTGCTCGCGGCCAAAGAGATCGGCCCCTCGTAGGTCAGAGGTCAGAGATCAGAGGTCAGAAGACGGCGTGCCGCACGGGGGCCCCTCTTCTGACCTCTGATCTCTGACCTCTGATCTCTGACCTACAATCTCAAATCTGAAGTCCCAGGGGGAGGGTACGGGACCTCCGTGCCGGACAGGCGGTGTCCCTTGCGCGGGCTGCGGTAATACTCGAAGCGCTCGCCGAAGGGCTGAATCTTGGGCTCGTGAACGTAGCACCCCCTGCGCCCCCATTTACTTTCAACCAGCATCTGGCCGTTGCCGGTCTGCCCCCGCACGATCGCGGAATGAACGATCGCACCGCTGGCGTCGCGGTAGATCACCAGGTCCCCCGTCACCGGGTCCGTCACGAGCCCGTAGTCGTTGTCGACAAGAATCCGCTCCACATCCTTGCCCATCAACCAGAAGCGGTTGCCGGCAAACACCCAGCCGTGACAGTTGCTCTCGACCGTCCGCCCGCCGGTCGCGATGAGCCGCAGGCTGAACGGGCCTTGGCCCAGCCGGCGTTCAGAGGGGCCGAGCGTCGTATCGTCGACGCCGTTCGGCCGGTAGAGAGGAACGGTGCTATCCCGGTCGGTCCAGGCCACGAGCGAAAGGCGCTGGAGGGACGGTCGCTCGGCGGCGCCCTGCGCGAGGGGGCCAGTGATGATCTCGGGGGTGGATTCCTTGTCCAGCCAGATGACCCAGCCGAACGCCCCGGCAAGGCTGGTGACGAGGAGGAACAGGGCCTGCACACGGCGCCAGGCCAGCGCCCGCAGCGCAGAGGCGATCAGGCGTCCGGGGGCCTCGGTCCGCAGCAGGCAACCCAGGGCCAGGACTCCCCCCAGGACTGCCAGGGCGATCGCCATCGGGCCGGCGGAGGCGAAGAAGGCGACCGCCCCCGCCCCGCCCAGGCACAGGCCGACGAGCCACGCCCCCGTGCCTTCCCGAACCCCTGGGCGGCGCAGCAGCGACAGCAGGCTCAGGACAGCAACGACCACGCCGGCGAAAAGAACGCCGTAGGAGTTCAGAGGCGAGAAGAGAGGAGACAAGGTACAGCCTCCGCTGCATTCGCAGGATGCGAAACCGGGGCGAGGCGGGCGTCGGTCTCCGGGGACCAGGGGGCAGTCGCGGGAGGAGCGGGGGATGCTACTCCGTCCCGCGGCCGGCGGGGCCGCATCTGCAGCGATACCCCAATAAACCGCGTCCTCACGTCAAAGTTCCGCTGCATTCAGTGCCAAATCTACTCCATGCTTACAACACGAGTGATGAGATGCTGATGAGTCGAATGTGAGAATTGCTTCATAAAGTGCCGAGACGGTCGGTTTCCGCACTCCTTTCCGCGTTGATTTTTAAGTCACACCTTGCTACGATGCCCGACAGGGGCCAGCGAAGAAACGGAGGAAGATATGAAGGCGCGACACATCTTCCGCGCGAACCGAAAGACGGCCGAAGAGCGAGCCCGTGAGCAGGCGCTCCGCGACCAGCTTCAGAAGGAGAAACCGTCGCTGGAGGACCTGGTTCGCGCCGGTGCGTGCGACCCGGACGCCGTAATGACCATGGGAATGTATTTTGACGTCCAAGGGGCGCTGCAGGCTCTGAAGCGGGAACGCGAGCAGTGTGGTTTAACCATCGGTGACGTGGCCGAGCGCTCGGGTCTTGACCGAGCCGTTGTTAGCCGGCTGGAAAACGGCAAGCAAGACAACCCCACGGTCGCAACCCTCATGCGCTACGCAGCCGCCCTCGGCAAGCGTTTCTTGTGGTCCTACAAAGATTTGGTGACTGAGCATCCGGGTGGTGACGGAAAAGCAGGCCGTCGATCCAGGCGGAGCGGGCGAGATAGGTAGACGAGCGTCTACAAAGTCCGATGTTGGGTGGCGAGGGGCTGGTCGATGAAGCGCTACTGGATCGAATACACTGAAACCTGGCGGCGCGGCCCGATGACGTTCTGGGTACATCGGGCCACAGACGACGAGCCTTGGTACCGGGCGCGGCAGTTCGCTCCCCCAGCGCCGCCTATCGTCCCGGGCCAGGGCTATCCTTACTTTTTCGTCGAGGTGGACGGGTTCACTTTCGAGTTCGCCTCGCTGGACGAGATCGATTTCTGCATCGCCCGGCTCGGCCAGCGCCATCTGCCCGACACCGAGCCGGAGACGCACGGGGTCAGCGGGCCGGGGGCGTATTGGCAGAATAAGCTACCCAAGGGGGTACTCTCCTGGCGCTACCGGCAGAAGGCCGTCAAGTACCTGGCCAAGTGCCGCGCGGAGTTCGCCCGGTCGCTGGCAGCGCAGGGCGTGGGCGTGTAAACGAATCCCGACCCCTCCTTGATCCTTTTCCCGTCCCTCGGATGGGAACGCTATGAGTTTTCGTGATTTCACCTTGCCGAAAGTGCAGCAGGATTTCGGGCTGACGACGGATACCTCGCAGCAGCTCTTCACGAGGGTTGCGCCGGTTCCCTTGTCGGAGACCCTGCGTCGCTACCTGGACGACTTCCAGCCGCTCGGCATGAGCATTCCGACAGAGAAGGGACGGTCCGAGTTGCTGGTCGCGCCGCTGCTGGCCGAGGTGTGGCGGCGTTCGGAGCATCGGATCAGCCTCTACTCGGGGGTCGAGCTGAACGTCGATGAGGCGGCGGGATTGAATGGCGTGTGCGATTTTCTGCTGGGGCAGTCGCCGCAACTGTATTACGTCGAAGCGCCGATCGTGGCGATCGACGAAGCGAAGAAGGACAGCATTCCCGAGGGACTGGGACAGTGCGCCTCCGAGATGGTCGCGGTGCAGCGCTTCAATCAAAAAGCCAACAAGCCACACGACCCCGTTTATGGCTGCGTCACGACCGGCACCCTTTGGCGCTTCCTGCGCCTGGGTGGCAAGCGCCTGGACATTGACTTGGATGAATACCAGATCGTTCAAGCAGACCGCATTCTCGGGGTGCTGCTCCACTGCTGCGGAGTGAACGTGGCCTGAGCGATCATGCTCTTAGCGGCGGAGCCGGCGCTCGGCCAGGTACGCCGCCAGCGCCTCCTGCCACGACCGTAGCGTGGGAAGCCCCAGCCTCCGATACGCCGTGGCACCGAGGACGCTGTACGCTGGCCGTCGTGCCTTTGCCCCGAACGCGGCGGTGCTGATCGCCGTCAGGTCCACCTCGATCCCCTCCAGCTCAAAAATCATCCGCGCGAACTCGTGCCAGGAACACGCCCCCGCGTTCGTGACGTGATACAGCCCGTACGTGCCGGTCGCCAGGAGCGACACGACCGCCGATGCCAGGTCGACCGTGGAGGTCGGCGTGCAGACCTGGTCGCTGACCACGGGCAACGACCTGCGCTCGCCAGCCAGCCGCAGCATCGTCTCGACGAAGTTGCCGCCCTTGCCCCCGCTGCCCCGGGCGCCGTAGAGGCCACAGGTTCGCACGACGAAGTGACGCGGGCAGAGCGCGCGCACAAGATACTCGCCGGACAGCTTGCTCAGCCCGTAGACGCTGACCGGCCCCGGAGGATCATCCTCGGCATAGGGGGTTCGGCGCGCAGCGTCGAGGCCAAAGACATGATCGGTGCTGAAGTGGACCAGCACGGTCCCCCGTTCGTTGCAGGCGACCGCCAACTCGCGCACCGCCCAGGCATTGACGGCGAACGCGGCGTCGGGCTCGTCCTCGGCGCGGTCGACGAGGTTGTAAGCGGCGCAATTGATGACGACGTCGGGCCGCAGTCCGTCGAGGAGGTCTCGCAGCGATCCGCGCCGCGTCAGGTCGGCGTCGGCGCGCGTCAGTGGCACGACCTCGCCGGCAAGACGCGGACAGAGGTCGCGGCCGAGTTGACCGGCGGCGCCGAGAACTGCATATTTCACGGCGGGGGCCCTTTTGACTATGATGAGCGTGTTCGCACCGCCGCCCGATTGTAGGACGGGCCGCGGTACACGCCAATACGAACAGGCGCCTGTCCGCTCGGAGCCGGGTGGCGAAAGGCGTCCCGAGGGAGGAATCGAACGCATGTCACGCCCGCGCTTGCTCCTGTCGCTCTGCGCCGGTCTCGTGCTCCTGCACGCGCTCCCGCCTTGTGGGGCCGAGCCGTTTCGTTTTCCCGAGAAACGTCACGGCAAGGGCGAGCTGCGCTACATCAACAAGATGCCGGTGCTGATCGTCGAGGGGACGCCCGAGGAGATCGGTGAGCAGGTCGGCGTCCTGGCCCTGAAACCGGCGGTGCGCGTCCTCGACTACCCGCGCGGACTGCTCGACCAATTTTCCGTGGGCGGGCTGTGGGGGTTGGCGGTCAAGCAGGGCAAGGCGATGGTCGAGCACTTCCCCGCTGACTACCGCACGGAGATGGAGGCGATGGCCAAGGCCTCCGGCGCGCCGTGGGACAAGGTCGTCGCCGGCAACACGCTGTTCGACATCAAGAAAATGTTCTTCTGCTCGGCGCTGCTGATCGACGCCGACCGCAGCGCTACCCGCGGCCCGCTGCTGGGTCGCAACCTCGATTATCCCTCGCTGGGCTACGTCCACCAGTACAGCCTGGTCACCGTCTATCGTCCCAAGGGCAAGCACGCCTTCGTGGCGATCGGCTTCCCCGGATTGGTCGGCTGTCTGTCGGGCATGAACGACGCCGGCCTGGCCGTGGGCGTCCTCGAGTCGTTCGGCGTCCGCAAGGACGAGGGCCATTTCGATCCCAAGGGCCTTCCCTATGCCCTCTGCTACCGCACCCTCCTGGAAGAGTGTACGACCATTGCGGAGGCGAAAAAGCGTTTGGAACGCCTGCCGCGCACGACGCTGACCAACCTCGTCATCGCTGACCGCAAGGACATTGGGGTGCTCGAGATCACGCCGAAGTCGGTCGTGCTGCGGCGTGCCGACAAGGGCCTCTGCTCGTGTACCAACCACTTCTGCACGGAACTCAAGGCGGACACGAAGGTCAACATCGCGAACACCTTCGGCCGCTTTGACACCCTGGAAGAGACGCGCAAACTCGATCGCCTGCTCCGGGTGGAGGACCTCCGCCGCAAGCTGGACGAGGCCAACCTGGGCGACCTGACGTTGCAGACGATGGTATTCGAGCCGGCGACGCTGAAGCTGGACCTGGCGATCGGCAGGCCACCGGCGTCGTCGCTGCCGCTACGGACGCTTGACCTGGCCCCGCTGTTGAAGCCCGTCGACCGCGTCGGTCAGCGGACGCGCGACTGACGCGCGCCACGAGTGAGCGGCGCGGCGTGAGCCCGCCGG
>JACOUH010000100.1 GCA_016177925.1 Planctomycetota bacterium | reverse complement strand
AGGACCTGATGGCCGACCGGGCCGATGCCTTCGCCGCCCTGCCCGGCGGCTTTGGCACTTGCGAGGAGTTCTTCGAGGTGCTGACCTGGGGCCAGCTCGGCATCCACGACAAGCCGATCAGCCTGCTCAACGTGGCCGGTTTCTTCGACCCGCTCCTGGCCTGGATCGACCGCTCCGTTGCCGAGGGGTTCCTTCGTCCCGAGCACCGCCGACTGCTGCTGGTTGCCGACGATCCCAGCCAGCTGCTCGACGCCCTGCAGCGCTATCGTCCTGCCGTGCCGCGCGACAGGCGGATCTCGCCTGGCGAGCGTGGACGCGCAATTCCCGCCGCTTCTTCATCAAATCTACACAGGGGATCAGTAAGATGAGCCTCCGATCGCAGGAGAATGCTGCGCGCGAGGTATCCGATGTCGACACTCTCTTACTCCGCCATCATGACCGAGCGGAGTCTGAACGGGCGCTCCTCCACCGACCTGCGGGGGATGCGAACTCAATTCGAGGTCCGCACTCTCAACTTCTGGTACGGCGCCACCCAGGCGCTCTTCGACGTGTCGCTGACGATCCCGGAGCGGTCGGTGCTGGCGCTGATCGGGCCGTCGGGCTGTGGCAAGTCGACCTTCCTGCGCACGCTCAACCGGATGAACGACCTCGTTGAGGGAACGCGGCACACCGGCGACGTGGTGCTCGACGATACCGACATCTACAGCCGCGGCCTCGACCTGGTCCACCTGCGCCGCCGCGTCGGCATGGTCTTCCAGAAGTCGAACCCTTTCCCCAAGTCGATCTTCGAGAACGTGGTTTACGGGCCGCGCGTGGCCGGCCTGCGCGACCGCAACCGCCTGAACGAGATCTGCGAGCGCTGCCTCAAGGGAGCGGCCTTGTGGGAAGAGGTCAAGCAGCGCCTGCACGACTCGGCGCTGAACCTCTCCGGCGGGCAGCAGCAGCGCCTGTGCATCGCCCGGGCGCTGGCGACCGACCCGGAAGTGCTGCTCCTGGACGAGCCGGCCTCGGCGCTCGACCCGGCGTCGACGCTGCACATCGAGAACCTGATCTTCGAGTTGAAACGAGACTACACCATCGTCATCGTCACGCACAACATGCAGCAGGCGGCGCGCGTCTCCGACCTGACCGCCTTTTTCTTCCAGGGCCGCCTCATCGAGGCCGGCCCGACCGAGCAGATGTACACGCGCCCCATCGTCAAGCAGACCGAGGACTACATCACGGGCAGGTTCGGCTGAACGAAATCAGTCCGCCGCGCCCTTAGCCCGCAGCGCAAGCAAGGGTTCGCAGCGTTCCTCGCTGGCGCGTCGGGCTAAGAAGTTCCTCGCTGGCGCGTCGGGCTAAGAAGTTCCTCGCTGGCGCGTCGGGCTAATCTCCTCACTCAGCACGCGACGACCATGTCAAAACACCTCCAACGCGACCTCGACAACCTGCAACGCGACATCCTGGCAATGGCCGGGCTGGTCGAGTTGAACATCCACAAGGCGATCCGCGCCCTGTCCGAACGCGATGTCGACATGGCACGCGAGGTCATCCGTGGCGAGTCGCAGATCGACGGCGAGGAGAACCACATCGACGAGGAGTGCCTCAAGATGCTGGCGCTGCACCAGCCGGTTGCCGTCGACCTGCGCCGCATCACCGCCGCCGTGATGATCGTCGTCGACCTGGAGCGCATGGGCGACCTCGCCGAGGAGATTGCCGAGCGCGCCCTGCAGCTGGCTCGCCCGCCGCACTTGCCCATCCCCGAGCGGCTGCAGCGCATGGCCGCCATCGGCGAGGGCGCTGTCGTCCTGGAGCGCACCATCGACGTGCATATCAAGACGCTGCGCCGCAAGCTCGGCAACCCCGACCTGATCGAGACGGTGCGCGGGGTGGGCTACCGCTTCCGTGAGGCCGGGGGAAGCTGACGCCTCTACGGCGCTCCTCTTTCCCCCTCACCCCCAACCCCTCGCCCCCGAAGCGGGGGCGAGGGGAGTAGAGGACGCGGTTGCCGGTGCGGCCTTGACGGGGGGCCGGCGCGCCGGAAGAATCGACGGTGTGGCGTAGGGCACTCGCCCCACGGGCCGGGACGCACACCGATGTTCTCCAAAGACGAGTTGATCGAGTCCGCTTCCGAGCACCTCTTTCCGCGGCTCAAGAGCACGAGCCTTACCCTCCACCGCTTCGTCGACTTCGACACGGAGGAAACGGTCGAGGTCCACCATTGCCCGCGCAAGCTGATCGACAAGCCCCCGCTGTTCTGGCAGCTCTCCCTCGAGAACCGCTCCGACTTCGCGCCCGGCGATGAGGGCTACCGCGATCGTCTCATCCAGGATGCCCTGTGCAAGCCCGTCGACGTCAAGGACGTCCTCGCCCACTACGAGAAGCTGCGGAAAAGCGGCAAGAGCCAGCGCTTCGACGATTTCCTCGGCGAGGCCGGCGCCCTTGTCGAGGCCCTCCTGATGGTTGACGGCAAGTACGATTGGAGCGTCCTGTGCCGGACGCGCCACGAGTTCGTCGCCGTCCACTGGCGAATCAGCGAGCCGCACCGCGGCTATACTCAACGCGGGGAGAGTTGACACAAGCCCGGAGCGCCAGCGACGGGACCGTCCCGTCGCTGGCGCTCCGGGCTTGTGTCAGGCGATCCCGCGTCGAGTCTAAAAGGAATGAGATACGATGAGAACGCTTCATCTCCTCTTTGGAGGCGTCCCGCTCCTGTGCGTGTCTATCCTTGCCGCGCCTCCCGAGGGCCCGCCGCCCGCGGTTCCGGACGTGCCAAAGGTCATACGACTTACGCGCGACGGCAGTTTCAAGCAGCATCTGCACTGGTCGCCGGACGGCAAGCGCCTGCTCTGCACGCGCATCCACCAGGGCAAGATGGGGCTGTGGACGGTCAACGCGGTCAGCGGCGAGTTGAAAGCCCTGTTGCCGCAGACAACCCCGCACTTCGACGGCCACTGGTCGCCCGACGAGAAGAAGCTCGTCTTCGTCTGGGACACGTTGCAGGGCACCGACGGCAAGCTGCAGATCAACACAGTCAACGCCGACGGCACCGACCTCAAGGTGCTGGTGCCGCACAAGGCCTTCGAGGAGTCGCCGCGCTGGTCGCCGGACGGCAAACGCATCGCCTGGGTCAGCACGCGCGACGGCAACCAGGAGATCTACAGCGTCGACCTGTCAGGCAAGGATGTCCGGCGTCTGACGAATGAGATCGCCTTCGACAACAACCCGAGCTGGTCGCCCGACGGCAAGCAGCTCGTCTTCGCGTCGAGCCGCAGCGGCAACTTCGAGATCCACACGATGAACGCCGACGGCTCGAACGTGCGTCGCCTGACCAGCCACCCGGCCCTCGACTGCTGGCCGGCCTGGTCGCCCGATGGCAAGCAGATCGCCTTCACGTCCAACCGCGATAGCAATTACGAAATCTACGTGATGAACGCGGACGGCTCGAACGTGCGCAACCTGACGCGACACCCGAAGCAGGACAACTTCGCGGCCTGGTCGCCCGACGGCAAGCGGATCGCGTTCGTCTCCAACCGCGACGGCGGCCACGACATCTACATCACCGAGGTGAAATAACCTCTTTGAGACGAAGGAAGCAAGGGGCCACGGGCCGGGGCACCCGCGCCAGCGGGTCGCACCGACTGTAGGCCTGGATCAGCGCGGATCGGAATGAAGATGGGCCAGAATCGAAGGGGAACAGGGAAGGGTTGATGGTCCATTCCCCCTCCCTGTCGATCCGTGTTGATCCATGCAAGCAGTCCGTGCAACTCGCTGGCGCGGGTGCCCGATCCGTGGCCCATCTCTTCCTTCGGCTCTCAGAGACGAGCGCCGGCTGGCTCGTCGAGAGCAACTTCATAGCGGGAGCGTCGGCCTGGCCGGCCAGGCGGGATCGCGTTTCCTGTCGTCACGCGGACGGGCCGGGCTCATGCCCCAGACTCCGCCCAGTGCCAGGCCCAGCGCCGCCACCGACCAGTTTGGCGTCTCTTCGCCGGAGGTGGGCACCGGCGGCTGTGCCTCATGATCCGCCGGCGCCATCTCCGCTTCCCAGATCGCGAAGCAGGCATCCGACGCCGCGGTGTCCACCGCCTCGTCGCTGAACACCGACTCCTCGAGCGGCACGACCGGCGCCGCCTCTTTGTCATCGGGTTGCGACTGTTTCAGCTCGTTGTTCTCCTGCTTCTCCGGCTTCTGCGGTACCTTCTCGGGGATCATCGGCTTGTCCAGCCCGCCCCCGTCCTCCTTGCGGCCCGCTTCCACATCCGTGTCCGACAGGGGAACGTCCCCCAGGAGGATTCGGAGTTGCGGATTGGTAGATGCCCTCGCGGATGCCAGCGTCTGCGCCGAAACGACGGCACCTTCCGGGTTCGACTGGGCGGCGGTGATGATGCCCACCGTCTCCGCGCTCTGTTCGGCGCCGGCAACCAACAGCGGCCGATTCAGCACGAGCACCAGCAGCGATTGGGGGGCGGCCGAACCTTGCGGAACGGAGTTGTTCCCCGTCGTGTTGTTGCTGTTCGTTGTGTTTGCTTGGGTCGTCTCGGACGACGGCAGCAGGAAGGGGAACGCGGCGACCGCATTCTGCACGGCGGAGGTCGAGAGCAGGTCCGTTGCCAATGAGGTCGTCTGCGACGATACCTGTCCGGTGATCGTGGTTTGAGTCGGGCCAGGCTGATCGCTCGGGTTGGACAGGGGATTGCTCCCCGGCACGGTCGGCGTCCCCGGAGACGAGTCCGTCCCCCCGGGTTGCGAGACGAGATGCTTGGCGATGCCCGGCGCATCCGCCAGGCCGGAAGCGTGGCCCTCGCCTGTGGTCGCGGAAGCGATGAGCCGGAGCAGGGAGGTAGGGAGTCCCCCACCGAGTCCAACCGCCGTGGGCAGTGCGAGAGCAACCGCGCTGGGCGACAGGACCGTGCGTGTTTCCAGCTCTTCGAGCCGCAGGAGGGTGCTGTTCCTCTTCGGGACGCGGCGGCCTCTGCTCCCGAAGGAACCTCGCTCAAGAATGGTGCGCATGGGACTTCCTTCGATGACAAGGAATGGACGGGCCTCTTCGGACGGGGCTGTTCGCAAATTCAGTAGCCCTGTTTCAGGCAACCACGTTGCTTTCGGGCCACGCCGTCGCGGTCGTGAACTCGCTGACATAGAGAACGTGGACGACCCTGCTCGGCGCGCGCGGAATTCACGACCCGCCTTTCTCCTCGAGCACATCGCGTTTTCGCTGGACGGCCTCGTTGCGGGCCTTCTTCATCACGCGCTCCAGGGTCACCGGGGCACCGCCCCGGCGCTTGCTCTCGTCAGCGGCTTCCATGAACGCGAAGAGTTCCAGTGTTTCCTCAGCGCTGACCGGAGGTTTGCCGCTGCGGAAGAACTTGCAGATCTCCACCACCAGCGGTGCGTAGCCACCGTAGCCGCCGCTTGGGGCAATGCCCTTGCTGCCGAACACGAGCGCCCCGTAACCCGACGCTCCGTCGCGAATGCCGCGGAACGTGCCGACACGGCCGTCCTTCCACGTCCCGGTGACGTAGTCGGTCCCCTTCGCGTGGACGCGCGTCACCGACACGCAGCCAGTTCCCATGATCGTGTAGAGTGTCTCGACGCCGTGGACGCCGTACCAGAACAGATCGGGATGGTGCGGCTCCAACGAGCACGGCCCGTAGGCGGCACAGCCGAGTACCTTGCCGACTTTCGGGTCGTCGCGCATGCCAAGGATGCTGGGACTGAAGCGCAGCGACGAACTGGAGAAGCACGGCGTCCCATATTCGCGGGCCAGGTCGAAGAGGGCAACCGCGTCGGCCAGCGAGCCGGCGACCGGCTTGTCGATGAACAGCGGCTTGCGAGCCTTCAGCACCGGCAGCGCCTGCTTCAGGTGCGGCCGGCCGTCAACACTCTCCAGCAGCACGACGTCGACCTTCCTGAGCAACTCGTCGATCGAGCCGACGATCTCGACGCCGTACTTCTCGCGGAGTGTCTTGGTGAAGTCGTCGACGCGGTTGCGGCTGTCGGGAATGTCCTGGCTGCCGCCGGGGTAGGCCGCGACGATGCGGACGCCGGCAAGGTCGCCCTTCGCCTTGGGGTCGTTGAGCAGGCTCGTGAAAGCGACGACGTGTGACGTGTCCAGGCCGATGATGCCGGCACGGAGCGGCTTGGTCTCCTGCGCCGCCGCGGCGAGCGGGAGCAGGCAGACGGCGAGGAGGGAGAGGAACGGGGAGCGTGACACGGCGGGAGTCCTCTGGAAAAGCATGTGTTCCCGGGCGTGCTGGCTATGATAGCATCGCGCCCGCGAGCAACCACATGGAAACTTTCCCCGGTGCAGCATTGCCATGTCCATCGTCCTCGGCCTCGACCTTGGCACCACCACCCTCACCGCCCTCGGCCTCGACCTGCGCGGCGGTGACGTGCTGGCCTCTCGGACCGTCGCGAACCAGGCGGACTGCACCTCCGCCGCCGACCGGGCGCGCGGCCGCTCCGAGTGGGACATTCGCGTCATCGCAGACCGTGCCTGCGAGTGTCTGCGAGGACTGGCAGGGTCGCTGGCAGGACGGACCGGCGACCTGGCCGGCATCGGCCTGACCGGACAGCAGCATGGCGTGGTGGTCGTCGGGCCGGAACTGATGCCGCGGATGCCGTTCGTCAACTGGCAGGACCGGCGCGGCGAGGAGACCGTCCCCGGCACGACGCAGACCTTCACGGAGCGGGCCCGCGAGCTGGCGGGCCCGGAGGCGCCGCAGCGCACGGGCTGCCGGCTGGCGACGGGCTACCTGGCCCTGACGCTCTTCTGGCTGAAGGAGAACGGCGTCCTCCCGTCGCAGGGGACGGCCTGTTTCGTCGGCGACTATTTCGCCGCCCTGCTGACCGGACAGGGCCCCGCGACGGATGCCACCTTTGCCGCCAGCGCGGGCGTTTTCGACGTCGCTGCGGGAGAGTGGGCCGGCGAGCTGATCGCCGCCCTGGGACTGCCCGCGTCGCTGTTCCCCGAGGTGCGGCCGTCCGGCGCGCGCCTTGGCGCGCTGACGACGGAGATGGCGGCGCGGACCGGCCTGCCGGCAGGGCTGCCCGTCTTCGTCGGCATCGGGGACAACCAGGCGAGTTTCCTCGGCAGCGTTGCCGATCGCGACAACACGCTGCTGGTCAACGTCGGCACCGGCGGGCAGGTGGCTGCGTTCAGCGAGACTTTCGCCGTCGACCCGGCCCTGGAGACGCGGCCCTTTCCCGGCGGCGGATACCTGCTGGTCAACGCCGGGCTGAGCGGCGGGCGGATCTATGCACTGCTCGAAGGGTTCTTCCGCGCGGTCGCGACGGAGGTGTGTGAAGGGGCCCCGGCTGGGCCGCTCTATGCGGCGATGAACCAGCTTGCCGCCGGGGCCCCGGCGGGCGCGCGTGGACTGCGCTGCGAGCCGTTCTTCAGCGGCACGCGGCAGCAGCCGGGCCTGCGTGCCTCGCTGACGGGGTTGTCGGCGGAGAACTTCACGCCGGCGCACTTGACGCGCGCCCTGCTCGAAGGGATGGCCCGCACCTTCCGCAGCGGGGCGGAGGCGATTGGCCGTCATCTGCCACGACACAAGCCCCAAGCGCCAGCGCGGGGACGTCCCCTCGCTAGCGCTCCGGGCTTGTGTGGACGGCTGGTCGGCGCGGGGAACGGGCTGCGGGAGAACCCCCTGCTGGCACGACTCGTCGCCGAGGAACTGGGGCTGCCCCTGTTCACGCCGCTGCACCGGGAGGAGGCGGCATTTGGAGCGGCCCTACTGGCGGCGGTCGGCGCGGGCCTCTTCCCCGACCTGTCCTCCGCTGCCCGTCTCCTCCGCTATGCTCAACGCGGGGAGAGTTGACCCAAGCCCGAAGCACCAGGACAGACAAGCCCCAAGCGCCAGCGCGGAGATGTCCCCGCGCTGGCGCTTGGGGCTTGTGTCAGACCGTCCCGCCTCGAGTAGATGTCCCGT
>JACOUH010000099.1 GCA_016177925.1 Planctomycetota bacterium | reverse complement strand
CGCCGTCCTTGGAGGGGTAGGTCTTCCATTCGTCTGCGTGGCTGGCGACAGGGGAAAGGACCAGCGTCGCCGCCACGATGAGGTAACGTAAGCTCATGGGACTGCTCCGAGGGAATACGGCTGGGCGTCCGCGTGCAAGTTACCGCGCGGGGCGCCGCGCCGACAAGGTTTGCCCGTGACATGGCGAGCGCCAAGGTGCCCTCTTGACACGACAGTCCTACTCGCTCACAGTCGTTCTGCCGGAGCGGGAGGCGCGGCGGGGACGCGAGCATGATCGTGCTGGAGGGGGTGAGCAAATCGTTCGACGGCGGGCGCCGCTTCTCGGTGCAGGACGTCAGCCTGCGCGTGCCGGAGGGCCGCCTGCTGGTGCTCCTGGGCGGCTCGGGCTGTGGCAAGACGACGACATTGAAGATGATCAATCGCCTTATCGAGCCGACGTCCGGCCGCATCCGGGTCGGCGACCGCGACGTCGGCAAGACCGACCCGGTGGAGCTGCGCCGCGGCATCGGTTACGTGTTCCAGGGCATCGGCCTCTTCCCGCACATGAGCGTGGCCGAGAACATCGCGGTGGTGCCGCGCCTGCTCCGCTGGCCGCGCGAGCGCATCGAGGCCCGCATCGACGAGTTGCTCGACCTGGTTTCGCTGCCGCCGGACCAGTACCGCTCGCGCCGGCCGGCCCAACTGTCCGGTGGGCAGCAGCAGCGTGTCGGCTTCGCCCGGGCGCTGGCCGCCGGCCCCAGCGTGATGCTGCTCGACGAGCCGTTTGGCGCTCTCGACCCGATCACGCGCGATGGCCTCCGCGAGGAGTTCATGCAGATCCAGCGTCGCCTCGGGCTGACGGCCGTCATGGTGACGCACGATGTTACCGAGGCGCTGCTATCGGCCGACCTGATCGCCGTGATGAATGCGGGACGGCTGCTACAAGTTGGCGCCCCGCACGACCTCATGGGCAATCCCGCCGATGACTTCGTCGCCGCCCTGATGGCGACGCCCAAGCGCCAGGCCGACCGGCTGGAGGCCCTGGCCGCCGCCCACGCAAACGGCGAGCCGCGAGCGTCAGCGACCGGAGGGCAACAATGAACGAGCACCTTGCCGAGTTGCTGAACCGGTTGCCCGCGTACCTCGGCGGGCATCTGTTGTTGTCGTTGGCCGCCCTGGGTTGCGGCCTGGTGATCAGTCTGCCGCTGGGCGTCCTGGCGAGCCGGCGGCCGCGCCTGGCGGAGTGTGCCCTCGGGGTCGCCGGCGTGGTGCAGACCGTGCCGAGCCTCGCCCTGTTGGCCCTGATGGTGCTGGTGCTGGCCGGGCGGATCGGCTTCCTGCCGGCGTTCATCGCCCTGACGCTCTACAGTGTCCTGCCGATCCTGGCCAACACCATCACCGGCATTCGTGGCGTCGACCCGTCGCTGACCGAGGCGGCGCGCGGGCTGGGCATGACCTCGCGGCAGACGCTGCTGCGTGTCGAGTTGCCGCTGGCGGCGCCGGTGATCATCGCCGGCATCCGCACGGCGACGGTCCTCGTCGTCGGCACGGCGACGCTGGTGACGCCGGTCGGGGGCGTCAGCCTGGGCAATTACATCTTCGGTGGTCTGGAGAGCCTGAATCACCTGGCAACGGTGTTTGGGTGCGTCCTGGCTGCCGTACTGGCGATCGTGCTGGACCAGCTGGTGCGGCTGCTGGAGCTGGCGGCGCGGCGACGCAGCCGGCCACTGGCCTGGGCCGGCGCGGCGGGCCTGCTGCTGGTGCTGGCCGGCGGGCTGTACGAGCCGGCGAAGCGGCTGTTCGAGCCGGCAACGGAGCGAGCGGTGATCGCGACCGGGCCCTTCACCGAGCAGCACGTCCTCGATGCGGTGCTGGCGCGACGCCTGGAGGACGCCGGCTTCCGCGTCGACCGGCGGCCGGGGACGAGCGAGGGCATCCAGTTCCTTGCTCTCTTCCATGACCAGGTCGACTGCATCGTCAACTACACCGGCAACGTCTGGACGCTGCTGATGAAGCGTGAGGATTTCAAGGACAGCCGGCAGACGCTCGCGGAGGTGCGCGAATACCTGCGGAAAGAGCACGGGGTAGTCTGCCTCGGCCCGCTCGGCTTCGAGAACGCCTACGCCATCGCGGTGCCCAACGATGTGGCACGCGAGCTGGACGGATCGCTGGAGAACCTGGCGGCGTGGGCCAAGAGACGCCGCGGGAAGCTGCGGATCGGCGGCGATAGCCAGTTCTTTACGCGCCCGGAGTGGACGCGCCTGCGCGAGCTGTACGGCCTGTACGACGGGAAGATCGAGGAGTTGGCCATGGACCCGACGCTGATGTACGGAGCGGTCCGCGACGGGCAGGTCGACGTGATTGTCGCCTACACGAGCGACGGCCGCATTCCGGCGTACGGATTGGAGGTCCTGAAAGATCCGCAACGGGCGTTCCCGCCTTACGACGCCATCCTGCTGCTGTCGCCGGCGGCGTCGCGGCGACCGGGCCTGAAGGAGGCGTTGGGGCCCCTGGTCGATGCCGTCCGCCTCGAAGCCATGCGGAAAGCGAACTACCGCGTCGATGTCGACCACTGGACAGCCCGGCGCGCCGCCGAAGAACTGCTCGAGCGGATCGGGCTGGAGAAATGAGCGTGTACTGCATACCTGCCGGCGAAGGCTCCCCAACGAGCGGCAGGCGGGCCCGCCTGGCGAACGCTGAGTTCGTTTCCAAGAAACTCTCAGGTATCGTCCCGGTCTTCAGCCCCGAAGGGGCGCTCGTCAATAGCCAGGGGCGTGAGCCCCTGGTGCAGAGCCGTCGCTCTTGGTCTTCAGCCCCGAAGGGGCGGCCGTCAATAGCCAGGGGCGTGAGCCCCTGGTGCGGAGGCATCGTCCCGGAATCAGCCCCGAAGGGGCGGCCGTCAATAGCCAGGGGCGTCAGCCCCTGGATCGAGGGCGCGGACCCGCGACGGAGCCCTGAAGGGGCGACAGAAGCTAGACCCCGTCACGGTCACTGCCGCCCCTTCGGGGCTGACTCCCGGGGCAACGCCTCTGCACCAGGGGCTCACGCCCCTGGCTATTGACGATCGCTCCTTCGGGGCTGACTCCCGGAACAATGCCGACGCTCACTAAAATGAGCGAGCCGGCGTGCCCCTGTTTGTGCGTCAACAGGAAATTCACGCCGTATGACTCAACGAGTAAGCGCCTCCTAACAACCCAGGTCTTCGACAAAGCGTAACTCTGGTCTGACCTCTTCGAGACGAATACCCAGACTGACCGAGATGATAAGGCGGACCTTGGTGGCGATCTCCTCATGCGACCAGGGATAATCTTTGTTTCCCTTGTAGGGCGTGAGATAGAGCACGGCATCGCGAACCGTGACAGGCCCGCAACAGATGTGGTCGGCAAAAGGACGGCTGACCAGCCAAACCGCGAAGCCGAGACGATGCATCGCGACCAAGGCCAGCAGACCCTGGACGCACGCACCCAGCAGGACCGCCCCTGCCGCGGTCCACCCGACCAGCAGGGCGGCACCCACCAAGGTTCCCGTCAGGGCGATCCCATCAGCGCGCGGGGACAGCCCCAGGTCGGGCAACTCCAGCCCCCGCCTGCGGAGGTGCTGCCACACCACCCGGCGCCGGCGGCGCGGGACAAGGGCTTCGAGTCGCGTCGAGGGCCGGACGTCTCGCCGGTCCACGCCCAGGACCTCGATCAGCTCGCGGCGGAGGCGGTAGAACGTCCGCAAGGTTGGATAAAAAGGAGCCATCGTTCTCTCTCGACTGGACGACCCTCTTTCCACGGGCCTGCGAGCCGGCCGCTCTCCCACTGAGCTACCCCAGACCGTCCAACTCGGCAATGTCCTCTCCTGTTTTCTGGCGGACGCGGACGCCAAGACGGAATAAGGTGGAAGCAGACTCTTCCCCCTCCTCTTCTTCTTGCGGTGCGTGGGCAGAGGCTCAGCGAGCGTGCTCGGCGGCAAACGCGGACTGGCCGCGTTCTCCTTTTCCCTGTCATACGGTGAGGTGATTTCATGAGACGCTTAGCCCGACGCGCAAGCGAGGAGCACGTCGAACCTCGCTTGCGCGTCGGGCTAAAGGGCGAGACCATTTCTTCTCGGATTTTTTCGGCACGGTCCGAACTCGCTTCGTTCCTATGAGAAGAGATGATGCAGCAGCTGTGTGCCCGGGTTGAAGCCGGAATCGCTCCCGGGCCATGAATCCACGAGGATGGTCGCCCCCTTTGAGGTGTCGTGATGAGCAAGCCGTCGTGGACCAAGGTCGCCGTGCTGCTGTGCGGTGCGGTCGTCCTGGTGTGGGCCCTGGCTGGGCTCCCGGCGAAGGGGCCGGGGGCCGACAAGAAGGACAAAGTCACGGCGAAAGAGCGGGGCAAGGACGCCGGCAAAAAGGAACTGCCGGCAAGGGAGATGCCCGGCAAGGACGTCTTCGGCCTGACCAAGGTCCACGACCTTCATCTGGAAATCTCCGCCAAGGAGTGGGAGAAGATGCAGGCCGTCACCGGCGGCATGCGCTTCCCCGGCGGTCCGGGCGGGTTTGGCGGCCCGCAGCGTCCCGAGAAACCTGCTGAGAAGCCCGCCGACGTTCACAAGGGCAACGGCTTCGGCATGGAGTTCCCCTGGGCGCACGGCCAACTCACCGAGGACGGCAAGACGTACAAGGACCTTGGCCTTCGTTACAAGGGCAACGCCAGCTACCTGATGTCGGCCCGCGGACTGAAACGCAACTTCAAGATCGAATTGGACCACTATCACGCGGACCAGCGCTACCACGGTCTGAAGACGATCAACCTCAACGCCGGCGCCATGGACCCGACCAGGGCACGCGAGGCGCTCTCGTTTGCCGTCTTCCGGGCCGCCGGCGTCCCCGCGCCGCGCACGTCCTATGCCCAGGTCACGCTGACCGTGCCGGGAAAGTATGACAAGGAGTTGCTCGGCCTGTACACGCTGATCGAGCAGGTGGACCGGACCTTCCTCAAGGACCACTTCAAGAACGGCAAGGGACTGCTGATGAAGCCGGAAGGGCTGCGCGGCATCGAATACCTTGGCGACGACTGGCGCCCGTACCAGGCCCGCTACAAGCCCAAGCACGAGCCGTCCAAAAAGGAGGCGCAGCGCCTCATCGCGTTCGCCCGCCTGGTCAACCAGGCGGACGAGGTCCAGTTTCAGAAGGAGGTCGCCTCCTATCTCGACGTGGACGCGTTCCTGCGTTTCGTCGCCGTCAACGCGCTGCTGTCGAACCTCGACAGTATGTTCACCATTGGGCACAACTATTACCTCTATCTCAATCCGGAAACGAATAAATTCGTCTTCATCCCGTGGGACATGGACCTGTCACTGGCCGGCTTCCCGATGATGGGTTCGCCCGAGCAACAGCTCGACCTGAGCCTGACCCACCCGTACGCCGGCGCAAACAAGCTGATCGACCGGCTGATGGCCATAAAGGACATGAGCGCCCGCTACCAGAAGCTGCTCGGGGAACTGGCGGCGACCTGCTTCACCAAGGAGCAACTGCTGAAGGACGTCGAGGCCATCGGGAAGGCGACGAAGGAGGTCCTCGCCAAGGAGACGAAGGCAGCGCAGGCGCGGAAAGAAGGAGCAGGAGGCTTCGGCTTCGGCCCGCCGGGAGGCCCGTTCGGGCGTTCGCCCGACCTGAAAACGTTCGTGGAGAAGCGGACCACTTCTGTCGTGGCACAGTTGACCGGCAAGAGCAAAGGCTACGTGCCGGTGATGGGTTTCGGTCCCGGCGGCCCCGGTGGTGGTGGTTTCGGCCTGGGCAACTTCGTGGCCAAGCCGGTGCTGGAGGCGCTGGATACCGACAAGGACGGCAAGCTGTCGAAGGACGAACTGGTCGCCGCCGTGAAGAAGTTCTTCAAGGACTGCGACAAGGCCAAGAAGGGGAAACTCGACCAGCAGGCCCTCGCCGAGGGGCTCAACCGCCTCTTCCCGCCACCCCCGCCGGGCTTCGGCCCTCCAGGCGGCGGCCCTGGCGGTCCCGGTGGGCGTCCCGGCGGTCCGGGCGGGCCCGGGGGGGGCCGGGCGGTCGCGGTGGTTTCGGACCGGGGGTGTTCCTCGCCGGAGCAATCATCAACCGCGCCGACACGGACAAGGATGGGAAAGTGACGCTCGATGAACTCGTCGCGGCAGCGGCAGTGCTTTTCAAGGAAGCCGACAAGGATAAGAAAGGCAAACTCGACGAGAAGGCCCTTGCTGCGGGGATCAACCTGCTGTCTCCGCGTCCGGGCTTTGGCCCCGGCGGCCCGGGGGGCGGCTTCGGGATGGGCAACGGTCTGGCGAGGCCAGTGCTGCAAGCGCTGGACACGGACAAGGACGGCAAGGTGTCGAAGGAAGAGCTGGTCGCCGCCACAAAGAGGTTTTTCAAGGACTGCGACAAGGACAACAAGAGCAAGCTCGACGCGAAGGCCCTCGCCGAGGGACTGAACCGCCTCTTTCCGCCACCCCCTCTGGGCTTCGGTCCTCCCGGTGGTGGTCCCGGGGGGCCGGGCGGCGGTCGCGGCGGTCCCGGCGGCCTGGGCGGGCGTCCGGGCGGTCCCGGCGGCTTCGGACCGGGCGCGGCGCTGGCCAGCGCGATCGTCAAGCGCGCCGACACGGACAAGGATGGCAAGGTAACGCTCGACGAACTGGTCGCGGCGGCGGAAGCGTTCTTCAAGGAGGTCGACAAGGACAAGAAGGGCAAGCTCGACGAACAGGCCGTCGCCGCGGGCATCAACCGGCTGTTCCCGCAGCCGGACTTCGGTCCCGGCGGCCCCGGTGGTCCGGGTGGCGGCTTCCGCCCCGGTGGTCCCGGCGGGCCGGGTGGCGGCTTCGGCCCACCGCCGGGTGCGAGGCCCGGGGAGCGCAAGGAGGAGAGCAAGAAGGAGGAAAGGAAGCCGTGACGTCCCGCCAGACCGTCGCAGCCTTTGAGTCGCCGTCGCTCGCCTTGCCAAGGGACGGCGGCGGGGCCGCCTACGAGCTGAAGTTCCTTCTCGACGAGACGCGGGCGCAGGACGTCGAGGCGTGGGCGCGGCTCCGCCTGGCCCTCGACCCGCACGGCGACCCGGCACTCGGCGGCGCCTATCGTACGACCAGCCTCTACTTCGACACGCCGGAACTGGACGTCTACCACCGCTCGCCGTCGTACCGCCGCCGCAAGTTCCGCGTGCGTCGCTACGGCTCGGCGGCGGAGGTCTTCCTCGAGCGCAAGTCGAAGTGGGGCGACCGTGTTGCGAAGCGGCGTACCGCTGTCCCCGAGGCGGAGCTGCCGCTGCTCGCGCACCCGATGGCGCTGGTGACGTGGCCGGGCCACTGGTTCCACGGCAGCCTGGTCCCGCGCCGTCTTGTCCCTGCCTGTCACATCGTCTACCAGCGGACCGCCTACGTCGGCTCGTGTCCCGAAGGCCCTCTGCGGCTGACGCTCGACCGGCGCGCCCACGGCGTGGTGACCGGCGAATGGGGACTCGGGCCGATCGAAGGAGGCTTGCCCTTGGTGGCGAAACAGGTCATCCTGGAGTTCAAGTTCCGCGGGGCGCTGCCGGCGCCGTTGAAGGAGCTGATCCAGGTCATGAGGCTCAGCCCGCACGGCGTCTCGAAATACCGCCTGTGCCGCGAGGCGTGGGGCGTCCCGTCGCCGCTGCGAGAGGCTGCGGATGCCTGAGGAGCTGATTCATCTGCTTCATCCTGTTTCGAGAGGGGAGTGAGATGACGAGGTTGCGGTTGGGTTGGAGTCCCGGCTTGAGCCGGTTGGACAGCCCAGAAGACCGGCTCAAGCCGGGACTCCAACTGGCGGCCAACTTACGAAACGGTCATCTAGTGGACTTCACATGTTGGTACATTCAGATGGTGTTTCCCGCGTCAGAGGTGCCGTCCCATGTCCAACCCAAGACCCAGCCGGCCGAGCGCTGACCGTAATTTATTGTTCGGCATTCTGGCGTTGCAGATGGACTTTATCAACCGCGACGCCCTCATCGCGGCGATGAATGCTTGGGTGCTCGACAAGGACAAGCCGCTCGGCCAGCTCCTGGTCGAGCAGCGGGCGCTGGCGCCCAGGCGCCTGGCTTTGCTCGACTCCCTGGTGGAGGAGCACCTCGACGAGCACGGCCGCGATCCGGAGAAGAGCCTCGCCGCCGTTGGCTCTGCTGGCATTGCCCGCGCCAGGCTGAACCAGATCGCCGATCCCGACGTGAAAGCTTCGCTGGCGCGCGTGCTGGTGGAACCCGCCTCGAGCGGCGACACGGTGCCCGAGGGAACCGTCGTCTATCAGCCCGCGAAATCCTCGTGTACACGCTTCGTGATCCTGCGGCCGCACGCCAAGGGGGGCCTGGGCGAGGTCTTCGTCGCCCTGGATGAGGAATTGAACCGCGAGGTCGCGCTGAAGGCCATCTTGGAGCGCAACGCCCATGACGCCGTCAGTCGGGCGCGGTTCGTCCAGGAGGCCGAGATCACCGGGCGGCTGGAGCACCCGGGCATCGTGCCGGTCTACGGCTACGGGGAACACCAGGACGGCCGGCCGTACTACGCCATGCGCTTCATCAAGGGCGATAGCCTCCGAGAAGCCATCAAGCACTTTCACGATACGAAACAAGCAGCGGATGGCCCGCCGGCGCTTGCGCTGCGCAAGCTGCTGGGCGCTTTCCTCGCCGTCTGCCAGGCGATCCACTACGCCCACAGCCGCGGCATCCTGCACCGCGACCTGAAGCCGGACAACATCATGTTGGGCAAGTTCGGCGAGACGCTGGTGGTCGATTGGGGCCTGGCGAAACCGATCAACCAAATGGAGAGCGAGGCGGACGAAAGCGAGCGCTCGCTCGGCGAGGCGCCGCTGCGGCCTTTCTCCGGCAGCGGTTCCGTGGAGACGCAGGCCGGGACGGCGATCGGCACGCCCGGCTACATGAGCCCGGAGCAAGCCAGCGGCCGGCACGATCTGATGGGCCCGGCCAGCGACGTTTACGGTCTCGGGGCGACGCTCTACTGCCTGCTGACGGGCAAAGCGCCCTTCGCCGGTGGGGATAAGGGCGACGTGCTCCAACGCGTCCAGAGAGGCGACTTCCCGCCGCCGCGCGCCGTCGATACCGGCATCTCCGCCTCCCTGGAGGCCATCTGCTTGAAGGCCATGGCCCTGGCGCCGAAAGAGCGCTATGCGTCCGCCCTGGACCTTGCCGAGGACCTCGAGCATTGGCTGGCGGACGAGCCGGTGAGGGCTTACCCGGAGCCGCGCCGCGCTCGGCTGGCCCGCTGGGGTCGGCGGCACAAGCCCTTGATGGCCGGCGCGGCGGCCCTGCTGCTCACGGCCGTCGTCGCTCTTTCCCTGGGGCTGTTGCTGCTGGGGCAGGCGAACACGGAAATCCAGGGTCAGCGCGATCAGGCCGAAAAGAACTTCGACGAGGCGCAGCGCCAGCACGACCAGGCGGTCGCCCATCTCTACCGTTCCCTGGTCGGCGAGGCGCGGGCGATTCGCGGGGCGCGCGGCAGCGGCTACCGGACCGAAGCCTGGAAACGCCTGGAGGAGGCGCTACGGCTGGAGACGCCGGAAAAAGACATCACGCAGCTCCGCCAGGAGGCCGCCGCCTGCCTGGGCGATTTCGTCGGCCTGGAGCCGTCGGTTTGGGACTGCCCCGCGGGCTGGAGGATCCTGGCGCTCGATCTCCACCCGGCCGGCGAGCTGCTCGCGGTCGTTCTTTACAGCCGAGCTACGTCCGGGTCCGAGCTGCGGATTCGCAACCTTGCCACGGGCCAGGAGGTCGCGCGGCTGCGTGCGGGGCGTGCTCCCTTGGTGAGTGTCACGTTTTCTCCCGACGGAAGGAAGCTCTTCGCCGGCGATACCCGGGGGACAGTCCAGGCATGGGAGGTAAACGCGGGCGGCCTTTGGGTCGGCACGAAGGCGCTGGCGGCGCAGCCCCAGTTCGGCAGCTTCGTCACGCCGTCGCCGATCTTTCCCTTTTTCGTGGCCCGGTGGGGGCTCCCCCTGATCCGGAGACTTGCTATCAGCCCCGACGGAAAGTACCTGGCCGCGACCGGCTTCTGGACAGACTCCGTACTCGTTGTCCCCACCGTCTGCGTCTGGGACCTGGCGGACGGGCATCCGGCGTCCGCGTTTGTCGCACCCGACGTACGGTCCTCCCGCGGATCGGGCTGGACGGGCGCCGCATTTAGTCCCCGGGGCGATCTCTTCGTGGCCACGTATGAGGGCGACAAGTCCAACGGCGTTTACGTCTGGGACGTCGCCACCCGCCAGCTCAAACAGACGCTGCGTCCCGATCTCGGGGACGTCCACAACATTTGCTTCAGTGCGGACGGCAAGTACCTGGCTTGCGCCTGCCTGGGCGGCGTCGCCCTGTTTGACACCGAGGCTTTTCAGCGCCGCCTGTTCGTGCGGGGCGACTATTCCATGACGGTGGCCTTCAGCCCGGACAGCCGGCTGCTCGCCATTCCCACCATTCAGTCCGGCCTGGTCCGCCTGTGGAACATCACCACCAATCGCGACGTTGCCGTCCTGGGCCACCCCGGAGGCAACGATTTTGTGAGCTTCAGCGCCGACGGCAAGCGCCTGGTTGTGGCCGGGGACTCGGTCCACGTCTGGAATCTGGCCGGCGCCGCGGAGAAGCGGACCTTGGCCGGACACAGTGGCGGCGTCCCGGGCCTGGCGTTCAGCCCCGACGGCAAGCTCCTGGCCTCCACCGGCAAGGACCGCACCGTGCGGCTCTGGGGCCCCGTCACGGGACAACTCGTCCGCGAGCTGCGCGGCTTCGGCGGGCCGGCGCAGAGCGTGGCGTATAGCGCGGACGGCCGCTTCCTCACCACGACAAGCGGGGCGGTCAAAGTCTGGGAGGTACCGTCGGGCCAGGAAGTTGCCACGGTCCCTCGCGATCTGGGGCGCGTGGGGGCCGGCGCCGGCTTTAGCCCGGACGGGAAATGGTTCATGACCTGTAGCGGGCTCGGCGTCAGAATCTGGAGCGTGCTCCACGCCGGCCCGGGCGAAGACGGTCGCCCGCGGTTGACGTTCCAGGAGGCGCCAAGTCCAAAGCCGGGCGAGGCCAACTCCGCCTGCTTCAGCCCCGACAGCAAGTTGCTCGCCTGGGTTGCCTTGGGCCCCTCCACCGGCCCCCGCCTTGCGGTTTGGGACCTTGCCACGGCTCAACAGCGTTCCTGGCCCGCGACCGTCTTCCAGTACCTGGCGCTGTCCTTCCTGCCGGACAGCAAGCACCTGGTCCTGGTGAACCATCAGAAAGGCCAGGTCGAAGTGTGGGATGCGACCACCGGGGAGGTTACGGCCGCCTTCGGAAAAAAGGAGCTGCTTGCCGGCGAGACGGTCCACACGGCCCTGAGCGCGGACGGCGCGTGGCTCGCGGTCGGCGGCACCAAGAGCGTGACCGTCTGGGACATGACCAGGCGCGAGCTGCTGCTCGCCCTTCCGGAGGAGCGCGGCACGATTTGGTCCCTGGCCTGGGGCCCCAACAAGGACTTGCTGGCGGTCGGCTCCTCCGACGGGGGCCTCGTCATCTGGAACTTCCCCAGGATCAAGGCGGAATTAACCCGGATCGGCCTGAGTTGGTGATACGAAGGCGTTTGCCGGCTCGCTGCTTATGCCAACGAGAATGGGCCCGTGAGGTCGTCAATGAGTGAGAGCGCTGACCCGGGCCCCGAGCAGTTGTTGCAGCAGGCCAAGGCGGGCGACCAACATGCCCTGGGCCAGATGCTGGAGAGATACCGCGCCTACCTGGCCGTGCTGGCGCGCGTTCAGATCGGCCGGCGCTTGCAGGGCAAGGTCGATGCCTCCGACGTGGTACAGGAGACTTTCCTCGGAGCCTACCGTGACTTCCCGCAGTTCCGGGGCGCCACCGAAAAGGAGTTCCTCGGCTGGCTGCGCCAGGTCCTCGCTTCCCTGCTGGCAAACCTGGTGCGCCACTACCAGGGGACGCAGCGCCGCGACGTGCGCCTGGAGCGCCAGCTCGGCGGCGAACTGGAGCAATCCTCGCAGGCCCTGGACCGCGGTCTGATCGCCCGGCAGAGTTCGCCCAGCCAGCAGGCCGCCCGCCGCGAGCAGTCCGTGCTGCTGGCGGAAGCCCTCGGGCGCTTGCCCAGGGAGTTACGCGATCTACTGATTCTCCGCCACCTGGAGGGCCTCACGTTTCCGGAAGTGGCCCGGCGCCTGGGCCGGACCGTGGACAGCATCAAGAAACAGTGGCCGCGCGCCCTGGCAAGTCTGCGGCGGTTGCTGGAGGGAGCGACACCATGAAGGCCCACGATAAGGAACCATTTCAACAACCCCTCCCCCCGACCCCCTCCCCGAAGCGGAGAGGAGGAGAGGGAGAACCCCCTCCCCTTGCAGGGGAGGGGGCTGGGGGAGGGGTTGTTGAAACAGCCCCTAACCCGAAGCCGGACCTGGACGATCCGCGCGTGATCGAGGCGCTGGACGAGTACATGGCCGCCCTCGAGGCCGGGCACAAGCCCGACCGGCAAGCGTTCCTGGCCCGCCATGCGGCGGTCGCCGAAGGCCTGGCCGAGTGTCTGGAAGGGATGGACGTCCTGCATGACGCGAGTTCCGCGTCGGCATCTTCCCTTTCACCCCTCTTCTCCGGAGGTAAAGGAGGTACGGCCGGCGACTGCCAGCCGGGGATGCCGCTGGGAGATTTCCGCATCCTCCGCGAGATCGGGCGCGGCGGCATGGGTGTCGTCTACGAGGCCGAGCAACTCTCGCTAGGCCGGCGCATTGCGCTGAAGGTCCTCCCGTTCGCCCTGACCCTCGACCCCCGACAACTGCAGCGCTTCAAGAACGAGGCCCGCGCGGCTGCGCAGCTGCACCACCCGCACATTGTGCCGGTCTATTATGTCGGCAGCGAGCGCGGCGTTCACTTCTACGCCATGCAGTTCATCGAGGGCCAGAGCCTGGCCGAGGTGATCCAGGGACTGCGGCAACTCGCCGGCTCGGCGAGAGAGCAATCGCGCCGAGAGACGACCGGCCCCTACGTTCCGCCCTCGGGAGCTGCGGTCGCCGACACGGCCGCCGAGCCCGTGGGGGCCCTGGCAACGGCGTACTCGAAGAACACCGCGCAGTTCTATCGAGCCGTGGCCCGGCTCGGCGCCCAGGCGGCCGAGGCGCTGGAGCACGCCCACGAGTGTGGCGTCATCCACCGGGACGTCAAACCCGGCAACCTGCTGGTCGACGCGCACGGCCATCTGTGGGTCACCGATTTCGGCCTCGCCCAGTTCCAGGCCGATACGAAGCTGACGCAGACCGGGGATCTTCTCGGCACGCTGCGCTACATGAGCCCGGAGCAGGCCGGCGGACAGCGCGTCCCACTCGATCAGGGCACCGACGTCTACTCGCTCGGCGCCACGCTCTACGAACTGCTGACCCTGCGACCGCCCTTCGACGGCGCCGACCGGCAGACGCTGTTGCAGCAGATCCTGCGCGACGAGCCACGGCCGCCGCGTGCTGTCGAGAAGTCCCTTCCCGCCGAACTGGAAACGATCGTCCTGAAGGCGATGGCCAAGGCGCCGGCCGAACGCTACGCCACGGCGCGGGACTTCGCCGACGACCTGCAACGCTTCCTCGAGCACCAGCCGATCCGGGCGCGGCGGGCGACGGCAGTGCAGCGAGTGCGGAAATGGGCGCGGCGACACCCCTCGGTGGTCGTGACCGGCGTCGTGCTCTGTGTGCTGACCGCTGCTGGCTCGTTGCTCAGCGCGGAGATGATTCGCCGCGAGCAGGCGAAGACGCAGGCCGCCTACGAGCAGGAGCGACAGCGGGCCGACCTGGCGCGCAAGGCCGTGAACGAAATGATCCAGCTCGCCGAGAAGGACCTGGCCGGCAATCCGCACTTGCAAGGTCTGCGTAAGCGCCTGTTAGAGGCAGCCCTCGCCTATTACCAGGAGTTCATCGAGCAGCGCCGTGACGACCCCGACGCCCGGGCCGAACTGCGCGCCACCAAGGACCGCGTCAAGAAGATCCTCGACGACCTCGCCTTGCTGCAAGGAGCCTGGCAGCTCTCGCTGCTGAGCGAGTCGACCGTGCGCGACGACCTGCGGTTGTCGGACGAGCAACGCCAGCGCATCAAGGACCTGGCACACCGCATCGAGGAGCAGCGACAGAAATCGTTTGGGGGGTTCCATCGGCTGTCTCCCGAGGAACGCGAGCAGCGGTTCGTCGAGATGGCCCGCGTCAACGACGCGGCCGTGGCGGAAATCCTGAGCCGGGAGCAACTGCGCCGGCTGGGGCAGATCGCGCTGCAACTCCGAGGAGCCGCGGCATTCCGCGAGGCGGACGTTGCCAAGGCCCTGAACCTGACCGACTCGCAGAAGGAACGGATCAGCGCCATCGAGGCGGAGATGTTCTTCGGTCCGCCGGAGTTTTGGCACGGCGACCCCAGCCGGGGTGACCTGTGGAAGGCCCTCGAGCAGAAACTGCAAGTCGCGAGCCAACGAATCCAGGACATGCTGACCGAGCAGCAGGCGAAACAGTGGAAGAAGATGACGGGCGAGCAGTTCAAGGGGCCGACCCGGTTATGCCTGCCGCCCTGGCACTTTGGTCCCGGCGGTATTCCGCCTCGCCCCGGCGGCGGCCCGCATGGTCCCGGCGGCCCGCCACCTGGCGGCCCGCGGCGGCCCGGCGAGGGGCCGAAGGGGCCGGGCGAGGAGCGGTGATGAAGGACCTTCACGCAAGAGTCCGGTCCGGGTCGCCGTCTTGCTCCCCGGTCGGACACAAGCCCGGAGCGCAAGCGACGGGACGTCCCCGCGCTGGCGCTTGGGGCTTGTGTCAGACTAACCCGCGTTGAGTAGAACTGGCCGAGCCTTTTCCGGAAGGGACCCGCTGCCCCCGGGTGGAAATTAGACAAAATCAGTGTGCGCCATGACGTGACGGGGGCACAGTATTCTGGATGAAGATTGCCCTGATCCCCTTCGAGGAAGTCTGTCATGCCCCCGCACGCCAGGGCGCTCCTCTGCCGTCTGCGCAAGCTGACCTCGCCGTCCGCCTCCGACGCCGCGCTGCTGGCGCGGTGGAGGGACCAGCGCGACGAGACCGCCTTCGCTGACCTGGTCGCTCGCCACGGGCCGATGGTCCTCGGCGTCTGTCGTCGTGTGCTGGGCGATGTGCAACTCGCGGAGGACACCTTCCAGGCCACCTTCCTCGTCCTCGCCCGCAAGGCGGCCGACCTGCGCCGGCCCGAGTCGCTGCCGGGCTTCCTCTACAGCGTGGCCCTGCGGCTGGCGCAAAAGGCGCGCGGGGCCGCCCGCCGCACGGTCCAGCCCCACCCCGAGGCGCCCGAACCGGCCGACCCTCATCCCGATCCGCTCGACGCACTCAGCGGCCGGGAACTGCTGACCCTGCTGGACGAAGAGATCAACCGCTTACCGGAAGTGTACCGGCTACCGCTGCTGTTGTGCGCGCTGCAAGAACGGCCGGCCGAGGAGGCGGCGCGGGTGCTCGGCTGGAGCGTTGGCTCGGTGCGCGGCCGGCTGGCCCGGGCCCGGCAACGGCTGCGCGAGCGGCTAGCTCGGCGCGGCCTGGATTTGTCGGTGGGGATGGTGGCGCTGCTGGTCCCGGCCGTGGTGCCCGAACGCTTGCTGGCCGGGACGCTGCGCCGCCTCGCCGCCCCGGTGTCTCCCGCGGTCGAGTCAGCCCTGGGCGCCGGGGCGGCCCCGGCGCTGAGGCTGCGGGCGGCGTGCCTGGTCCTCCTGATGGCGGCTGGCCTGGGAGCAGGCTTGTCGTTCCTTCGCACGTCGGGAGCGGAGCCGCCCTCCGCGGCAACTCCGGTGGCGCCAGCACCGGGAAAAGGCGAACCACGCCGCGATCGCGCAGGCGATCCTCTGCCGCCGGGAGCCATTGCCCGCCTGGGCACGCTGCGCTTCCGCGCCCCGGACACGATCGAGGCGCTGGCGTTCGCCCCCGACGGCAAGACCGTCGCCGCCTCCACCCGCGCTGGCGTGTACCTTTTCGACGCGGTCAGTGGCAAACGGACCCAGCGCCTGCTGACAACGGGCTCTCCGTGGTGGGGATCGGAGACTCTTCTTGTCTTCTCCCCAGACAGCAAACGCCTGGTTGGTAGGGGAAAGCTCACCGACAACCGGCGCTGGTGGGGCGTGGTCCGTGTCTGGAACCTGGCTGGTGGGAAGCTGCACGACCATGACGTGGACAACGTGGTCTGGGTGGGTTGGTCGTCCGGCGGCGAGCCGCTGGCGGTCTGCCTGGAGGCCGGGGCCCTGCGTCTCCGCGAGCTGTCTTCGGGCCGATCGCGCCGCTTCGCGTGTAGTGATCCTGGGAAGCCCGTTTTGAGTGACATTGTCCGCTGTGTGTGCTCACCAGAAGGCCAGAGTCTGGCCTTCGCAGACAAACTGCGCATCGTTCACGTCTGGGACATCGCCACCGGCCGCGAGCGCTGCACCATCAAGCCCAGGGACTACATTCGTTGCCTGGCGCTTTCCTCGGACGGGCGGAGGTTGGCTTCACTAACCCGTGAGGAGCATGTCGAACTGTGGGATGCTCAGACCGGGAAGGCCCTGCACACCCTCAACAACGATCAGAAAAACCTTACCCGTGTGGTCTTCACCGCGGACGGCAAGACCCTGGCCACGGTCGGCAGGCTGGATGTCCGTTTCTGGGACGTGACGACCGGGCGCGAGCGCGGCCGCGCCCAGGCCAAGGGACGATCCTTTGCCGAATCCGTGGCGTTCTCTCCCGACGGGAAGACCTTGGCCTCGTCGGAGGATTTCTCGTCAACCACGATTGACCTCTGGGATGTCGCCAAAGGTCGGCTCAAGCCCCAGCCGGTGGGCCATTGGACGAGGCCATATGGGACGGTCTCACCCGACAGCCGGCGCGTGGCGACCGGGGGCGGTGTGGACGGCACCGTCCGTCTGTGGGACCTGGAAACGGGCGATTCCCGTGTGCTCATCCAGCGGCCGGAGCGGGTACGAGGGATCGCATTCTCACCGGATGGCCGGTTGCTCTATTCGACCGGGGCCGATGACGAGGTCTGGGTCTCCGATGCCATTACCGGCGAGCGCCGGCATGTCATCAAGCTCGAGGACCCCGAGCGGCCGGACACTTATCAATCGGCCATTGCCATGCATCTGTTCGACGACGGCAAGACGCTGGTTGCGTTCAGTTACTACCACCCCAAGCACAACCAAAGCGGGCAACGGTACGAGGACACCCTGATCACCGGCTGGGACACCGCCACGCGCAAGCAGCTCTTCCGGCGCCGGTATCCCGGCACAGAGTACCGGAACGCCGTGTCGGCCGATGGCCGCGTCCTGGCCCTGCCCCACTGGGGGCGCGAGCCGCAACTTCAGATGATGGTGGCTGGCCTGGGGCCGATGCGGCTGGAAGACCTGGCGACTGGCGAGCGTCTGCTGACTTTCCCGGCGCTTGAACGGCAAACCTGTCCGCTGACCTTCTCGCCCGATGGAAGATTGCTGGCATCGAGTAACTGGAACTTCAAGCCAATCCCCGAGAGGACACATCCGCTGGACCAGGCCCAGTATACCCTTCGCCTGTGGGAGACGGCGACCGCGGCCGAGCTGCTGGTGCTGCCCGCGGTGCTAAACAACCGCGCGGCCTTCTCCGCCGACGGCCGGCTGTTGGCAATGGCCGCGCCGTCTCAAGAAATCCTCCTCTGGGACCTGGCAAGTGGCCGGGAGCATCGGCGTTTCAAGGGGTTCGATGCTGAGGTGACATGGCTGGCCTTTTCGCCGGACGGCCGCCGGCTCGTCTCCGGCTTGAGCGACTCGACGCTCCTGGTCTGGGACGTGGGGCCGCGGGGGACCACCCCAGGGACCAAGCTCGGAGGCGAGGGCCTGGCGAAGGCATGGGCCGACCTCGCCGGGGCTGACGCCCCGCGCGCCTTCCGCGCTCGCTGGATGCTCGCCTCCTCTCCAGAAGAGACGGTCGGTTTGCTGAAAGGCCATCTCCGACGCGCTGAGGCGGCCGACCCTCAACAGTTCCGCCGGCTGCTGGCCGACCTGGAAAGCGGCCGGTTCGCCGTGCGAGCCAAGGCGCAGGCGGAGCTGGAGGAGCTGGGCGACCTGGCCGTGCCGGCCCTGCGCCAGGCGTTGGCGAACAAGCCTTCCCTGGAGATGCGTCAACGCGTGCAGGCTGTGCTGGACCGCCTGCGCGAGCCGCTCGCTCGGCCGGAGGTGTTGCGCCCCTTGCGTGCGGTGGCCGTGCTGGAGGACATCGGCACGCCATCTGCGCGGAAGTTGCTCGAAGGACTCGCCTCCGGCGCCCCCGAGGCCCGGCTCACCCGCGAAGCGAAGGCATCTCTGGGCCGCCTCGGCCGAAGGATACCGGCCCCTCGCTGAGGACGAGAACGCGGGCGAGGATCACGCCGTCGCGGCACCACTCCCGCATGATTCGGGACCGGGGTCGCTGGCGGGGCCTTCCCCGTACGACGGTTGCATTCGCTCCTCCTCGCCGCGCTCTCGGCGCTCGTCGGACACGTCAACGGAGAACGACCCCGAAAAGTGTATCCGCGGCCGGGCGAGAACCGTCTTATCAATGGGTTCTCGAGGCACGCGGGAGACAGGAGATGGCCGGCCCACCTCTGGCAGGCTTTCTGGAGCACGTTCGCAACTGCGTTGGTGCGGACGACAGGGATGCGCCGAGCGACTGCCAGCTGCTCCAGCGGTTCGTCGCCCGGCGTGAGGAGAGTGCCTTCGCCGCGCTCCTTCAGAGGCACGGGCCGATGGTGCTGCGCGTCTGCCGGGAGGTGCTTGGTCACGAGCAGGCCGCGGAGGACGCTTTCCAGGCCACCTTCCTGGTGCTGGCGCGCAAGGCGGTGTCCATCCGCAGGCACGAGTCGCTGGCCGCCTGGCTGCACCGCGTGGCACTCAACATCGCCCGGACGGCCAAGACCAGCAGGGCGCAACGGCGGGCCCAGGAAAGGGAGGCAGCGCTGATGGCTGTGGCGCGTTCCGTTGACGACGTTCAACCATGCGACTGGCAGCCGCTGCTTCACGAAGAGGTGAATCGATTGCCGGAGAAGTATCGTGTGCCTGTCGTGCTCTGCTACCTCGAAGGGAAGACGCACGACGAGGCCGCCCAGCAGTTGAGTTGGCCGTTGGGGACAGTCAAAGGCCGGCTGGCGCGGGCGCGGGATCTGTTGCGGCTCCGCCTGGCCCGCCGCGGCCTGACCCTGACGGCCGCCGCGCTCGCGGCGGCGCTGGCCGAGAGCGCCGCCGCGGCCGTCCCCGCGCCACTGCTCGATGCCACCCTCCAGTCCGCGACACGGTTCGCAGCGGGAACAACCGCGACCACCGGCGGCGTCTCGGCCCGAGCCCTCTCCCTTGCTAACGGGGCGCTGAGAATCATGGTCCCGACCAGGCTTGCCCTCGTCGCGTTGTTCTGCTTGGCGGCGGCAGTCGGCGCCGCCGGCGGGCTCTTCGCTCTGCGGCTTCCCGGGGAGCCTCGTACCAACGAGCCCCCGAAAACGGAAGGGGTACGTGCCCGCACCGACCTGCAGGGCGACCCGCTGCCGACCGGCGCCATCGCCCGCCTGGGAACGGTCCGCTTCCGTCATGGACAGCATATCCAGGCCATCGCCTTTTCGCCGGACGGCAAGGGGATCGCTTCCGTGGGGTCCGGCGGGAGTATCGTGCTTCACGACGCTGCGACCGGCAAGAAACTCCGCTCCTTCCAGGGAGAGGCACAGGCGCATTCGTGGACGTTCGCACCCGACGGCAAGACTCTGGCCGCAGGGGTTGGCCAGCGGCTGGTCTGCGTGTGGGAAGTGGCGACGGGCAAGCGAATCCGGCAGTTTGAACTCGCGGAAGGGCCGGTTCATTATCTGGCCTTCAGCCACGACGGCCGGACGTTGGCTGGCGGCGTCGAAAAGCACAAGATCCAGGTCTGGGACGTCCGGGCGGGCAAGGAGATTGGCCGAATTGCACACCCGCCGGCCAGCATCCTGACCCTGGCCCTGACCTCCGACGGCAAAACCCTGGCGACCGCGGGGTTTGACCGCAAGGTGACCACGCTTTTCCTGTGGGACACGGCCGGCGGCAGGGAGCTGCGCCAGTGGCAAGCCCACAAAGGGGAAGTCTACTCGCTCGCTTTCTCCCCCGACGGGAAACGCCTGGCCTCGGCAAGTATCGAGGGAGAGAACCGACTATGCGTGTGGGCAGTTCCCACGGGCGAACAGCAGTTCGAGCTTCCCGGCGCATTCCACTCCCTGCGTTTTTCTCCCTGTGGGAAGGTCCTCGCCGCGGCGGCGAACGGCTCGGTTTTCCTCTGGGAGGCCGACACGGGCAAAGAAACCCGGCGCCTTTCGGGAGGGGGCCAGTTGACTCCCCGAGGCGACTGCGTGGTTTTTTCCCCCGACGGCAGGGCCCTGGCGGTGGCGGACCCCTGGACGATCACCCTCTGGGAAGTGGCCAGCGGCAAACAACTCAGCCCTTCCCTGGACGGGCATGAGCAGGTAGTCGAGAGCGTGCGGTTCCTTGCCGACGGCAAGACCATCGCTGCCACGAGTCGGGGCGCCGCCTCCTTCTGGCATGTGCGTACCGGCAAAAGAATCGGCCGGTTCGAGGGGCCCCGCAGTGATCGCCTGGCCATTTCCCCCGATGGAAAAGTCCTGGCCGTGGCGGGGGGAAGTCAGGCGATCGGGCTGTGGGATGTGGCCACCGGCAAGAAACTCCGCGAGGTGGAGGCCCCTCCGAACTCCTCCACACTTGCCCTGGTCTTTTCTCCCGACGGGAAAACACTGGCAGCGGCGATCGGGGATGGGACGATTCGGTTCTGGGACGTGGTCACGGGGAAGCTGATCCCTCGGTTGGCGCTGCACGAGGCCTCTTATGCGAACCTGGCCTTCTCCCCGGACGGCAAGACGCTGGTCATTGGAGACGGAGACCTGGGACTGGTGGAGGACCATCGCAAGCTCAGCAAGGTCCCGACGGTCCGTCTGTTGGATGCGGTCACGGGCCGGGAGCTACGCAAGCCCTTCGAGTTGCCCGAGGCCGCCTCCTCCCGAGGTCGTGTACCGCGCTGGGTAAGCATGGGTCAGGTCGCCTTTTCGGCCGACGGAAAGGTCCTGGCCGCGGCGGTGTCGAGCACCAGTCGCCTGGGCACGGACCCCACGATCCAGGTATGGGAGGTGGCAACGGGGCGAGTCCTTTGCCGGCTCGAGCGGGTGCTGGCTGGAGGGGGTGAGCTGAGCGGCTGCTTCGCCCTGTCTCCGGACGGCAAGAGCCTGGTCACGGTGGGCGAGGCCGCCCGGCTGTGGGAGGTGGCCACGGGCAAGTTGCGCGGCCCGATCAGGGGACATTCGGATACGGTCTGTGCAGCCGCCTTTTCCCCTGACGGGAGATTGCTGGCTACCGGGAGTCAGGATACCACGGTCCTGATTTGGGACACCTTGAACCTGAACGGCGAGTAGCCGGAACACGTGGACCGTTCCACGACGAGTATATCCGCCGGAGGTCCGCAGCCGTCTTTCACGTCGGCAGTTGAGGCGCGCTGGAGGGGATGTTCAGCTCACGTTTGGGGGGTGTTGCGGTACGTGCGGGTTCTTATTACCCCGGCAAGAAAGATCCGCAACCATCGCTCGACGGGCCCGCGCGGGGTTGTAGGACGGATTTCCAATCCGTCCGGGCGTGAAGCCCGGACGGATTGGAAATCCGTCCTACAACTCCCTCGGCGCCGCGCTGGGCGAGTGAGGTTCGTTCTTGGCGAGGTAATACCTTCCTCGTCCTCGGGATTCCAGATCTACGATTTCCTGCTGCGTAACTCACACAAGGTGACGGCATCCTTGCGTGCCGTCACCTTGGCGGTTAGAGTGGGATCATTCATCGAAGGAGGGGACAACGGTGCAGATCAGCCGGCAACCGGACCTGACCGGGCAGGTAGCTATCGTGACGGGCGCCGCCCGTGGAATCGGGCAGGCCTCCGCCTGGGCCCTTGCCGCGGAAGGGGCCGACGTCGTTACGGCCGATCTCGGCCCGAGCAATGCCACCCTGGCCCGCGTCCGTGAACTGGGCCGCCGAGCGCTGGACGTGCCGACCGACGTGACCCGGCGTGACTCCGTGCGCCAGCTCGTGCAGCGCGTGGTTGCGGAGTTCGGCCACATCGACATCCTGGTGAACAATGCCGGCACCCTGGCCCGGGTCGGCGTCGAGGACACCAGCGACGAACTGTGGGACCGCGACATCAATACGGCCCTGCGCGGCACGTTCTACTGCATCCAGGCGGTGCTGCCGCACATGAAGGGGCGTCAGTTCGGAAAGATCGTGAACATCAGCTCCGTCTCCGGGAAAATCGGCGGCGTGGCGTCACGAGCGGAGGGCTCGAATCTCGGGCGGAGCGGTCCCGCCTACGCGGCCGCCAAGGCGGGGGTCCTGGCCCTTACCAAGTGGGTGGCCAAGGACGTCGGCCGCGACGGGATTTACGTCAACGCCATCGCCCCCGGCGGCATCGAGACCGAGATGACCCGCGGCTACGATTACGGCGTCGAGAACATCCCCATCCCGCGTATGGGCCGGCCGGAGGATGTCGCCCAGGCCGTGGTGTACCTGGCGTCGCAGATGTCCAACTACGTCACCGGCGCGATCCTCGACGTGAACGGCGGAATCGTCTGAATGTGGGGCAAGTTTCCAACTTGCCGTTGCTTCCTGGCAAGTTGGAAACTTGCCCCACAGGAGGTCCCATCGTGAAGCTTAGCTTTCTCCTCTACGCACCCGTCACGGACCTGGGCGAACTGGACCGCCGGATGGAGCGGATCGCTTCCCTTGGCTACCAAGGGATCGAGCTGACTGCCAGCCACCCACTGCCCTATCCCATCGAAGAGGTGATCGCCCTGACACGCAAGCACGGCCTGCCGGTGGTGTCCTTGCTCTCGGGGTGGTCGTACGCCAATGAAGGCTTGTGCCTGGCGAGCCCGCGGGCGGACGTGCGGCAACGGGCCGTGGACCGGCTCATCGGGTACACAGGCCACGCCGCACGATTGGGGGCGGTGCTCGTGGTCGGTCTGATGCAAGGCCTCCGGTCCGATGAAGCCGACGAGACCGAGGCCAACCAGCGAATCGCGGCCTGTCTCCGGCCCGTGGCGGAAGCCGCGGCGCGACCCGCTGGCGCGGGTGCCCCGGGAGCCACGGTCGTCCTGGAGCCGGTCAACCACTTGCAAGTCGGCTTCAACCACACGGCGGCGGAAGCCGCGGCGATGGTCGAACGGGTCGGCTCGCCAGGACTGAGCTACATGCTCGACACGATCCATCTCAACATCGAGGAGCGCTCCGTCCTGGAAACCATTCGCGTCCACGGCCGGCGCATTCGCCACTTTCACCTCTGTGAGACCAACGGAGGGCTGTTCGGGACCGGCAACCTTGATTTCCCTGGCGTGTTCCAGACGCTCGATGAGGTCGGGTACTCCCATTTCGCGTCGGTCAAGATCTACCGCAACGCGGATTGGGAAGAGGCGGCCCGGGCAGCAATGACATTCCTCCGCGAACAATGCACGAACTGGAGGGGATAAGAAGGGGGAGGACCTTTTCGGACTGCGAGCAGCGAACCGACAAGGCATCCTGTTCTTCCACTCCCCTAGTAGACTTAGGCGGAGCCTGAGGAAACCCTTACGCGGAGCGTGAGGTCTACGATGTTCGGTCAGGTGCTCGCCAAAATGTGCATGATGTCGCCATCCTTGACGACGTAGGTCTTGCCCTCCAGGCGGTAGACGCCGTGTGCCTTCGCCTCCTTCATCGAGCCGACGCGGCGGAAGTCGTCGTAGGTGACCACCTCGGCTCGCACGAAGCCGCGCGCCAGGTCGGTGTGGACCTGCGCCGCCCCCTCGACGGCGTCGGCGCCCTTCGCGACCGGCCAGGCCCGGCACTCGTCCTCGCCGACCGTGAAAAAGACGATCAGCCCCATGTTGGTGAAGATCGTCCGCAGCACGTCGTCGCGTGAGAACCCCGCCAGACCAAGGTCCTGCATGAACACCTGCCGATCTTCCTCGGGCAGTTCCTGCAACTCCAGTTCCAGCTTGGCCGGCGCCTGGATCGCCGTCGCGGTCAGTTGCAGCAGCTCCGGCGGCAATGGCTTGCCCACGCGGTCGTCGCCGATGTTGAGCAACGCCAGCTCGGGCTTGAGCGTGAGGAGCTGGAAGCTGCGGACCGCCTTCTCCTCGTCGTCCTTCAGACCCAGGCCGGTCGGCGGGTGTCCCTCCTCAAGGGCGGCGGTGATGCGCTGCAGCAGCGACAGCTCGTTCTGGTCGGCTTCCTTCTGCTTGCCCGGCTTCGGTTTCTTGAGCTGTTCCTCGAGCTTGGCGATCCGCTTGGTGACGATCTCCAGGTCGGCGAAGACCAACTCCTCACGGAACTGACGCAACTGCTCCGCCGGTCGGTTCGCGCTGAAGCCGTTCAGGACGACCAGCAGTCCGCCCGCCTCGCGCATGATGCTGAGCCGGCGCGGGTTGTCGCGTCGCTCGTCGGGCAGCAGGCCAGGCGTGTCGAGGAAGTCGATGGCAGCGTAGACCGGCTCGTTCTTCTTCGGCTTGAAGTGGTGGAACAACCAATCGAGGCGCGCGTCAGGGATACGGGCGTGGCCCGTCTGGCCGGTCTGTACCTTGGCGGGGTCCGGACGTACCCCGGTCAGCCACTGGAAAACGGTGCTCTTGCCCGAGCCGGCGAAGCCGGCGATGCCAATTTTCATCGCCATCGTTTTCTGTCCCTTCGTGGCCGGGGCTTCCTCTTTCCCCACTGTACAATCGGTAGTCGGTTCCGGCTAGCGCAGTGAGGGCCCGACGATGAGCGCCGAGTTCTTCCGGAGCATCAAGCTGGCGCTGTCGGTCGAGCAGTACCGTCAGCTACCGCGCAACGCTGCTTTCAAGTACGAGCTGATCGACGGCGAGACCTGGCTGACGCCACGGCCGCGCTGGTATCACGCCGTCATCGACCTGAAGACGTTCGACGTCCCTGCCGGCGCCGGGGAGGACTTCCTCCTGCGACCCCTGGAGCCGGCTGACTGGGACGAGCTGCCCCGCCTGTTCGCGGCGGCATTCCGTACCGTCCAACCCTTCGGCAGCCTCGACGAGGACGACCGCCTCGGCGCCGCCCGGCACTGCCTGGAACGGACGCGGTCCGGGAGCGACGGGCCGCTGATCGGGCAGGCCTGCTTCGTCGCCCAGGCGCGGGCGGAACAGCACGCTTGCGGGGTGGTCCTGCTGACCCTGGTTCGGGACGTCGACCTGACCGACCCGGACGAGCGCTGCCTGTGGGGGGAACCGCCACCGGCCGACGCGGTCGAGCGCCGCCTCGGCCTGCCGCACCTGACTTGGATCTTCGTGGGGCCGTGGCATGCCGGCAGCGGCATCGGCTCGGCCTTACTGGCCCGGGCAGTGGGCGAGCTGCTCAACCTTGGCTTCGAGCGGCTGGCCAGCACGTTCTTGCTCGGCAATGAGTCGAGCACGCTGTGGCACTGGCGCAACGGCTTCCGCCTGCTGGCCCACCCGTACTCGACCCGCGAGTTGCGGCGGCGCTGGCGCGGTTGAACAACCCGCTACAGGAAAGACCGGTTTCCCCCGCGACAAGTTCGAGGTTGCGGAAGTCGGCCCGTTGTCGGACAATCATGGAACGGGTCTCCGCAACCGCGCGAGGGTGACATGGACTCCGACCCCGCCAGCAAGCGCGCCCCACACGACATCCGCCTCGGTCGCTACCAGGTGATCCGTCACCTCGCCACCGGCGGGATGGGCGCCGTCTACCTGGCCCGCGACCCGCAGCGCGGCCGCGACGTGGCCATCAAGGTGCTGTCGGGGGACACCGCCAACCGCCCCGGTGCCGTCGACCGCTTCCGCGCCGAGGCCGTTCACGCCGCCCGCCTGCGCCACGAGAACATCGTCAGCCTGTACGACTTCGGCGAATACCAGGGCGTCTATTTCCTCGTCCTGGAGTACGTCGACGGGACCGATCTGCACGAGTACATCAGCCGCAAGCAGCGGCTCGACCCGCAAGAGGCGCGCTTCATCACCGCGCAGGCCGCCAAGGCGCTGCACCACGCCCACAAGCAGGGCCTCGTTCATCGCGACATCAAGCCGTCCAACCTCCTGCTGGCGCGCAAGGATGGCCAGCTGCTGGTCAAGCTGTCCGATTTCGGCCTGGCCCGTCAGGTCGACGACGAGTCGTTCCGCGTCACGCGCGAGGGGACCACCGTCGGCACCGTCGACTACATGTCGCCCGAGCAGGGTCGCGACAGCCGTGCCGCCGACATCCGCAGCGATATCTACTCGCTGGGGTGTACCCTGTTCCACATGCTCGCCGGACAGGCGCCGTTTCCCGAGGGCGGCCTGACCGAGCGGCTCTACAAGCACATGACGGAGGAACCGCCCGACGTCCGCGACCTCAACCCGCGTGTCCCCGAGTGGCTGGCCAAGGTCCTGCGGCGCATGCTCGCCAAGGAACCCGCGGACCGCTACCAGACGCCCAAGGAACTGCTCAAGGCCCTGGTCCGCGGCGAGTCGGAGGCTCCATCCCGGGAGGACGTGCTCCGGAGCCTCGCCGACCTGGAACTGGCGGAGACCCGGAAAAAGAAGAGCCCCGACACCGACACGCCAGCCACTCCCCCGACAGCGCCCGAACGCCGGGTCGGTCCGACTCAGCGTCCCGGGCCCGCACGACAGGAGCCGCTCCCCAACGACAAGGCAGAGCCTCCTGCCTGGCTGTCGAAGGGCCTGCCGAGTTCCCTGCTGCTCGCCGCTGTCGCTGCCGGCGTTATCGCCCTGGCCATCCTCCTCGCACTCCTGCTGCTTGCCGGCGAGGGCAAGGACAACGGCCAGCAGAAAGACCCCGGCGAGAAACCCGACACACCGAAAACGCCGTCCGAGTCGCCCGACCAATCGGGAGGCATCGTCCCGCCCGGAGCGACCGCCGCGACCTGGCCGTCCCTGCGCGCTGGCGCGGTTGTCTCACGGCACCCGCTGAAGCGCGCCTTCCGATCGAACAGGAGCCCGACGCGCCAGCGCGGGTTGTCTGCGTCCCTCGCTGGCGCGTCGGGCTAATCCTCGACGGGCTGGTTCCCGCCCGCTTGGGATTCGCGAGAGAAGGCATGCGCTTCGCACTGCTGGGCAACCACGTTGACGGGCTGGAACTGGCCGCAGCAATGGTCGCATCCGGACGGCACCAACTGCTCTACCACGCTGCGCCGGCCGACTCCGTCTTTCGCGAGCGTCTCCGCGCCGGCACCCGGCAGGTCCACGACCTCGAGGAGATCCTGGCCGACCCCGATGTCGAGATGGTGCTGGTCGCCAGCGGCCCGGCCAACCGCGCCGCTCATCTGCGCCGGGCGGTGCAGTCGGAGCGGCACGTCGTCTGCGTCCACCCCTCTGGTGACACGCCCGACGCCGCCTACGAGGTCGGCATGATCCAGCAGGACACGCGGCTCGCCCTCGTGCCGCTGCTGCCCGCTGCGTCGCATCCCGCGGTCCGCCGGCTCGGCGAGTTCCTGTCGCGAGATCGGGTGGGCGCGCCCGTTCTCGGCGAGTTCCTCCTGCTGGAGATCGAGTTCTGGTCAACGGGGGAAGTCCTGCTCGAGGCCGGCGTGGCCGGCCGGCGGCCCTGCCTGCCGGGCTGGGACGTCCTGCGTGGACTGGGCGGCGAGGTCGCCGAGGTTTCCCTGCTGGCATCCGGCGAGGAGATCGAGCCCGGCACGCCGCTGCTGGCGACCGGGCGCTTCGAGCGCGGGGGGGTGTTCCAGATCTCTTTCCTTCCTCATCGTCCCGAGCCGCGCTGGCGGCTGCGCCTGGTCGGAACCACCGGACAGGTCGAATTGCTCTTCCCCCTCGGTGAGCCGGGACCAGCGTTCCTCACCGGGCGCGACGCGGCAGGGGAACTGCACGAGGAGGCATGGGATACCGAGGCCCCGTGGCCGGCGCTGGTGGAACAGGTCGAAGAAGCAGTCGCGGCGGCGCCGGGCCGCCCGCCGTCCGGGCTTTCCTGGCAGGACGAGGTGCGTTGTCTCGAACTGGACGACGCGGCGCGGCGCAGCGTCCACCGGCGGCGCACGATCCTTCTGGAGTATCCTGAATCCTCCGAGGAAGTGAGCTTCAAGGGCACCATGACGCTGGTCGGCTGCGGGATGCTGTGGGGCATCATCTTGCTGGTGATCCTGTCGCGCTGGGTGCCGTGGCTGGGCTGGGCGGTCGGGCCGCTGCTGGGCCTGTTCCTGTTGCTGCAGCTGCTGCGCTGGGTCATCCCGCCCCAGGAGACGGCGAACGTTGCGCCGGCGAGCGGGGGGCGTGAGCCCCCTGATGGCGCCGACGAATCAGGGGGCTCACGCCCCCCGCTCGCCAGAGAAAAGGAGGGGTTGCGATGAAGACGAGTGTCCGGCGGTTGTGGTGGGTCGGCATCCTGGCCCTGGCCGGGTGTCTGACAGGGGCGCCCGAACCGGCGAAGGAGGACGCCCCCACGGTCACACGCTCCATCGAGTGCCGCTGGGCGAGCGGGCGCCTGCGCATCGACGGCAAGATTGACGAGAAGTCCTGGGTGGACGCAATGACCATCGACCATTTCGTCGTCTTCTGGGAGAAGCGCAAAGCGCGGACGGCTACCGAGGCCCGCTTGCTGTGGGACGATCGCTACCTCTACTTCTCCGCCATCATGGACGATGCCGACCTGTACGGGACAGTGAAAGAGCGCAACGGCATGACCTGGTACGACGACGTCTTCGAGCTGTTCTTCAAGCCGTCGGTCGACAAGGACAACGATTTCCCCTTGCAGTACTACGAGTTCCAGGTCAACGTCCTGAACACCCAGTTGGAACTGTTCATGCCCTCGCGCGGGGCGGGCGGCTACAATCGCTTCGCAGCGCTAACGAAGCTCGGCATGGAGTCCGCCGTGCAGTTGCGCGACAAGCGCGACACGGTGAACGACTACCGCGACAAGGACAAGGGCTGGACCGTCGAGGGCCGCATTCCCTGGACGGCCTTCAAGGCAGCGGGCGGCAAGCCGAAACCAGGCGACAAGTGGCGGTTCGCTCTTTGCCGCTACGATTACTCCGTGGCATTCGAGCGGCCGGACCTGTCCTCGACGGCCGCGCTGACCGTCCCCGACTTCCACCATTACGAGGACTACAACGAGCTGGTCTTCATCGGCCCGAAGGAGTGAAGGAGTTGCCGCCGTTTTTCAGAGGGGCGTACCGGGTCGGGGGTCGGGGGTCGCCGCCTGTGCCAGGCTGCGGGGGCATCGCGGAGCGCGTGGCCCGAAGGTGGGCCCTGTCCGCTTGCTGCCCTGGCGCGTGCGGGACTTCTGGACCACCGGCGTGCTCCCGGCCGGCAGCCTGCCCGAGCGAGTGTGCTGTCCCCCGCGCGGCGGTGCCGGTGTGCGTGCCAGCGTGCCACCGTGGCAGGGACGGTTCCACGAAAGGGGAACCGCCGCAGCGGAACCCCTGGCAACGAACCCCGGTCGTACGTCACGTTGGCTCCGCGGCGGAATGGATTGCCTGGCGCGCGCACCCAATACACACACCGCTTCCTTCCGGGGTCCCCCGCGCGTCCTGGCTTTTGAACCAGGCCGTGCGTGCCGCGTGCCAGCCCCTCTGGGGCCCGCCGCTGCCGCGTCCTGGCGAGCCTGATAGGCTCACCCCGCGGGTGCAGACCCCAGAGCGATCCACAGGGAGTGCCGCGCCGTCGTTCAGGTTGGTCGGCCTGGCACCGGGTCTTCGTCCTGCCAGGCGCCCACGGTGGGATCGTACGCGCGGCTGCGGGCCGACTCGAAAGCCATGTCGACGTCGTAGGGCGTGTCCGCAGAGCGATAGCGGCCCGGGAAGGTTCCGTCCTCGTTGGGAAGGTTCTCCAGCGGTCCGGTCCACGCGGCCAGAGCGGTCCGGTCGTCCGCGCCGAGGGCATTGCCTGTTGCCGGAGTTGCTGCCCGAGCGTTGGGCGGCGACCCAGCAGGCAGCCGCCGCGCAGACCACGGCGCAGCGGCAGGCCACGGCCGTCCCGCCCTGAGCGCCGTTGGGTGGTTGCGGCGCACGCTTGGCGCGGGGCCGGCGGGCGAGCGTTTCGCGGTCGATGCCGAGTTCACGGGCGATACGACGTTGCGACCAGCGACGCTGGTGCAGGGCAAGGATCGTGTCGATGAGAGCCATAGTGAGGTGGTGCGCCATGACGGATCTCCCAGGACGCTGGGAACTCCATCGAGTGTAACTGGCGAACTGTCGTCTCCTCAAAGTGGCTGGTTTTCAAGCACCCATCGGTGGCTGGTTTTGAGCGCCCGCTGACAGAATTGCAAACTCGGAGACGCGGTGAGGAAGGCATCTGTTACCGCGCGAACATGGATCGGGGGGAATTGATGATCCGTCTGGGGGAAGGCAAGCGGAGGTCCGCCTACGCCAAGGCGAAGACCGAAGCACAGGAGTGCTGCGGCAGAGGCAGCGCCAGACGCTGGCCGGGGGCGACGGCGGCATCATCAAGGTGGCCGACTACCTCCCGCGCGGGTTGAACGCTACGGTCGAGGGCTCGGTGGCGGTCACCCGCAGTCGTGGTGTCGTCGTCGGTGGTGGTCTTCTGCGGAAGGGCAACGGTTTCGGCAGAGGTCACGGTTGCGGGGCCTCGGCGACGGGGATAGGGATCTCTGCCCCGCGGCCGCCGACGAAGCGGTAGAGGTTGGGGTCGTCCGCGGCACCGCCGAGCGGATCTTCGGCCGTCCAGCGGCCTGGGTTGGGGTCGTACCACCTCGTCGGCAGACAGATCCAGTCGGGATCGGTGTCCAACTCGACCGGCGTGTCGCACCAGTCGGCGAGGGACTCGGTGCGCTTGTCGTCCTGTTCGTCCTCGCGCACGGCCATCAGATTGCCGAAGCTGTCGTAGTGGATCACTTCGGCAAGGGAAAGGCGGGAGCCGTCCGCGGCAGATCCTGGGTCTGTCAACGCTCCAGCCCCGAGCCTCTGTTCGTCGAGCCGGTAGACGAAACGAACGCGCTCCGCTGGTGCGGGCAGGGTTGCCGTGCCGACAACCGCCTTTCTCTCGACCGCCTCGCTGTAGTCTGTGCTCATGGAGAAACCCTCTTGTCAGACCTCACAATGGTTCCAAGTCTCGGTTGTTCCCTTCGGCTCCTATTTCCGATCTTCTGTTGCTTTCGGTGTCTGACACCTTTCCCCCCTTTTCGTCGCTCTACCTCCGTATCCCGGACAGGATGCGACAGCCTGGCAACGCCCGCTTGAGTTCCCTAATCCCTGAGTCGCTCACCTCCCGGGTGTTAAGAAGAAGGAGCGTGGTGAGTTGCTTGAGTTCCGCTAACTCCTTCAACCCAACGTCCGTCAGTTCGGTGGCGCCGAGATCAAGGTAGGAGAGATTCTTGAGTTTCGCCAACTCCTTTAGCCCCTCGTCAGTCACCTGAGTTTGGTAGAGCTCGAGCCTTGTGAGGTTCTTCCAACCCGCGACCCCCTTCAGTCCCGCGTCCGTCACACGGGTGAAGCTGAGAGCGAGCCAGGAGAGGTGTTGGTGCCGTCTTAACTCCTTCAGCCCGGCGTCCGTCACACGGGTGCCGGAGAGATCAAGCCGGGCCAGTCTCGTAAACCAGGCCAATTCCTTCAGTCCGGCGTCCGTCACTTCGGGGCAAACGAGACGAAGAACGGCGAGTTTCTTGAGGCCCGCTAGTTCCTTCAGCCCAGCGTCCGTGACCCCTTGGCCGCTTAGATAAAGCGCGGTGAGATTCTTGAGGCCCCCGATTTCCTTCAACCCCGCGTCTGTCACACGGGCGCCATAGAGATGGAGCCTGGTGAGGTTCTCAAGCCCCGCCAGCTCCTTCAGCCCTACAGCCGTCACCCGAGCGAAGGTGAGATCGAGTGTGGTGAGGCTCTTGACTTTCCCCACCTCCTTCAGCCCGGCGTCCGTAACGTTCGTGTTGCAGAGATCGAGTGTGCCGAGCTTTTTGAGGCTCACCAGTTCCTTCAAGCCCGCGTCCGTCACTAGGCTGCGGCGGAGATACAGCGAGGTGAGGTTCTTCACGCCCCGTAGCTCTTTGAGCCCGGCGTCCGTCACTCCTGTGTCCGAAAGATCAAGATGGGCCAGTTTCGCAAGACCTGCCAGCTCCTTCAGGTCTGCGTCCTGCACACCGGGGAAGCTGAGGTCAAGCCAGGCGAGGTTTGGAAGGCGCCCTAACTCCTTCAGCCCCGCGCCCGTTGTCGCCGGGCCGGAGAGACGGAGCGCAGCGAGCTTCTTCAGTCCCGCCAGCTCCTTCAACCCTGCGTCCGTCACCTCTGTATAACTGAGATCAAGGTAGGAGAGGTTGTCAAGCCCCGCCAACTCCTTCAACCCTGCGTCCGTCAGCTTTCCCTCCTGCGTCAACTTTCTGGGCCTGAAATCGAGTCCAAATCGCACCGCGACCGGCGGCAGCTTTGGCGGTTTGCCGTCGGGCAGCTCTTTATCAAACCGGAAAACCGACAAACTCCCTGCTGGCGCATACTTCCTGACCGTGGTCTCCAAACGACCAAGCGGATCGACCTTGAGGCCGCAGTAAACAGCCCCGAGCTTCTGGTACGCCGCGACCGTCGCAGCGTCGACGTGGTTTTCCGACACCGAGATGGCTGACCACGCGGCGTCCGGTGCCCCACTCGGAGAGCCGCCCAGCAGGTGGAGGGCAGCCGAGAAGAGCATGCAAACGACGCACAACAACACTCTCATCGGACAACCTCCACTAGGCGAGGCGCGGCACGCTCGCTCACCGAACGTCTAGCGTGCTATCGTCTCTGATCGATGTAGCTGGCAGCAGACATCGGTCAATTACCCTAACCTTTCACTGCAGCCAGGGCGTTTGGGTGACCACAACCCACGAGCAAACCGTACACTGCCTCGGTGCAGATTGATCTCATGGCCGACACGAGAGACCAACTCTGAGACTGCAATCCATGAGCGTTGATGCATCCGTAGTGTTTCTCGACGATTCCGCGGAATTCATACAACATGCCTTGGGTGAATGGTTACCATTCACCATTGTTGAGTTCCTCACGAGGACCTCCGCGGGTCGACCAGTACATCGCTCTGAAGTGGTTGACCCATTCTGCGTCATCAGTTGCGTAGAGGATTTTCACCTGTGGACCCCACACACTGTAGTGCTCCCCCGGCAGGAGTTTTGGCCCCCCCAGGCCTTTCTCCTCTGTGGAAGTCCAGACGATAGTCAACACTGGGATTTTCCGGAGGCCAGAGCCCAGGTAAACCGTAGTAGCGAACCGCTGGACGATCCGGACCCCAACTAAGCGCCCCGTGTCCCGACCGAATTGCCGCGTCATTCCCAATTCCTTCACGACATGTTTTTCGGCCTGGGGAAGGAGAAACTCCGCCGCGCTCGGATTATCGAACCATGTGATCGTACCTTCCTTAGGATCGTGCGTATAGCGGCCTTTCGAGAACTCCCCCTTCCACCCGTGGTCTTTCACTGGGTGTGGGGCGCTACTACTTGCCGACGTATGCTCGTGGCCATGCTTTGGCGCCTTAGGGTCGTCGAGAGAGTACCCTGCTGGAAGCTCCACGGCGAATCGCCGGTTGGGCTTCACGTCGTACAGGCCGAACACTTCAAGCTGCATCGATTGCTTTACCCTCATGAAGCCCACACCCTTCGCCCCCTCAGCACCATGGCCGCTGAACGTGATCGTCAATCGATCTCCCTTGGCCTCCCAGCTTACTGTTCCATAGCCTTTGAATTGAGCAGGGGAGGACAGTGACTTCAGTCCACTCGGATCGGTCCCATTGGTCGGGTTGTTGCGGAGGTAGCGGTTGAGGTTGTAGTCGCCGGCGCCGAAGCCCAGCGGGTCCTCGGTCGTCCAGCGGTCGTGATCGGTGTCGTACCAGCGGGCACGGTTGTAGGTCCACTTCAGCCCCGCCGTCCCCTCGTACTCCCGCCCCGTGTACTTGTAGCGGTCCCCAAACGACGCGTTCGTCTCGTTGCGCACGTTGCCGAAGCCGCCATAGGTGATCTTGTCCTGCACCACCGCGCTGGCATCCATCATCGCTACCACCGAACCCTCACGGTCCGTCAAGTACCAGGCCACCGTCCCCGACCCGATCCGCGCCCCCAAGGCGTCCACCCCGTCGGGACGCACGTAGCGGGTGCTCAGGTTGTTGCTGCCGTCCAGGTCGACCAGGACGTCCGGACCGTCGTAGCCGAAACGCAGCACCACCGTGCCCGTCGCCGCCGTCCAGCGGTCCTGCTCAATCCTACGCCCATAGACGTCATATTGGTAGACCAGCTTGAGCAACAGGGTGCCGCTGTCGGTGGCGCGGTCCTCGGCCATGTCCAACTGGTTTCTGTTGGTGTAGCCGAAGGTCCAGGTCTCGGCATTGGTCCCCAGGCTCTTCTTGCTGAGGTTGTTCTCTAAATCGTAGCTGTAGGTCCACAGGCTGTCGTTGGTCAAGCGATTGTCCGTGCCGACCGTGAAGATCCCGGCCCCGTTGCGGTTGCCCGCCGGATCAAAGGTGAACGTCTCCGTGCCGTCGTTGGTCAACTGGTCGGCGGTGTCGTGCGTGTAGCTGCGCAGCGTCCCGTCGATCGTATCGGTCTGCAGTTGACCGGCGTTGTCATACGTATAGGTCAGGTTGGACAGGACCGTGCCCGGCGTCGCGCCGTTCTTGTGCTGAATGTTCGTCACGCGCTGGCCATCGTCGTAGCTGTAGTCCGACTCGCCCACCTTGCTGGTGCCCGCCAGGTCGCTGTAACGCGTGAGCGTGCCCACCAGGTTGCGCGCGTTGTAGGCCGTATCGATTCGCAACGGCGTCTGCCCCACCCCGCCGAACTGCCGGCTCGTCAGTTGGTTGTCCTTGTCGTAGACCGAGGTGGTCACGCCGCCCTTGCTGTCCTGCAGCTTGACCCGGTTGCCCACGGCGTCGTAGCTGTACGTCAACGTCAGCCCGAACAAGCCCTGGACCGTGTTGACCCGGTTGAGCACGTCATAGGTCATGGTGTAGGCGCCGTGGCTGTCCTGCGCCATCAGCTCGTTGCCGTTGGGATCATAGCTGTGCGTCAGCGTGTTGACCGCACTGCCCTGGCTGTTGTACCACGTCTCCGTCACCAGCTGCCCGTTCCAGTCGTAGGCGTCGTCGATGCGCCGGGCCAGGCGGTCGGTCCGCGACAGCAGCTGATTATCCTTGTCGTAGGCCATCGTGACGCTGTGCCCCAGCGGATCGGTCTGCGTCACCACCCGGTTCTGGTTATCGTACACAAAGGTGGTGCGGTTGCCATCGGGGTCAATCAGCCCGGTCTGGTTGCCCAGCGCGTCGTACAGGTAGGTCGTCGTCTTGCCCAGCGCATCGATGTCCTTGGTCTTGCGGCCCAACTCATCGTAGACCATTGTCGTCTTGTGGCCCAGCCCATCGATGGTGTTGACCACGTTGTCGCCCGCATCGTAGACCGTCGTGAACACCCCCAGGCCCGGGGCCTGCATCGTTATCTGCCGGTTCAGGTTGTCATACGTGTAGGTAATCGTCTTGCTGGCGGCGTCGATCTGCTGGACGACGTTGCCCGCCTTGTCGTAGACCGTCGTGACCCGGTTGGTCAGCGCATCGACCTGGGCAATGGCCCGGTTGAGCCCATCGTAGACCGCCGTGCCCTGGTTGCCACGGGCGTCGATCGTGCCGACCTGGTTGCCCACCGCGTCGTAGACCGTCGTGAACGTGTTGCCCAGGGCATCCTTCACCACCCACTGCCGGCCCAGCTTGTCCGGCGTGTAGCGGGTGACGTTGGGGTAGGGCGTCTGCGCGTCCGTGGTCGACTGCAAGCCACTGGCCGCATCGTAGCCCCGCCGCGTCGTGTTCCCCAGCCGGTCCCTGAACGTGACCGGACGCTCCAACTGGTCGTACCAGGTATTGCTGGGGTGCCCCAGGCCGTCCACCGCACTGACGAGGTCTCCCTCGCCGTCGAACTCCTGGTAGGTCGTCTCCGCATCCGCCGTGCCCGCGGCCGTGGTCTGCGACACCTGCCGGTTCAGCGCGTCATACGCAAAGGTGACGGTCCGCCCCAACGCATCGACGGCGCTGGTGACGTTGCCCTGCAGGTCGTAGACCGTGGTGCTCACGCGGGCCAGGGACGTACCCGCCGCTTCGGTCACCACGGTCGGACGGTTGTCCTTGTCGAAGGTGGTGTCGGTGCGAACCAGCCGCGCGTCGGTCATCGACACCTGGTTGCCCACCTGGTCGTAAGCATAGGTGACCGAGCGCTCGTCCGCGCTGCCCTTGGCCTCGGTTACCTTGGTGACCCGGTATAGCGCATCATAGGCGGTCGAGGTGATGTGTCCCAGCGGGTCGATCGTCTGGGACACGTTGCCGACCTCGTCGTAGACCGTCGTCGCGGTGGCGGCGTCGCTGGTGCCGGCCGCCTGGGTCAGGGCCACCTGGCGGTTGAGGGCATCGTACGCATAGGTGGTCTTGTAGCCGCGGGCATCGTCCGCCTCGCTGACGTTGCCCGCCGCATCGTAGACCGTGGTGGTCACTTCGTTCAGGGCATCGGTGACGGTCTTGAGCCGGCCCATCAGGTCGTAAGTGGAGATGGTGGCAGCGCCCAGCTCGTTGCGCTGGCGGATCATCTCCCCGGCCAGGTTGTAGTCGTAGGTCACCGTCCCGAAGGCATGGATGTGGTACTTCGGCCGGCCAGCGGCATCGTAGACGGTGGAGGTCGAGTGGCCGTTGGCGTTGCGGTCGAGCGTGTCCTGCCCGGCTGGGTCGTACGTGGACCAGTGGACGGTGCCGTCCGCCTCCTTGCGTTGGGTCTGCTCGCCCCGCGAGTTGTAGACCAGGCTGGTGCCGTGCCCCAGCGCATCCTTCTCCGAGGTTTCCAGGCCAATGCCGTTGTAGACGTAGGTCAACAGCGCCCCCATCGGGTCGGTCTGTCCCGTCACCCGGCCCAGCGCGTCATTGACAAAGGTCGTGGTCCGGCCCAGCTCGTCGACCTGCGTGGCCACGTTGCCGTTGCTGTCGTAGGTGAGCGTGGCCCGGTCGCCCAGTGCGTTGAGGGTCGTCTGCACGCGGCGGGCGTTGTCGTACAGCGTGGTGGTCACACGCCCCAGCGCATCGGTCACCGTCTCCAGCAGGCCGCTGCTGGGGTTGTACGTCAAGGTGGTCAGCTGGCTCAGGGCATCCTTGACGCTCAGCAGGTGGCCGTTGTTGGCGTCGTAGACAAAGCTGGTCCGGTTGCCCACCTCGTCCCGGTACTCCGTC
>JACOUH010000098.1 GCA_016177925.1 Planctomycetota bacterium | reverse complement strand
CGGCGGCCGCTTGTCTTCGCCTCCGGCCGGGGAGGCGGAATGAGGGTCGGGCTCTTGATGTCGGTCGGCACCGCGAACACGCCGGGCTGCACCTCCGCGCCGCGCGTGACGTGGTTGCCCCGACGGAGCACATGAGCGGGCGGGGGAGCGCCCTGCCACGCTTCCCAGGCGGCCTGGATCTTGGGGAGCGTTTGTCGCCTGCCCTTCAGAGCAGCCAGTTGTTTGTCCAGGGCCGTCGTCCTGGCACGATCGGCCTTGCTGAGGGATTGGGAGACTTCTTCGGGCGGGACACTGAGCGATGGCCCGAGCTTTTCCGCAAGGTACGTCTGGATGGCAGTGCGTTTTGCCCCAGGAGTGGCCAGCGCCGCCGCCGTGTCCGCCCGGAGGACTTCCGGCAACTTCGCCAGCCTGGCCTCGAACAGCTTCTTTTCGTAGGGCCGCCGGATGGCGGCAAGCTGCTGCTCCAGTTCGGTGAGCGGGCGGTCGATCGCTTCCTTTTCCTTCACCGACACGTCCTCGAGGTGTCGGTGCTGGGGCTGAATCCACGCCTCGGTGTTGTAGACCGGCTTGAGGACGGCCAGCAGGCGGTAATACTCTACCTGCGGGATGGGGTCGAACTTGTGGTCGTGACAGCGGGCGCAGGCCACCGTCAGACCGAGCAGGTTGCTGGTGAGGTTTTCGATCGTGTCATGCAGGACCTGGTAGCGCTCGAATGGCCGGTTCAGTTCGTCCTCGGTGGTGTGGTCGACGCTCGTGCGCAACAGGCCGGTCGCGACCAGGTGCTCGCGCATCGCGGCGGTCAGCACCGGGGTCGAGCGCCAGTCGTCCATCTCGTCGCCGGCCAGCTGCTCGGTGAGAAAGCGGTCCAAGGGCCTGTCCTCGTTCAGCGCGCGGACAACATAATCGCGATAGCGCCACATCCCCTCGCGGACGAACAGCTGCCCGGGATCGTTGTCGCCGCCAACGGAGTCGGAGTAGCCGGCCGCGTCGAGCCAGTGCCGCCCCCAGCGCTCGCCGTAGTGAGGCGAGGCCAGCAGCCGCTCGACCACCCGCTCGTAGGCATCGGGCCGGGTGTCCGCCAGGAACGCGTCCACCTCTTCGGGTGACGGCGGCAGCCCGATCAGGTCGAAAGAGACGCGCCGGAGCAAGGTCGTACGGTCGGCGTCGGGCGAGAGAGAAAGACTCTTGGACTCTAGCTTGGCGAGGATAAACGCATCGATCGGAGTGCGTACCCGCTCACGGCCCCGGACGGCGGGTACGGGCGGGCGGACCGGCTTCTGGAAGGCCCAGAACTGCCGGTCTTTTTCCGTGACCGTCTTCCCCACGATCTCCACCGGCGGGTTGGCCTGGACGGACGGGGCGCCGGCGTCGATCCAGGCCTTGACGAGGGCAACTTGCTGCGCCGTCAGTTTGGTCTCCTTGCCCGGGGGCATTTCCCGCTTGCGGATCATCTCGAAGACCAGGCTCCTGGCGGACATCCCGGGGACGAGTGCCGGACCGGACTCGCCTCCCTCGAGCATGCCGGCCCGGGTCCGCAGATCGAGGCCCGCTTTCGGCTTGGGCCCGCCGTGGCACTTCAGGCAATGGGCAGTCAGGACGGGCAGCACGTCCTTCTCGAACTGGGGAGCACTGGCGACCTGGGCGCGGGCGGGCGCGGCGGTGCCCGCTGCCAGGACAGCGAGGACCAACGCGACCGGCCTGAACTGCTGCATCAGCGGGGAGAAAAGCATGGGGAAGGCTCGCGTGCTGGGGTCGAATAACATCCTACCTGCGCCGACTGTGACGTCAAGGGGCCGGTCGGCGCACGGGAGGTGCAAATCCGCAGTTGCGAGCCCTCTTTCTCCCCTCGCCCCCGAAGCGGGGGCGAGGGGGGCAGAACCACGTGCAGCTACGGGTTTACACCCGCCCACGAGCGGCCGATTGCATTTCGACGGACGGCTGTCCATAATCAATGACTCCTGGACAACCGCCCCGGGCAATGCCGGGGCCGCGGGCGCAGGCCGAGGGGAAGGAGAACAGCGATGCGAGAAGTCCTTCTGGCGTTGGGGCGTGGCCTCGTCAAGGTGCTCATCAGCCTGCTGATCGGGACCGGGGCCGGCATGCTGGCGCTTGGCATCGCCGGCCGTGACAAGCCGGACTTGTGGCAGCGCGGGCAGCGTGGCCCGACGCCGGAAGTGCTTCTCGGCATCGGCGTGGGGCTGCTGACGGCCGGGGCGGTGATGGCAATTCTGTTCATGTTCTCGCGCCGCCGCGCACCCGAGACGAACCGGGGCGAGTCGCGGCTGTTGCCTCCCAGAGAAAGAGCGGATGCCCCCTGACCCCGCTTCTTTCCGGCATGCTGCCCGGCTCCCTCACTTTCCCTTTCTGTCGATTGTTCCCAGACGAACGCAAACCGCCCAGCATGGCGCACATCCTTCGTTCGCCGGAGAGAGCGGCGTGCGCCCAGGCCTGAGCGCATGCCCCCCGGGAACTGCCGTTTGCCGGAACCGCGAGGAACGCTATACTTTCGCCGCCTCGCCCGGAAGAGAAGATCGGAACGGGGAAGAAGCACCCGCGCACACGGAGGGAGGGGGTTTATGTGTGGTATCGTCGGCTACGTGGGTTTCAGGGACGCGGAACCCATTCTGCTGGAGGGCCTGCGCCGGCTTGAGTATCGCGGCTACGACAGCGCCGGCCTGGCGACGCTGCACGGCACGCGCCTGCACTTGCGCAAGCGCGCCGGCCGCATCCAGGACCTGACCCGGCACGTCCGCGACCGGCCCGCCCCCGGCAGCATCGGCATCAGCCACACCCGCTGGGCCACCCACGGCCCGGCCAACGACACCAACGCCCACCCCCATGTCGGCGGCAACGGCCTCGTCGCTGTTGTCCACAATGGCGTCATTGAAAACTACGCAATCCTGCGCCGCCAACTAGAGGCCGAGGGCGTCCTCTTCACCAGCGACACCGATACCGAGGTGATCGCCCAGCTGATTGCCCGCAACTTGCGTACCGTCAGCGGCGACCGCGACTGGGGCGACCTGCCCTGCGGCGACCTGATCGAGGCAGTCAGCGACACGCTCGACCTGCTCAAGGGGACCTACGGCCTGGCGGTTGTGTCGCCGCACTACCCGGACGTCGTCATCGGCGCTCGCCTGGGCAGTCCGCTGGTGCTCGGCATTGGCGAGGGCGAGCACTACCTCGCCAGCGACCCCGGCGCCCTGGTCGGGCTGGCCGACAAGGTCGTCTACCTGAAGGACCGCCAGCTGTGCGTGCTGACCCGCGGCGAATGGCACATCCTCGACCAGGAGCGCAGCCGCGTCCAGGCCAGCATCCATGAGATCGAATGGGAGGTTGCCGACGCCGACAAGGGCGTGTTCGAGCACTACATGCTCAAGGAAATCTACGAGCAGCCGGAGGCCCTGGAGAACGCCCTGCGCGGCCGGCTCTCCGACGAGGAGGCCAGCGCCCACTTCGGTGGGCTCAACCTGGACACGCAGGCGCTGCGCCGTGTCGAACGGATCATCCTGACAGCGTGCGGCACTAGCTACCATGCGGCGCTGGTCGGCGAGTACCTGATCGAGGAGTTCGCCCGCATCCCCGTCGAGGTCGAGTACGCCAGCGAGTTCCGCTACCGCAACCCGCCCATCGACCGCAACACCATCGTCATCGCCATCACGCAGTCGGGCGAGACAGCCGATACGCTCGCCGCCCTCCGCGAGAGCAAGCGCAAGGGACATCCAACGCTTGCTCTCTGCAATGTCGTCGGCAGCACGATCGCCCGCGAGACCGACGGCGGCGTCTACCTGCACGCCGGCCCGGAGATCGGCGTCGCCAGCACCAAGGCCTTCACCAACCAGGTGGCGGTCCTGACCATGCTCGCCCTGCACTTCGGGCGGATGCGCCACCTGTCAGCCCTGCAAGGGGCGCAGATGGTGCGCGAGCTGCGCGGCGTCCCCGACGCGGTGCGGCAGGCGCTGCACTGCCACGACAGCGTGCGCCGTGTCGCCGAGCGCTACGGCCACGCCAACAACTTCCTGTACCTGGGGCGGCAGTATCACTATCCGGTGGCGCTGGAGGGGGCGCTGAAACTCAAGGAAATCAGCTACATCCACGCCGAGGGCTACCCCGCGGCAGAGATGAAGCACGGCCCGATCGCCCTAGTCGACGTGGATACGCCCTCGGTCTTCCTGATGCCGCGCGGGCCGATCTTCGACAAGGTGATGAGCAACCTGGAGGAAGTCAAGGCACGCGGCGGGCCGGTGATCGCCGTCGCCTGCGAGGGCGATGAGGAGGTGGCGGCGCGGGCCGATGAGGTGATCTACGTCCCGGAGGTCCCGGAGTACCTGCAACCGCTGGTGACCGTCGTACCGCTGCAGCTGCTCGCCTATCACATCGCGGTGCTGCGCGATTGCGACGTCGACAAGCCGCGCAACCTTGCCAAGAGCGTCACCGTGGAGTGAGCGTCGAACAACATATTACGCCAGCCCGAAAGTAGGTCAGGCTTTCCAGCCTGACGCGGCCTCAACGTCAGGCTGGAAAGCCTGACCTACGTGCGTTGCTTTGTCACAGCATCGTCAGCGGGTGCTGGCGGTTCTTCAGCGGCAGTTCGACGCGGCCTCGAAGCCGATGCGACTCGTAGACCGCCAGGATCATCTCCAGGGCGGCCCGGCCGTCGTACATGCTGCCCAGCGGCTGGCGGTCCTTCTCGATGGCCTCGATCAGGTCCCGGGCAATCCACTCGTTGCCCAGGCCGAGCCCGGCGTCCTTTCGCGGCTCCGGCAGGCCGAGCCCGGCGCTGGTGATCTCCTGCCACGCCGCCTTGCTGCGTCCAGAGAACCACGACGGGTCGTCGAGGAAGTACGCCGCCGGCAGGCTGCCCGTTGTCAGCCGTACCACGCCCTTCGAGCCGCAGATTTCCAGGCCGAAGCGCTTGCTCGCTGTCGCGGCGATCCGCGAGCGGTGCGTACCGAACGTCCCCTGCACACCGCGGTCGAAGCCATAGGTCGCCCGGATGTGGTCGCCCAGCACCGGGCCCATCCCCTCGCCGCCCTGGCGGACGTCCGCCTTGCCGGCGGGCTTGCCGCCTTGCAGCACCGTCGCGAAGCACCAGCGGGCGTCGCCGGCGAAGACGCGCATCAGGTCCATGATGTGCGTGCCGAGGACCATCAAGTCCTCTCCGCCGCCGCGACTGTCCTCCTTGCCCCGGCCGTGTAGCTCCAGCAGATCGCCCAGGCGACCGGCGCTGATCAACTCCTTGATGCGCTGCACCCGGGGGCTGTAGCGCGTCTGATGGGCGATCGCCAACTTGACATGGTGCATTTCACAGGCACGGATCATCTCGTCCGCCTCGGCGAGCGTGCGGGCCATCGGCTTTTCAAGGAAAATGCTCGCTCCCGCTCGGGCGCAGGCAATGACCATGTCGCGGTGCGAGTCGAGATGCCGGTCGGCGACACTGACGATCTGTGGTTTCTCTTTCTCCAGCATGTGCCGGTAGTCGGCATAGGCGTTCGGCGCCCCGAGGCGCTTCGCCGCGTCGGCGCGGCCCTTGTTGTTTTCGTCGGCGACGGCGACGATCTCGACGTTGTCGAGCGCCTTCCACACGACGTCGAGACCGTGGCCGTAGTTGCCCTTGCCGGTCCGGCCGATCACCGCCACGCGATACTTCTTCGCCATCGATGCCCCCTTTGCTTGCAAATCGTTGTTGCCTTGGCGCCGCGTGATTGGTCCTATTGTAGGCAGAACCTCGTGGGGCAGGTCGCTGACCTGCCAGCCGCCAGGCAGGTCAGCGACCTGCCCCACAATGTTGGAGAATCGCCGTGCGAACCATCCCTTGCCTGTCTCTTGCTCTGCTCCTGAGCCTGGCCCCGCCCCCTGCTGCCGGACCACCGCCGCAGACCGTCGCCGAGAAGAGCGATTACAAGGCGACCTCACGCCATGCCGATGTCGTCGCCTTCTGCGAGGGCCTGGCGAAACGCTCGCCGGTCGTGCGTCTCCAGACAATGGGCACCAGCTTCGAGGGCCGCAAGTTGCCGCTGCTGATTCTCGCCGACCCGCCCGTCAACACTCCGGCCGAGGCGGCCAGGAGCGGCAAGACCGTCGTCCTCGCGGTCGGCAACATCCACGCCGGCGAGGTCGACGGCAAGGAAGCTCTCCTGATGCTGGCGCGCGACCTGGCCACGGGGAAGGAACACGCCCTGCTGAAGGACCTTGTCGTGCTGATCCTGCCAATCTTCAACGCCGACGGCAACGACAAAATGGGCAAAAACAATCGTCCCGGTCAGAACGGGCCGGCCGAGGCGGGCCAGCGCGCCAACGCCCAGGGCCTCGATCTCAACCGCGACTTCGTCAAGCTGGAGAGCCCCGAGGTGCGCGCCCTCGTCCGCGTCCTCAATACCTGGGACCCAGCTGTCGTCATTGACACGCACACGACCAACGGTTCGTTCCACCGCTACGCCATCACCTACGACGGCCCGCGCAACCCTGCCGGCGACGACCGCCTCGTCACATTCGTCCGCGACACCCTACTGCCCGAGGTCAGCCGGCGCATGGAGAAGAAGGATCGTTTGCACTCGTTCTTCTACGGTAATTTCTCCGACGACCGCAAACGTTGGGAAACGTACCCCGCCCTGCCCCGTTTCGGCATCGTGTACGTCGGTCTGCGCAACCGCATCTCCCTTCTCTCGGAGTCGTATACGTATGCCCCTTTCCGAGACCGCGTCCGGGCGAGCGGGGCCTTCGTGCGCCGCTGCCTGGAGTACGTCGCCGGGAACAGGGACAAGGTCCGAGCCGTGCTGTCGGCGGCCCGCACCGCGACCGTCGAGGCCGGGAAGGCGCCACGGCCGAGCGACCAGGTCGTGCTGCGCTTCCGTTCCGCCGCGTTCAAGGAGCCGGTCACCATCCTGGGCTTCGTCGAGGAGACGAAGGACGACAAGCGCGTGCCGACAGACAAACCAAAGGACTACAAGGTCGCGTTCGACGGCCGCTGCGAGCCGACGCTGTCGGTAACGCGGCCGTATGCGTACCTCTATTCTGGCTCGTTCCGCACCGTCACCGAGAACCTGCAGCGGCACGGCATCGAGGTCGAGGAGCTGCGCGAGGACATCGAAGTGGACGTCGAGGCCTCCCGCATCAACAAGGTCACGCCAAGCCTACGTCCGTTCCAGAACCACACACTCGTCAGCGTCGAGACGATGGCCCGCAAGGAGGTGCGACGTGTCGCGGCGGGCACGATTCTGGTCCGCACCGGCCAGCCGCTCGGCACGCTCGCCGCCTACCTGCTCGAGGCGCAGGCCGACGACGGGCTGTGTGCCTGGAACTTCTTCGACGCGGGCCTGAAGGTCGGTGCCGACTTCCCTGTGCTGCGGTTGTCGTCTCCGGTGCCGCTCACGAAGGCCCGGGTGCGCCCGCTTGCCGAGGACCGCCCGCAGAAACAGCCGATCACGCTGGAGGCGCTCACCACGGGCCAGCTGCCGAACTTCCACGGCAACCCGGTCCACGGTCTCGTCTGGCTGGACGACGGCGAGCACTTCCTGCAAATGAAGGAAGGCAAGATGCAGAAGGTCCACGCAGTGACGGGCCGGGCGAAACCGTTCTTCGACCAGGAGAAGTTCGCAAAAGCGCTGGCCACGATCCCCGGCATGACCCGCCAGGCGGCCGAGCTGCGCGCCCGCGCGCCCCTATTCCCGATGAACCCGCAGCGCACCGCCGCCCTGATCGTGTACCAGGACGACTTCTATTTCTGCCCCTTCGACGGCAGCAAGCCGGTGCGTTTGACGAAGGGAGCGGGACCGAAGGAGTTGCCATCCTTCAGTCCCGACGGCAAGTGGGTCGCTTTTGTCCGTGATAATAACTTACACGTTGTCGACCTCGCCACGCAGACGGAGCGGGGCTTGACGAAGGACGGCAGCGAGACGATCTCGAACGGGCGCGCCGACTGGGTCTACTTCGAGGAAATCTTCAATCGCAACCACCACGCCTACTGGTGGAGCCCCGACTCGACCGCCATCGCGTTCCTTCGTTTCGACGACGCACCCGTCAGGAAGTTCACGCTCGTCGACCAGGCCGCGGCACGGCAGCGCCTGGAGGCGACGCCCTACCCGAAGGCGGGCGATCCCAATCCGCGCGTCAAGGTCGGCATCGCGAATGTGAGCGGCGGGCCGGCGGGCTGGGCCGAGCGCGGCAACGATCCCCAGGATGCCACGCTGATCGTCCGTGTCGCCTGGAGTCCCGACAGCCGGCAGGTCTTCTACTATGTCCAGGACCGGGCCCAGACATGGCTCGATTTCTGTGCCGTCGGCCGCGCCGGCGGGACCCCGGCTGTGCTGTTCCGCGAGACGACCAAGGCGTGGGTCGAGGACCCCGGCCCGCCGCACTTCCTGAAGGACGGCTCGTTCCTGTTCTTCAGCGAGCGCAGCGGCTGGAAACATCTCTACCATCGCAGCGGCGACGGCAAGCCGAAGCGGGCCGTCACCAGCGGCGAGTGGGAAGTCCACGACCTGTATATCGTCGACGAGGAAAACGGGTGGGTCTATTTCTCCGGTACGCGCGACTCGCCCATCGGCAACGATCTCTACCGCGTGAAACTCGACGGCAGCGGCCTGGCACGATTGACCAGCGGCCGCGGCGACCACGTCGTCCAGGTCGCCCCCAAGGGCAAACTCTTCATCGACACCTGGAGCGACCATCTCACTCCGCCGCGCGTGCGGCTGTGCCGGGCCGACGGCTCCTCCGCCCGTACCCTTGACACAAACCCGGTATACGCGATCGACGACTACGAGTTCGCAAAATGGGAGTTCGCCCAGATCAAGACACCCGACGGGTTCTTGCTGGAGGGCATGGTGCTGGCACCGCCGAAGCTCGACGCGAAGCGCAAGTACCCGGTCTGGTTCAAGACCTACGGCGGGCCGCACCTGCCGACGGTGAGCGACACCTGGTCCGGCGGCCGCGCAGCGCCAGCGGCAAGGGGGCATGCTCGGCGTGGGCCGCCTATCGACAGCTCGGCGTCTCCGAGTTGAAGGACGTGGAATGTGCGATTCGCTGGCTGTGCGGCCGGCCGTACGTCGACGCGGCGCGGGTCGGCATGAGCGGCAACAGTTACGGCGGTTTCCTGACCGCCTACGCCCTGACGCACAGCAAGCTGTTCGCCGCCGGCATCGCCGGCGCCCCCGTCACCGACTGGCGCAACTATGACTCCATCTACACCGAGCGTTACATGAACACGCCGCAGAACAACCGTGCCGGTTACGACAAGACCTCCGTCGTGAAGGCAGCGCAAGACCTACACGGGCGGCTGCTGATCCTGCACGGCATGATGGACGACAACGTCCACGCGCAGAACACGGCGCAGTTGGTCGACGCTCTGCAGCGTGCCGACAAGGACTTCGAGATGATGCTCTACCCGCGGGCGCGGCATGGCGTCTTCGGCAAGCACTCGCGCCGGCTGATGCTGGACTTCATGCAGCGCATACTCCGCCCGCAGCCGTGACCGAAAGTTGTTCGCTCCGGGTACGCGGATTGATCGACAGGAGCGTCAGCGCGTTTCCGGAACGCCGAGAAAGGTAGCAGAAAAGTGTGGAAGATCCCTTGCACGACCACCCCGATCACGAGATGAAGACTCTGTGCGACGTCTGGGACTGCGATTTCGCCGCCGACGGCTATTGGCTCCCGACGGAGGCGGAGTGGGAATACGCCTGCCGGGCCTGAAGCGCGATCACGTTTTCGTTCGGGGATGACGAAGAACTGAGGGGAGCAGTCGCGATAACCCGGGCCTCACGAACGGATGCCGTTGACCGGGCCGGCATCGGCGTCCTTCGCGAGCTGAAGCGGCGGTAGCCAGCCCGGCAACTTCGCCGGACCGTTCGGCCCCCGTCTCCGAGTCGGAGGTTCACTCCATGAACAGGGCCTTCTGCCGAACGGTCGTGTCTGCCTGCCTTGTGGTCGTCTCCGCGGCTGCTGGCGGGCTCGCCGAGGAACCACGGACAGTTCCCGCCAAAGAGATTCCAACCGCACAACTGCGGGTGACCACGCGGGTGATTCCGCTGGGTCTGGAGTCAAACCGGATGCGGGCGCTGAACTTCGACGGACAAGGCACGGCGTGGATCGGCCTGGTCGAGAAGGACCGCCGCAAGGTCGTGAAAGCGGACCCCTTGACCGGCAAGGCCGAGCAAGTCTTGGTGACCTCCGAGCCGAGCAGCGACAAGCTGTACATCGACAACGTCGTGCCGGTGGGTGACGAACTGTTCGTGTGCGGGGGCTGGTATCCGCGACAGATCCTTATCGACTCGAAGACCGGGAAATCCCGTGGCCTGGAACTGAAGAAGCCGGGACCGGAAGTCTTCAACGCCCTCGTCGTTGGCGGCACCGTGTACAGCTTCGACGGCAATAACGGGATCTACGCCTGGAAGCCGGGCGAGTGGTCCAGCGAGCTGATCCCCTGGCCAAAACCGGGAAAAGGTCCATTCGCCGGCGTCTACGTCTCCGCCGACCATTCCCTGTACTGCCCGATGTGGTGGCAACAAGGGATGGCCCCGACGCAGCCGCTGCTCCGCTACGACCTGAAGGCCAAGAAGTGGACAACCCTCGACGCGCCCTGGCCGAGTAGCAAACCGATGCTGCCGGTCGAGGTGAACGGCAAGCTGTATGTCGCCGACATGTTCGGTGGGCATCTGATGGTCTTTGACGTGGCCAGCCAGAAGTTCGAGGCCCGGTATGCACTCCCCGGTTATGGGAAGCAATGGAAGTATCTGGCGACCTTCAACACCCACGGCCCGTTCGTGGTCTGTGTGCTCTCAACGTTCGCGGGGGCCCCCAATGCAAACAAGACGTTCGGGTTCGATGGCAACTCCCATCATTTCGTCAACCGGATCATGATGTTCGACACCCGGGACGGGGCGGCAGCGATGGTGCCGGTGCCGAGCCTGTCGGGGGAGGGCTATGCCACGATCGCCTACCTCCAACCGCGTGGCGACTCGATGTACCTGACCTGCGTCGATTCGCCCCGCGTCGAGGCCCGTCCCAAGACCGAGCGGGGAGCGGCATACTTGGTGGAAATGCAGTTGTCTCGGCTTCGGAAATAGGACGACTGCAACCTCTTCCTCCGTCGCCAGGTCAACACCCGGGGCTGATTCCTGGAGTCCTTCAGGCTGGGTCATCGGCGGCAAGCTATTCCCCCGGCACGAACGAAACGTACGCAGGTCAGGCTTTCGTGCCGGCGTAATACCCCGCCGCGCCCGCAACAGGTGGCAAAGGGTGGATTGGTGACGGTGGGAGTCTCCCCTCCGTTCACGACTCTGTTGGGAGAGGATAATCGTCCGATCGGCCCGTCGGCTGCCAGCCCAGGACGGCTTTCGTATGCTCGGTCGAACGCCAGCGGTATTTGTTTTCCGAGATCGCATTGAAGATATCGTACTTCAGCGACTCCGGAGCACTCAGACACTGGTCGATCACTTGCACGCAGTCGGCCTGCGAAAGGTATCCCGGATAATGGCGGCGGAGCATCGGCCGGTCTTCCTTGAGGACGGCCCCCAGGCGGATCACGAGGGTCGACAGACCGTACTTGTCGGCGTAGTAGCGGCCCAGGTTCTCTCCAAACAGCTTGCCGACGGCGTAGGGCGAGTCGGGGCGAACCGGCCAGTCGAGGTCGACCATCGGCCAGGTCGCGGGGATCTCGTCGTCGGGGCCGTTGGCCAGTTTGCCATAGGGATAGTTTGGGTCCCACTCCCAGGCGAGTTGACAGCAACCGCTGCTGGCGAAGACAATCCGCCCGACCCCTGCTTCTCGCGCCGCTTCGTAGACATGGAGCGTCCCTTGCATGGTATTCGCCAGGGTCGGCCCCCATGCTAACCACTCGTCCTCCCCGGTGGCGGCCGCCAGATGCAGCACCGTGTGGATTCCCACGAACGCCGGCTTGATGGCCGCCGCATCGGTGATGTCGGCAGCAAGGTGAGGAATCCCGGCGACCGGCCGGCGGCTGAGACCGCTGAACGCGTACTTGTCGCCCAGGTGCTTGATGGTCAGGCCACCGATCAGTCCGCTAGCGCCGGTAATGAGAACCTTTCGACGAGCCATCTGTTCTCCTTGGAAAGAACAACGATTAAGATCTGCCAGGCAGAGCAGCCGTGGCCGTGCGGACTCGATCGCTCGACGGACTGAGCGTAACAGGCGGACCAGCACACGGCAACGACAAAGGCCTCACCGTGAGAGCAGGAATCTCCTTGACGGTCCCTTGCCCTATCGCTGACAATGCCACTCAGTCTCGCCTCCTTCCTCGTGCTGCTGAGGAACACCGTCCATGAACCTCTCGCAAGCCTTGTCGCACCCTCGCGTCTCGCGGCGCACGGCAATCCAGGCTGGTGCCCTGGGCCTGCTGGGTCTGGGGATGAATCATCTGGAGCCGCTGCGTGCCGCGTCTCCCCTCCCCCTGCCCTCTCCCCCCGGGGGAGAGGGTAAGGTGAGGGGCGCGGCGTCCGGCGGCAAGGCGAAGTCCTGTATCTACATCTTCCTGTCCGGCGGGCTGGCGCAGCATGACAGTTTCGATTTGAAGCCGGACACGCCGGCGGAGGTTCGTGGCGAGTTCCAGCCGATCGCGACGAAGACGCCGGGGATTCAGATCTGCGAACACCTTCCGGGGCTTGCCAGCCGGAGCCGGCACTGGGCGATCGTTCGTTCTCTCACCCACCCGTCGAATGACCATACGCTCGGCCATTTCTACATGCTAACCGGACGCAGCGTTGTTCCGCCCGGCTTTCGCGGCGACCGCGAACCGCGCTCGACCGATTGGCCGTCGATCGCGTCGATCGTGGGGGAGGCGTTGCCCCCACGCCGGAACAACCTGCCTCCGGCGATCGTATTGCCCGAACGGCTCGTCCACTGGTCGGGGGGCGTGATTCCGGGAGCCTATGGCGGCCAGATGGGCCGCAACCGGGACCCTCTCTTCATCGAGGCCTCGCCGTATGGCAACCCCATGTGGCGCGGGGCGTATCCCGAGTACACCTTTCCCAACCTGTCGAAGAAGCCCCCCGAGACCCCGGACCAGCGCGTGTTTCAGGCACCCAATATCACGCTCGCCCCGGGCCTGAACTTCAACCGCTTGCACCGTCGCGTCGATCTGTTGCGCGACCTCGACAAGCAGCGCCTGGCGCTTGAGCGCTCGGCCACGAGCCATCGCTACGACGAGCAACGTCAGTCGGCCATCTCGTTGTTGGTCGACCCCAAGATCCGCCGCGCCTTCGACGTGACGAAGGCCGACCGGCGAATCCAGGAGCGATATGGGGGCAACAGCTTCGGCTGGTCGCTGCTGATGGCTTTTCGGCTGGTCGAGGCCGGGGTGAACTTGATCCAGGTCAACCTGGGCAACAACGAAACGTGGGACACACACGGAGACATCTTCCCTCGGCTCAAGGACAGACTGTTCCCGCCGACGGACCGGGCGTTGTGCGCGCTGATCGACGACCTGCAAGCCAGCGGTCTGCTCGACAGCACGCTGATCGTCATGGGCAGCGAATTCGGGCGCACCCCGAAGCTGTCCACCCTGGCCGACTCGTATCCCCGCCCCGGGCGAGACCATTGGGGCGCGGTGCAGAGCGTTTTCTTTGCCGGCGGCGGCATCCCGGGTGGCACGGTGATCGGGTCGTCGGACCGGCTCGGAGCGTACCCAGCCAGCAGCCCGCAGAAACCCGAGAACATGGCCGCCACGATCTACCACGCGCTGGGTATCCCAGCCACGGCCCTGTGGCATGATGTCGTTGATCGCCCGCATCACGTGTATCACGGCACACCGATCCCGGGGCTGCTCTGACCTGTCGGTCCCTTGCCAGCCCAGGGGTATCCCCGCTTCGTCTTCGGCAGCAACGACGAAAACCTGCTGGAAGCACGGGGCAACACGCAGGCCGAATCCTGGTGGCGGGCGTGCGAGCAAGGGCGCGCAGTCGGGATGCTGGCACCAATGGCAGGACTACCGGGAGACGATCGGCAAAGTCGCTCGCTTACTTTGCCACCTTGCGCTTGAAGACCCAAGGGGACGTCGTGCTGCCCGTACCCGTCGAGATCATCTCCCATCCTTGACTGCCCAGGTGGTTCAGCACGCGCAGCTTGTGGGCGATGAGCGTGGTGGCACCCGGCTTCGCCTCGGGGGCCTTCAGCTTCGCGGCCAATTCTTCCCAACTCGACGCCAGGAGCTCGCCGTCGCCCGTGACCCAGCGGACCGTCAACCGAGGGAGGGCGGGCTGCGCGGCTTGGACAGGTTGAGCAGGGGCAGCACCCCCTCCGGGTGCGCCGCCGCCCCGCCCGCCGCGACCGCCACCGCCAGGCAGTCCGTCTTCCCCGCCGCGGAAGATTCTGGAGCTGTAGTGGATCTCCGCGTATTCCCACTTCTCCACCGGTTTTGCGGCCTGGCCCGGGACCGGAGCCGGCGCTGCTTGTGTCATCCCCGCAACAACCACGAAAAGGGTCGCCGCTCCGAGCGCCGCCCACACCACTCGCGTCGTTCTCATGTCGATGCCCTCTCAAGGATCTCCGCTTCCCCGCACGGGCGCCCAATGTTCCCGCGCCCGGACCGTTCCGTCAAGTGTCAGGCCGCCGATTCGCCGGGAGCCTGCACCAACGTGAGGATCATGGCAGACTACGGCAACTGCCTGCGGGCTGCCTCAGCGGCCGGCGTCTTGCTGCTGCATCAGACGTGTATGGCACGCAGCCAGTCCCGCGATCGCGACCCCCTGACCGCCTTCGCCGACATCCTCCTCGACATGCACATTCCGCCCGGCGACCGCTTCACCCGGCGTCGCCATTTCCACGGCGTCGGCCGCTATCCTGGCACGCTCGAGCACGTCGCCGCCGAGCTGAATCCCGAGGGGACCGACTATCTGCTGCGGGCGGACGACCCGCCGGAGGCGGCGCTCCCCCCGGCCCTCGAAACGCTGCGGCACCTGTTGAGTCAATGTCCCGCGCCCCTGACGCGCCAGGAAATCCTCGCCCGCTGGCCCGAGGGCGAGGGCCCGGCGAGACGGCGAAGTCGCCATAGACGATCACCGCCTGTCCGGCGGCCTGGTGCAGGCCGTGTTGATGCCGCAGTAGACGTCCAGCTCCGTACATGGGAGAGAATCCTCTTGCCGGCGTGCGCTCGGCCCGGCTACGATGCGGAGAGTCTTCCGCACACCCACGCAAGGCGCGGGCCGGCATGAATACACCTGGCAGTCTGCTGGAACGCCTGCGGCGGCCGGCCGACCCGGAAGCCTGGACGCGGTTCGTGCAACTCTATACGCCGCTCCTCTTTCAGTGGGCTCGCCGGGTCAGCACCCAGGATGAAGATGCGGCCGACCTGGTGCAGGACGTCTTCACGGTGCTGGTCGAGAAGCTGCCGGAGTTCGGCTACGATCGGCACAAGAGCTTTCGCGGCTGGCTGCACACCGTCACCTTGAACTGCTGGCGCAACACCTGTCGACGGCGCGGGGTGCCGCTGGAAGGACCGGACGCCCTCGCCGAGGTGACCAGTCCGGACAACGTGGCGGCCTTCGCGGAGGCGGAGTATCGGCATCATCTCGTGGGGCGAGCGCTCGACCTGATCCGGACGGACTTTCAGCCGGCCACGTGGCAGGCCTTCTGGGAGTATGCGGTGTGCGGCCGGCCCGCGGCGGAGGTGGCGGCGGCGCTCGGCCTCAACGTCGGCGCCGTGCGGGCCGCCAAGTTTCGCGTCCTGTGTCGCCTGCGCCAGGAGCTGGCGGGCCTTCTCGACTGAGCGGCGGGACGCCCGACCAGCCCGTAGCGCTAGCGAGGAATTCCCTAAACCCGCGCCGGGCTTCGGGCTCGTTCTCGGGCAAGAAACCCGCGCCGCGTCTCGTTTTCGCGTAACGTTCTCCTCTCGGGACGTGTAGTTCTTGGTGTGGCCCGATGGTTGCGTGCGTCCCCCGAGGGAACACCGGTAGCGGTTCCCGAACTTCTTGTCCGGAGCCAGCCATGCCAGCGAATCTCCCCTGTCCCGACGTCCAGGCTTTTCAGCAGCTCCTGCAATGCCAGGTTCCCCTGTCCGAAGGGGAGCAACTGGTACGGCACCTCGAGGAGTGCCCTGCCTGTGCGGACAGCGTGGAACGGCTGCTGGCCACCGACACGCTGGCGGATGCCGTGCGCACCCAGGAGGGGGCAGCCGAACGCCCCCGCAATGAACGGGTCGAAAACCTGATCCAGCAGCTGTGCCAGCTGCGACCGGCCGGCGCGGTGCCGTCCCCGACCGGGAGCGACGCCAGCGGGGAAGTCGGCTCGGCGTGCCGCGAGCCCGCGCCGGAGTCGTACAGCTTCCTGGCCCCGGCGCAGCGCGCGGACGAGTTGGGCCGGCTGGGGCCGTATCGGGTGCTGAAGGTGCTGGGCAGCGGCGGCATGGGCGTGGTTTTCCAGGCTGAAGATACACTGCTCAAGCGGCTCGTCGCGCTCAAAGCGATGAAGCCGGCGCTGGCCGCCAGTACCTCCGCCGGCAAACGCTTCTTGCGCGAAGCCCAGGCGACCGCGGCCATCAAGCACGACCACATCGTCACCATCTACCAGGTCGGCGAGGACCGCGGCGTACCGTTCCTGGCCATGGAGCTGCTCGAAGGCGAGACGCTGAACGAGCGAGTGAAGCGTGAGGGCTGGCTGCCGGTGGCCGAGGTGCTGCGCATTGGCCGGGAAATGGCTGCGGGCCTGGCCGCCGCCCACAAGCGCGGCCTGATTCACCGGGACGTCAAGCCGGGCAACGTCTGGCTGGAAACGGACCGCGGCCGGGTGAAGATCGTCGATTTCGGCCTGGCCCGCGCAGCCGGCGACGACACCCACCTCACGCAGACGGGCACTATTGTTGGCACGCCGGCTTACATGGCCCCGGAGCAGGCCAAGGGCGGAGCGGTCGATCACCGCTGCGACCTGTTCAGTCTCGGCTGCGTGCTCTACCGCCTCTGCACGGGCAAGCTGCCTTTCACTGGCATCGACACGATGAGCATGCTGCTGGCCCTGGCGACCGAGCAGCCGTTGCCGCCGCGCCAGCTCAACCCGGACGTGCCGCCGGCGCTGAACAACCTGATCCTACGGCTCCTGGCCAAGAACCTGCCCGACCGGCCGGCGTCGGCCCAGGCAGTGGTGGAAGCGATCCTGGCCATCGAGCGGGACGGCGCCTCACCAACCAGGGCGAGCTGGTCATCGAGGTCGATGATCCGGCCGTCGAAATCAAAATCGTGCACAACGGCGTCGTCGTGCAGGACAAGACGAGCAAGCGCGAGTTCACGCTGACCGCCGGCAAGGGCGAGATCGAGGTGCTGGAAAAGGACGGCATCAAGCTGGTGACCAGGCAGTTCGAGCTGACCCGCGGCGGCAAGACGACGGTGAAAGTGACGCTGCAAGAGCTGGCCGACGCCCGCAAGCCGAAAGACCCCGGCCCGGCCGTGAAGAAGGATCCGCCCGCCATCCCGGCCGCCGCCGACCCCGACCGCCGCGCCGCCGAGTGGGTGCTGTCGATCGGCGGCACTATCAACATCAAGGAGAACGGTAAGGAACGGCAGACCGGGGCTGTCGGCGATCTGCCCCGACGAGCGTTTGAACTCACGGACGTGCGTTTGGGCGGAAACCCGAAGGTGAGCGATGCGGGGCTGGCCCACTTCAAGGATTGCAAGAACCTCACACACCTTATTCTGACCGCCGCTACCAAGGTGAACGATGCAGGGCTGGCCCACTTCAAGGATTTTAAAAACCTCACGTCCCTTAATCTGTTAGGTACCTATGTGAGCGATGCGGGACTGGCCCACTTCAAGGATTGCAAAAACCTCACGGTCCTTCTTCTGGGC
>JACOUH010000097.1 GCA_016177925.1 Planctomycetota bacterium | reverse complement strand
CGGACAAGCGCCAGCGCCTGGTCGATACGCTGCTGAAGCGGGAGGAATACGCCGACTACTGGGCTCTCCAGTGGGCCGACATCCTGCTGGTGAATCGCGACAAGCTGGGCGACCGCGGCGCTTTCGAGTTCCACCGCTGGCTACGGGCGCAGTTCGCCCGCAACCGGCCCTATGACGCCTGGGTGCGGGAACTGCTGACCGCCAGCGGGACCTCGGGCCGGGAGGGGCCGGTCAACTTCTATCGCGCCGCCGGGACGCCAGAGGACGCCGCCCGCGCCGTCAGCCAGGCCTTCCTCGGCGTTCGGCTGGAGTGCGCCCAGTGCCACCATCACCCGTTCGACAAATGGGGCCAGGACGATTTCTACGGCCTGGCCGGCTTCTTCAACGGCATGACGCGCCGGCCGCAGAAGGGCGAAGACCTCGTCTTCCACGCCGGCTACCGCGAGACGCGCCTGCCGCTGACGAACCGGCTGATCGCCACACGCCCGCCGGCCGGGCCGGTCCTGCGGCAGTTGGACGGTGACCCGCGTCCCCGCCTCGCCGACTGGATGACCGGACTGGACAACCCCTGGTTTGCCCGCCTGGCGGCCAATCGCCTCTGGAAGCACTACCTGGGTCGCGGCCTGGTCGAGCCGGAGGACGACCTGCGCTCCACCAACCCCGCCACCAACGAGCCGTTGCTCGACTACCTCGCTGCCCAGCTCATCGAGCAGCACTACGACCTGAAGGCTCTGTCGCGGCTGATCCTGAACTCGCGGGTCTACCAGCTGTCCAGCGTACCCAACGCCACCAACCGCGAGGACGAGCAGAACTTCTCGCGTCACTACCTCCGGCGTCTGCCTGCCGAGGTGTTGCTCGACGCCATCAGCGCCGTGACCGAGGCGCCGGAGGCGTTTCCGGGCCGAGGGAAGGGGACGCGAGCCATCGAACTGTGGGACAACCGCCTGCCGTCGTACTTCCTCGACATCTTTGGACGCTCTGAACGTACCAGCCCCTGCGCGTGCGGCCGCTCGGGCGAGCCGACGATGGCCCAGGCCTTGCACCTGATGAACGCGCCGGAAGTCGAGCAGAAGATCGCCAGCCCGTCGGGCCGTGTGGCGCGCCTTTTGAAGTCGAAGAAGACAGAGGCACAGACCGTCGAGGAGTTGTGCCTGGCTGCGCTGGGCCGTCCGCCGGGAGAGAAGGAGCGGGCGGTGGCGAAGCGCTTGTTTACGGAAGCCCCGCCCGAACAGGCGGCGCGCGACTTCCTGTGGGTGCTGCTGAACTCGTATGATTTCCTGTTCGTCCGGTGACCACCCGGGTCGTGGGGCAGGTTGCTAACCTGCCTCTTCGCCTGGCAGGTTAGCAACCTGCCTCTTCGCCTGGCAGGTTAGCAACCTGCCTCTTCGCCTGGCAGGTTGCTAACCTGCCTCTTCGCCTGGCAGGTTGCTAACCTGCCTCTTCGCCTGGCAGGTTAGCAACCTGCCCCACGTTGTTGCGGAGGATCCTGATGTTTCCCGCCTTCTGTGACGGCATTGACCGCCGCGGGTTCCTGCGCGTCGCCTCGCTCGCCGGGTTGAGCCTGGCGCAGTTCTTCCGGCTCCAAGAGGCCGCCGGCGCTGCGTCCAAACCGAAGAAGGATGTCAACTGCATCTTCGTCTTCCTGATCGGCGGCATGCCCCAGCACGACATGTGGGACCCCAAGCCGGGCGCACCGGCCGAGATCCGCGGCGACTTCAAGCCTGCCCGGACCTCCGTCCCAGGCATCCAGTTCACCGAGGTGATGCCCGGCCTGTGCCGGGTCGCCGACAAGCTGGCGGTCCTCCGCAGCCTGACGCACACGGACTCCGACCACGGCCGCGGCTATCACATCATGATGACCGGCTTCACCCCCGGAGCGGGCGACTTCAACGGCGCCAAGAACAACAACGTCCACCCCAGCCTCGGCTCGATGGTTGCCCGCTTCGCCCGATCCGGCGCGGCCCTGCCGCCGTACGTCTCGGTGCCGTGCTTCTTGCGCAGCGGCGGCCCGGCCTTCCTGGGCGCCGGCTGCGCCCCCTTCGTCATCGAGGCCGACCCAGCCGCGCCCGACTTTTCCGTGCGTGACGTTGTCCTGCCGGAGAAGGTCACCGAGGAGCGCAGCCTGCGCCGCCAGGCGGCCCTGCGCACGCTCAACCGCTTCGAGCGTCAGGTGGAGGAGGTCAGCAAGGACGTCCGGGCCCTCGATTCCTTCTACGAGAAGGCGTACAACCTGATGACCTCGGCGAAGGCCAAGGAGGCGTTCGCGATCCAGCGCGAGAAGGAGTCGATCCGGCAGGAGTACGGCATGACCAGCCTCGGCCAGTGCTGCCTGCTGGCGCGCCGGCTGGTTGAGGCGGGCTGTCGCTTCGTCAGTATTGAGCACGGCCACTGGGACACGCACCGCGAGAACACCCGCAGCCTGCGCGACCTGTTGGTGCCAAGTGTTGATCGCGGCGTGCCGGCGCTGCTCAACGACCTTGACCGTCGCGGCCTGCTCGACTCGACCCTGGTCGTCGTCACCAGTGAGTTCGGCCGCACGCCGCGCATCAACGTCATGGCCGGCCGTGACCACTGGCCCAATGCCTTCTCGATCATGATGGCCGGCGGTGGACTCAAGCGCGGCGTGGTCGTCGGCGCCACGGACAAGATCGGCGCCTCCGTCGCTGATCGCCCGATCACGCCGCCCGACATGGCCGCGACCGTCCTGGCGGCCCTGGGGATCAAGCCGGACACCCTTCTCTACACGCCGTTGGGTCGGCCCGTGGAACTGGCCGGCGGCGGCAAGCCCGTGGCAGAAGTCTTTTAGCCACAGATGAACACAGATAAACACGGATAAAAGGAAGAAAAGTATGCACATTCTGCATCGTCGAGGCCGTGCCTCATTTCTTTATCCGTGTTTATCTGTGTTCATCTGTGGCTATTTCGTTCTGCCGGCCTGGGGACAGGCAGTGCCGTCGAAGGAACCGTCGAGCACGCACATCTTTCCGGCGGGCGGGCGGCGCGGCACCGTCGTGCCGGTGCGGGTCGGCGCCGAGTGCCTGCCGCCGGGGGCGAACCTGCACGTCTGGGGCACCGGCGTGACCGCGCCCGCGGTCCTCGGCCCGCGAGCCTCTGCTCGCTACGAGCCATCGCCGCGCCGCAAACCGGCCGATGCCGACGGCGGCGCGCAGATCACCTACCCCAAGGAGTGGGCGTCGAAGATGACCATCGCCGCCGACGCGCCGCTGGGGCCAGTGCAGTGGCGGCTGACGTGCGGCTGGGGCGGCACGCAACCGCGCCCGTTCCTCGTCGGCGACTTGCCCGAGTTCATCGAAACAGAGCCGAACTCCGACCCCGAGCATGCCGAGCGCCTCACGCTGCCGGTCACGGTCAACGGCCAGATCGCCGGCGAGCGCGATGTCGATTGCTACGTCTTCACCGCAAAGGCCGGCGACGTGGTAGTGTGCGACGTGCTGGCCAGCCGCATCGGCTCGCCGCTCGATCCCGTCGTCGAGGTCCAGGGCCCGCGGGGCCGGCACGTTCCCCTGCAAACGGTCCGGGTCGGCAACGATCCCGTGATCGCTTTCAAGGCCAGCACGGACGGCGACTACCTGCTGAACATTGCCCACGTCGGCGTCCGTGGCGGGCCGGAGTATGTCTACCGCATGACGCTGTCGACGGCCCCGTACGTGCCGTTCGCCTTCCCGCCGGGCGGCCACGCCGGCGAGACGCGCGAGGTCCGGCTCTTCGCGCTGACTGGCGGCGACGAATTGCGGACGTGGAAGGAGAAGATCACCTTCCCGGCCGACCGCCTCGGTGTGTTCTCGTGGCGCGGAATCCCCCTGGACGTCAGCGACGCCCCGGTTGTCGTCGCCGAGGGGAATCACTCCGCTGACAAGGCCCTGTCACTCACCCTCCCGGTGACGGTCAGTGGCCGCTTCCTGGACGCGAAAGCCGAGGACTGGTTCCGCATCCCGGCCAAAAAGGGCGAGGCCATCACGCTGGTCTGCCGTCCCTTCCCGGCAGTGTCGGCGGCCTGCCCGGTGCTCACGCTGGAGGACGCCGCCGGCCACCCGCTGGCTCGAGCCAGCGGCGCGGAGGCCGTCGAGCGCGAATGCAACCTCGAATGGAGGGTGCCAGCCGACGGTGTTTACCGACTCCGTGTCCGCGACCTGCAGCACGGGGCGCGCGGTGGGCCCGAGTTCCTGTACCGGCTATCCCTCCGTCCTGCACGTCCCGATTTTGCCCTGGGCCTGACCACGGACTACCTCAACGTGATGCAGGACGGCAAAGCTGAGCTGGACGTGATCGTCCGGCGGACGGGCGGCTTCACGGGGGCCATCGACCTGTCCGTGACCGGGCTGCCCGCCGGCGTCCGGGTCGAGCCGGCGCGGATTGCTGAGCATCAGACGCAGTGCAAGCTGATCCTATCCGCCGGGAACGTCCGACCGGCCAACGTCGCCCTGCGCCTGACGGGGAAGGCGGACATGGGCGGCAAGCCGTGCCAGCGCGTTGCCACGGTGCAGCCGGTCGGCGGGCCGGAGGGCGTCTGCGGCGGCCTGCGCAACGACACGCTCCATCTCACGGTCCAGCACAAGCCGATTTTCCGGTTGACCTGTAACGAGGCGTACCAGTACGCCTCCCGCGGCACGATCTATCCCTACCTGCTGCAAGTCGAACGCCAGGGCGGCTTCGACGGCGAGATCGTCCTGCAGATTGGCGACCGGCAGGTGCAGGACCTGGACGGCATTGAGGTGCGCGAGCGGATCGTGCCGCCGGGGACGAAGCAAATCGGTGCCCTCATCTACCTGCCCGAGACGATGCATGCCAACGTCCAGCATCACTGCCGGCCGTACGTGCAGGGTTACGCCTTCTTCACCGACAAGTGGGGTCAGAAGCAGTCGATGCTCGCCCTCTGTGACAAGCGCTGCATGATCCGCACCCTACCGCCGATGGTCAAACTGAAGGCGGCGGCGGACCAGGTCATTGCCCGGCCGGGGACAACTGTGACGTGCAACCTGGTCCTGGAACGGACGTCCAACTTCGCCGGCCCGATGGAGGTCGAGCTGGTCGATCCCGACGCGCAGGCAGGCTTCGTGGCGGAGAAGGTGCGGATCGAGCCTGGGCAGAATCGCGCGACGGTGTCCGTGCGTGTGGCAAAGACGGCGATGTCCAGGAACTTGAAGTTTCGAGCCACCGGCCGGCTGCCTGGCGACGTGACGGTCGTCACCGAGGCGACGGTGGCAGTGAAAGTGGAGTGAGGCGACCCGAGGCCGCTGATCGATGCTCCCGTTGAACACGGCCTTCTGTGCTTCTCGAGGAGGTGATTTCCTTCACCCATTCCGAAGTCGAAAATGACATTCTTTTCGGAGTGGGCACAAACCATAGAATGACCAGACCGCACGGGAGGGCGGGCCAGTAGCTGGAGCTTTTCAATGCGTAGTTTTCTAAAGGTCCTGTTGGGTCTGTTCTTCGTTGCTTCCGGCTACGGCGGAGTCGCAAATAACCTCCGTAAGCTCCTGGATCCAGCAATCGGTTCGCGACATTTAGGGACATGCTTGCCGGGTATACTTTTTGGCAGTATCTTTCTGCTAGGCGGTGCTGGGCTCATTGTCAGTGAACTACTTCCGTTAAGAAAAAGGTGGCGGCAGGCATGGGCCGACATCAAGGGCTCGTGGAAGACGTATGTTCTCCTTGCCGGTTCCCTCGTCGTTGGCCTGGTCTGGCTCCTGCTTCAACTCGAAGTCCTCCCATCGAGCCGGACCATTCCGCCTGATTTGACGGTCCAGGCTGTCGAGGCCGCGTATCCCGAGCTTTTCAAGCATGTTTATGAGCAAGCCAAGACCGGTGGAATGTCGGCTACAGAAGAAGAGGCGTTCGACAAGATACTCCCGCCGGAAGTAATCGGGATACAGATCGGGCGGAATGGCGGCTATTGCGTTCTTGGTTACAGAATGTTTTGCAAATCCGATGCCAGCAGCTTTTTCCCGCGGTTACCGACAATAGGCACTCCAGTCCTCAATCAATACTGGTACAGCGGGGAGGATGGATCGCGAAAAACCGTGATCGTTTACGAGGCGTTGGTGCCGCTCCAGTTGGGCCCACCGCGGGAGATCATTGTGTGCTTTGATCTCAAAGGCCTGCAAGAGCGTTTACACGCTCAATGAGGCGGCACACGCGACGCCTGGTGCTCCTCCTGCCGCACGGAATCACCGCGAGGTCGGACCGGCCCCGCGACTCGATTGCGGGCCCCGCAACGTAGAAAAAAACAGGTCTGGATTCCCCCTCATGCTCCGTCTACGGTGTGCTATTTCCCAAAATGACTGTCAGTCTTCGGCGTGGTCGGCCGGGCGCATCAAAGGAGGAGAACGTCTTCACGTTCAATGAGAACTTGACCTTCTACCAGTGCTTCCTGTAGTTCAAAGCGCAGAGCTTGAAAATACTGGTCTGACACAGAAGCATTGGGGGCATAGACCTGGAAGACTTCATGCATGTTCGTTTCCAACGTTTCCTTTGGCCGTTTTGGATCACGAGCCCCAATGCCAAATCTTCTCGCTGGTCTGGTAATTCCGCCGAAGTGCTCGATAAACATGAGTTCGAGACTAGAAATGTCGGTGTCAGTCGCCACACGAGTTGGCGTGCCATCTCCTTGAATCTGCTCGACCGGAACCAAGACGGTATAGCGCCAGACAGCGGACCAGTTGCTGACGTTTGGAGTTAGCCAGGGAACGGCATACGGCTTCAGTGCATCAGGATTGAAGGGGCGTGGTGGCGCCACGGCTGGCATCCTTGGTGAGGTTGGTGTAGGGGATTCCCGCTTGGCCCAAAGCGTTCAGGTGATCTTCCGTTACCACCATTTTATAGCCAGGAAGTCCTACACGCGTTCTGGGAACCTCCGACAAGGCTGCCACGGCTCTTCGGTACTCCTGCTCGGTGGGAAATTGGATCATGTATGCCGCCATAGCTAACTTTCTCTCCGGTACCGGCGCACCCATAACGGGGTCCAGGGATTGGTAAGCGACTATCATTGTACCTGATCCGCTTTTCTCTGTCCAGGCAGGCTTCTGGACTGTTGTACCCTTCTGCGCACCTCAGCGGGGCGTCAGCCGCGGCCACTCCAACTCGACGCCGTCGGCCCGCAGCACGGCCTGGAAGTCTCCCAGCAGCTTCTCGTTCTTGTGGACCTGCTTCGGCGATACCTTGCGCACGACACAGTACGCTGCCAGGGCCCCCGCTGCCTCGCCGATGTTCCACTCGACCGGGTGCAGCCGATAGCAGCCGTTGGTGATGTGCGTCACGCCCAGGTTCTTGCACGCCGCCAGCAGGTTGACCACCCGCCGCGGCAGAAGCGCTCCCAGCGGGACCTGGAACGGAAGCGAACTGATGTCGATGTAATTGTTGCCACCGCTGGACGGGTGCAGGTCGATGCGGTAGCTGCCGACGCCAACGGAGTCGACGAAGCGCTCCGCCGTTACCTCGTCGCGCTTCTTGCCCGTCAGACTCATGCGAGCATCGGTGCCGACGTGCTGCTCCAGGACGGTGAACTCCGCCTTGATGCGGCGCGACTCGCGGATGTACGGATATTTCGCCAGCCCGTCCTCGGTGCCAGCGAGGTCCTCACGCAGCCGCAGGCCCTTCCAGCCCGACCCGCTCGACCCGCTCTCGCGGGTGCCCCGGCTCTCCCGGCCATCCTGCCGCGGCGCCTCCGTCTGCATCCAGTATAGCAGCGACAGACTCAGTTCCTTGGCGCGGCGCAGGTGTTTCTGCCCCTCTTCCGCTGAGACGTCGATGAGGTTGCCGAGCCAGTAATCGTTCTGCGGCCAGTTGACCAGACAGATGTCGCTGGGATAAGTGCCCGCGCGGAAGTGGTTCCGATCAGCGATGCGGCGATACAGCCACAAGTTCAACCCTTTGCTCTCGTTGCACGGGTCGAACGAGACGGATCGCTCCTTGAGACTGATCGGGTCCGTCATCTTCCAGCTCAGCAGCGGCCCCGGCCAGGCGGGTTTCAGCTCGGGGATGTACTTGCGCCACTCGTCGTAGTGGGCGGGCTTGTCGATGGTGTGATCCTCGCCGGGGAGGTAGTCGATCGCAAAACAGCAGGTGAACGCCTGCTGGTTCCTTGGCTGCGCCTCCGGCGGCGCGTGCGGCTCGCCGGTCTCCTTGCCCGACTCGAAGCCGGTGACGTATTCCGTCTTCGTCAGGGGGAGTAAATCTCCCAGCTCCGTGGCATCAAGGAAGTACGGGGCGTTGAGCACGAGGTCGCGGCCACTCCGCAGATCGCGGACGGTGACGGAGCGGACGCGGTCGCCGTCGAGGTCGGCGGCGACGGGTCGGTGCTCGGTCAGAACGAGGACGCGGCGGCTGCTGACGTGGGGGGCGAGCATCTCGAGCAGCACGGCGAGGGCGACGCGCGGCTCGTGGCAGAGGCGCGAGACGCGGCCGTTGCCGGGATTGAAGTGAGCGGCGGCGCGGGCTTCTGGGGTCAGCGGGTAATGACGCCGGTAGTAGCCACGCACCCCACTGCGAAAGCCACGATAGGATCGCGTCACACCGAAGCTCTCGACCCAGGCGTGCTCATCGGGCGGGACCGCCTGCGACGTGAGTTGCCCGCCGATCCAGTCGGTTTCCTCGGTGAGGATGACGCGGGCGCCCCCGCGGGCAGCAGCCAGTGCCGCTGCAACCCCGCCCGTACCGCCGCCGATGATGACAACGTCGGCCCGCAGTTCGCGCGGCTTCGCCTTCTCCGCGCGCAGGACGGCGGGCACGCCCAGAACGCCAACCGTCAGCCCGGTGAGGAAGTGTCTTCGGTTCATGACGGCCCTCATTGCTGGGGCTTCTTGAAGTCGCCGGCGCGGACGATCACCAGACGTTTCGGGTCGATGTACTTGCGGAAGGCGGCCCTCACCTGCTCCGGCGTCAGCGCCGCCACCTTCTTCTCGATCTCGGCCTGGAAGACGAACGTTCGCCCCGCCTGCAAGTTGGACACCAACACCGAGACCAGCTCCACGTCGGAACCACGAGCGTTCTTGCGCCCCAGGAGGAACGCCTTGATGCCGTCCTCCAGTTCCTGCTTTTGGGCACCGTCCTTCAGGAACCTTTCCAGCTCTTCCTTGACCGCCTTCTCTAACTTCCTCATGCCGGGCGGGGCGCACTGGCCGTAAGTGTAGAACTCGCCGGTGGGACTGAGCAAGCCCCCGGTGAGGGTCGAGCCGGCGCGGTACGACAAGCCCTCCTCCTCACGGAGGCGCTTCCACAGCCGCGCTTCCGGCCCGCCGAACAGGTAGTTGCCCAGTTGCAGCGCCGGATAGTCCGGGTCGCTGTCCTTGAGCAGGAAGGTTTCGGCGGCGAGATAGATTGCGTTCTCCTTGTCGGGCGTGTCGATCGTGATCTCCCGGCCCTTGACGTGCGGGAAGGCCTTGCGCTCGATGCGCTGGTACGGCGTGCCGTTCTTCCAGTCCTTCAGGGCGTCGCCAGCCAGCTTGACCGCCTCCTCGGCGTCGAAATCGCCGACGATGGCCAGTTCACCGTGCTGCCCGCCCAGCTGCTCGGTGTAGAGCCCGCGCACCGTGTCGAGCGTCAGCGCCTTGACGAGTTCGATCTCCTCCTCGATCGTGGGCGTGTAACGGACGTCGCCTTTGTCATAGGGGTAAGCGGCCCGCCGCAGCGCCCGGTTCGCCAGCGCGGCCGGCTCCCCCAGGGCGTCTTGCAAATTCTCCAGCTTCTGCCGCTTGAGGACATCGAACTCGTCGGCGGGGAAGCTTGGTTCGCGCAGCATCTTCTGTAACAGGCGCAGCACCTTGGGGAGGGCCTTGCGCTTGCACAGGATCGTGACGCGCAACTCGCCGGCGTCGCTGCGGAGCTGGACCTCCGCCTCGAGCTTGTCCAGGGCATCGTCGAGCTGCTGTCGCGTCATGTCCCTGGTGCCGCGCCGCAGCATCGAGCCAAGGCACTCGGCGGCGGTCATCCGGCCCTTCAGCGACTGCTCGTTGCCGAAGCGCAACGACAGCTGGGCGGCGACCGCCTCGGCGCGCGTCTTCTTCGGCAAGAGCGCCGTCTTGACGCCCGAGGGCAGTTCGACGCGCCGCGTCCGCTTCTCAAGGTTCTCCAGCGTTGGGTCGAAGGCCTCGCCGGCGGCGACCATCCCGCCCCCCTTGTAGCCCTGGAGCAACTCTTCCAGCTTCGGCGCTTCCGGAATGTTTGCCCGCGTCACTTTCTCTGTGGGGAGGTAGAGACCAGAGGTCCGGTTCGAGCGCTTCAGATAGCGCTCCGCCACGCGCGCCACGTCGTCGGGCGTGATTTTCTTGAGGCGATCGCGATGCAGGAAGAACAGCCGCCAGTCGCCCTTGGCGATCCACTCGCTCAGCTCGAGGGTGACTGACTTCGCGTCACTCATCAGTTGTTCGCGCTCCTTCAGCAACTTGAGCTTGACGCGCTCGACTTCCTCCTTGGTAAAGGTTTCGCCAGGCAGTTTCTCCAGCACCTCGACCATCGCGTCACGCACCCCGCGGATGCTCTGTTCGTCGGTCTTGCCGGTCTGCACGATCACCTCGAGGATACCGGGGTCGTGGTAGCCGAAGGCACCCGTGCCAACGTTCGTCGCCTTCTTGGTCAGGACGAGGGCCTTGTGGAGCCGCCCGCCGGGCTCGTAATCAAGGAGGTTGGCGAGCACCTCGCAGGCGGGGAAGTCCTGGTGGGCGGCGGCGGCGATGTGGTAAACGGCGCCGACTGTGCCGACGTTGCCGACGCGGCGCAGCACCACCTCGCGCTCGCCGTCCTGCGCCGGCTCCTCCGTGTAAGTCGCCGCCAGCCGCCGCGCCGGCTTCTTCAGCGGTCCGAAGTACTTCGCCACCCAGCCGAGGGCCTTCGGCTCGTCGAACTTTCCGCCGACTATCAGAACGACGTTATCGGGCTGGTAGTGCCAGCGATAGAACTCCTGCAGCCGGTCGACCGGGACGCGCTCGATGTCGCTGCGGTTGCCCATCGTCGTTTTGCCGTAGTTGTGCCATTCGTAGGCAACGGCAACCATGCGCTGGCTGAGGATGGTCTCGGGGTTGTTCTCGTTCTGCTCGAACTCGTTGCGGACAACGGTCATCTCCTTGGCGAGGTCCTCGCGGAGGATGAGGCTGTTGACGAGACGGTCGGCTTCGAGGCTGATCGCGAACTCGAGGTTGCGGTCGGAGGCTGGGAGCGTCTCGAAGTAGTTGGTACGGTCGACCCAGGTGGTGGCATTGGAGTCGGCACCGTGGTCGCGCAGCGCCTTGGGCACGTCACGCAGGTTCTTGGTGCCCTTAAAGAGCATGTGTTCGAGCAGGTGGGCCATGCCGGTTTCACCGTAGCCCTCGTGGCGCGAGCCGGCCAGGACGGTCATGTTGACGGTGACGCGCGAGGCGGAAGGGTCGGGATAGAGGAGTAGTCGCAGGCCGTTGTCGAGCCGGTACTCCGTTACCCCCTCGATCGTACGGACCTTCTTCAACCCTGCGGGTAGTTGCGCGAAGGCGGGTGCAGCGACGAGAAAAAACAGGCAGAACAGCGACACCAGGGCAACCGCGCCCTGGTGAGGCTTGCAGAATCGTTTCATGGAGCGGACTCCTGCTACCGAAGAAAGAACAGGGGCACGTTGCCTTCGTTTTAGGCGTTCCCCATCCTGGTGGGAACGTCGGGACCGTTCTGGAGGCGAGGCCGGTCGCCGTTGACCCCCCGTACCGCGTTTGGTATCAGCCGGCCGTCATACCACCGGCCCGCCCCGGCAAGCCGAGAGGCGGTCTGGTCAGAGGGTTTGTCTTATGCAGATCGCACAGAAACCGCACAGGACGAGGGGGATTCGCCGCAAACTGCTGGGGCTGGCCCTGTTGCCGGCGACCCTGCTCGCCGGGTGCCAGACGGGAGAGGGCACCGGCGCCCTGGTTGGGGCCGGGGCGGGTGGCCTCGCGGGGAACGTGATCGCCAAGGCCACCCACGGCAGCCGTACCGCGGGCACCCTCATCGGCGGCGTCGCTGGCGGCATCCTGGGCGCCGCAGCCGGTAGCGCCCACGACAAGTCGGTGGCGGACGCTCAGGCCCGCGGCGCTGCCCAGGCCCAGGCCGCCGTCCAGGCTCAGCAGGGCGACATCATGGAGATTGCCCGACTCGCTCGCCAGGGCGTGAGCGAGGCGGTGATGATCAACCAGGTCCGGACGTCCGGCCGGATCTACACGCTGTCCGCCAATGACATCATCTACCTGAAGGATAACACCGTTCCCGAAACGGTCATCGCGGAGATGCAGGCGACCGCCAACCGTCCGCCGCGCGTCGTCTACCAGGAAGTGCCGGTTGCCCGGCCGGTCTATGTCGCCGAGCCCGCCCCCGCCGTCGGCTTCGGCCTCAGCTACACAAACATCCGCCGCTGACGAGCATTCCCGCGTTTGCCCCCGACTCGCCGCTTGCGGCTTTGCACTCTGCAAAGCCGCAAGCGGCGAGTTCGTTTTTTCGGCGTAACCGGACGTTTTGTTCGTGCATCTCAGTGAGAGTTCGGGAATAATCCTTCCTTGGCGCGCCTGCAAGGACGGCGACCGTTCGTCCCAGGCGCGGTGCGGCAGGGAGCCGGCCGGAGGGAAATGGACTTTTTCTGTCTCTGAAACCCGGCAACAGGCCACCCGGAGAACTGGGAAATGCTGCACGACGGACGGCACCTCGCCGCAGGGGAGGCGACCGGGCGCGAGGCGCTGGCGCGTCGCTACCAGGCGGTCCGCGGCGTCACCGAGGAACTGTGTCGCCCGCTGGCGATCGAAGATTACGTAGTTCAGTCGATGCCCGACGCCAGCCCGGCGAAGTGGCACCTTGCCCACAGCACCTGGTTTTTCGAGACGTTCATTCTCGCCGCGGCCGTCCCTGCCCATCGTCCTTTCCACGCCGGATACAACTATCTGTTCAACTCCTACTACAACGCGGTCGGTGAGCGCTGGGAGCGTTCCGCCCGTGGCGCACTGTCGCGGCCGACGTCCGCCCGTCACCGCGCGGAACACTCCAGATAGAATCCTTTACATGAGGCGAAGCGAGGACATTCCGGGGGCGGCTAACCCTTGAAGTTCCCGCATCGAGATGCGGGGAGCTACATAGTCCCGGTGAACCTGATTGCCGACAATCGCGTCTAGGACGGAAGGAGCCAATCATGAAGTTGAGACATGTGCGCATTCGGAATTTCAAGGGATTGAAGAACCTTGACATGCCACTCACGACTGACCAAGGAGGTCACCCCCGGCGGCTGACTTGCCTTATCGGAGATAATGGGTCCGGTAAGACTACAGCCTTGCAGGCCATTGCGCTGACGCTCTCCCTTGCGACACGGCGGACGCGCTACCCAACCGATTTCCGCTGGCACGGCTTCCTTCCCGAACGCGTCGGGAGCCAGGGGCCTACCTTCGTTGAGCTAACTGTCGGGCTCGATCAAGAAGAGGTAGACCTCACTCGCGCTCTTTTCCAGGAGTGGTACAACGCGCAGTCTAGCGATTGGAAGCAGACACACCGCGTGGTCGAACCCGCGGATCATCGAGAAGTTCGCCTCGTCTACGAAGACGGCAGAGTCTACTCCCCTCAAGGCCTCGCCGCCGTGAACCAGTTTTTGGGACGCTACTACATCAAGTGGCTCGCCCGAACGACGCCAGCGAGGAAGGATCTGTTCGCCCAACTCGGCGACGTGTTCTGGTTCGACCAGTACCGCAACCTCGGAACTGTGCTCGCAGAGCGAGAGTCAGACAGCGGGGATCGCGCCAAGGAAACAGAGAGCTGGGGAGTGGGAGTCGAGCAACTGCGCGAATATCTCGTTGGCTGGTGGGCGTACGCCTTCTCCGGCATCCCAGTCAAGGGACAGGGAAAGACCTATATCAAGGATCTGGAAAGGAAATTCGCTGAGTTGTTCCCCGGGACGCAATTCCGTGGCACGATGCCGCGAGAAGGGGTTACGGCCCCAAGCGCGAAGGACTTCTACTTCTTGCTTGAACGAGAAAATCAGCTCTACGATCTTGCCGAGATGGCCTCTGGTGAACAGGCGGTCTTCTCGCTGCTCTACGACTTCATTCGCCTCAACATCACGCGTTCGGTGGTGTTAATTGATGAGCTGGAATTGCACCTGCACCCTCCTGCCCAGCAGGCACTCTACGCGGCTCTGCCGAAGCTCGGCTCCGACTGCCAGTTCTTCATCACGACCCATTCTGAATTCCTGACGGGCATCATCCCAGGGGAGCAGGAAGTGAGGATCAAGGGGGGGCGCCTATGCCTGTAAGCCGCCTCCTCGTGGAAGGCAAACTCGATATCGAGGTCCTCGTCCCGCTGCTCGCCGGAACCACGGGTGTCGATCCCCGCCCTACGTCGAAGGGTAGCCTGGCGCCGCGTGCTAGGGATCTGCGCCGCGATACCGGCCAGACTGCCTGTTACGTGCGTGACCGGGATTTCGACTTCTTGCCCCCGATAGACCTAAGTCAGCCGACGATCGACACAACTGACGCAGGAGCAACTCTTGGCTGGCGATGGTGCCGTCACGAAATTGAGAACTATTTGATTGATCCAGGGATCATCCACGCAACGTTCGGCTGGGACCGGGCAACGTTCGAGGGCCAACTCATCAATGCGGCACGGAGTATCAAGCACTATCAGGCAGCACGCTGGGCGGTCGGACAGGCGCGACAGGTCTTGCCGCCCGCCAAGGAGTTTCCGAGCCGGCCGGCCGAATGCGCAGGCCTTGACTTCCAGCTGCCCGCAGACCTGACCCAGGCTGGAACGGCGACTTGGGTCCACACGCAGGCAGCCACCTTCCTGGCCAGCGTTCAGACGGCTCTTGGACCAGCTGCCCTCAACACCGCGTTGACCGGTCACTCAGCCCGGCTCACCGATGCGTTCCTCGGGGACGTGACCAACGTGCTGATCTGGTGCAGTGGCAAGGATTTGCTTACCGGCCTGCTGCCGTGGCTGCAAGCAACGCACGGCCTCCACCCGAGCCAACTCCGTACTCGTGTTCGAGACTGGATCGCGGTGCATCCGGATCAGACCCTTGTGCTCCTCCCCGAATGGGATGCCCTCCGCAACCTCCTCCGTGCATACCCATGACGAAGTTCGGGCCAAGCGTTGCGCGCGGTGAGGAGATTCCCGAGAAAAACTCACGCTTGCGGAGAACGGTCCTACAATGGGGAAGGTGTGCGGTGGTATGTCATCCCCGGAAGCACACTGACCGTGCCGTGGGCTTCGCCTGACGAGAGACGCATGAAATTCATCGAGCCCCCCGACGAGACTGTGCCCGTCCCCCGCGCCGTCGAGACGGACCAATTCCGCGTCGACGTGCTGCGTGGCCTGCGCCGACCCGCCAAGGAGCTGCCGTGCAAATACTTCTACGACGAAACCGGCTCGCGTCTGTTCGAGCAGATTTGCGAGTTGGAGGAGTATTACCTGACGCGGACCGAGCTGACGATCATGCGCAAGCACGCCAGCGAGATGGCCGAACTGCTCGGGCCGGACTGCCTGCTCGTTGAGTACGGCAGCGGCAGCAGTGTCAAGACGCGACTGTTGCTCGATCGCCTGAAGCGTGTTGCCGCCTACGTTCCGCTTGACGTGTCGCGCGAGCACCTGCTCCGCTCGGCGGGTCGACTGGCCGCTCGTTACCCCAACCTCGAAGTGCTGCCGCTGTGGGCAGACTTCACCGGCGCGTTCCGCCTGCCTGTGCCATCGCGGCGCCCGGCCCGCCGTGTCGTCTACTTCCCCGGCTCGACGCTCGGCAACTTTGACGCGCAGGCCGCCACCCTGCTGCTGGCCGGTGTCGCCCGGCTGTGCGGCCCCGGCGGGGCGATGCTGCTGGGGATCGACCTGAAGAAGGACGTGCGCATCCTCGAGCTGGCCTACAATGACGCCAAGGGCGTGACCGCGGCGTTCAACCTCAACCTGCTGACGCGAATCAACCGCGAGTTGGGTGCCAACTTCGACGTTGCCGCCTTCCGCCACCGCGCCCCGTACAATCGGGTTCTCGGCTGCATCGAGATGCACCTCGTCAGTCTCCGGCCGCAGCAGGTGCGCCTGGCGGACGAAGTGTTCTCCTTTGCGGAGGGGGAATTCATCCTGAGCGAGCGCTCGTTCAAGTACGACCTGGACGAGTTCCGGGCCTGGGCGCCGCGCGCCGGCCTGCGCGTCGAGCGAGCCTGGGTCGACGGGCGCAACTACTTCGCGGTTGTCTACCTGACGGTTCCTTAGGAGGAAAGCATGGCACGCGCGACCTGGAACAACACGGTCCTCGCCGAGTCCGACAGGACGATTGTCGTCGAGGGCAATCACTATTTTCCGCCCGACGCGATCCACAAAGAGTTCTTCAAGCCAAGCCAGACGCACACGGTCTGCTCGTGGAAAGGCACGGCGAGCTACTACGACCTCGATGTCGGCGGGCAGGTCAACAAGGATGCGGCGTGGTACTATCCGGCGCCGAGCGATGCGGCGAAGCAGATCGCCGGCTACATCGCGTTCTGGAAGGGCGTCAAGGTCGAGGCCTGAGAGATTAGCCCGACGCGCCAGCGAGGAACGTGTCCGCCTCGCTGGCGCGTCGGGCTAAGAGTTGTGCGATGCTCGAGCTGCGAGGCGTCTCCAAGACGTTCGGCCGGCAGGAGGCCCTGCACCCAACGGACCTCCGCATCCCGTCCGGCCAGACGACCGTGCTGATCGGCCCCAGCGGCTGCGGCAAGTCGACCCTGCTGCGCCTGCTGATCGGCCTGACCGCGCCCGACAGCGGCGAGGTGCTCTTCGAGGGGATGCCGGTCACGCCGGCCAACTCTCTGCCGCTGCGCCGCCGCCTGGGCTACGTTATCCAGGACGGCGGGCTCTTCCCTCACCTGACCGCCCGCGGCAACGTCACGCTGATGGCCCGCTACCTCGGCTGGGACCACGAACGTATCGAGTCGCACTTGACGGTGCTGGCCGCCCTGACGCGCTTCCCCGCCGACGCTCTCGACCGCTACCCGGTGCAGCTGTCCGGCGGGCAGCGGCAGCGCGTCGGACTGATGCGTGCCCTCATGCTCGAGCCGGCCGCCCTGCTGATGGACGAGCCGCTCGGCGCTCTCGACCCCCTGGTGCGCGCCGACCTTCAAGAGGACCTGCGGCGTATCTTCAAGACGCTGAACAAGACGGTGGTGCTGGTGACCCACGACCTCGGCGAGGCCGCGTTCTTTGCCGACCGCATCGTGCTGATGCGAGCCGGCCGCATCGTCCAGCAAGGCACGCTCGAAGCGATGTGGCGCGAGCCGGCCGACCCGTTCGTCCGTCAGTTCATCCAGGCCCAGCGCGGTCCCGAACTGCCGCGGGAGACGCCTGTATGAGACGCGTCTGGCTACTGTTGTCCCTGCTGTTCGCCTTTCCCCTCCCCGCTCGGGCCGAGCCACCGGCAATTCGCGTCGGCTCGAAGAAGTTCACCGAGTCGGTGATCCTGGGGGAGATGGCCTGTTACCTGATCCGCGATGCCGGCGGGCGAGCGGTCCACATCCGCGAAATGGGAACGACGCCAATCGTTTGGGAGGCCCTGGTCAAGAATCCCCCCGAGATCGACCTTTATCCCGAGTACACCGGAACCCTGCTCAAGGACATCGTGCCCGGCGCCACCAACCTGGAGGCGGCGCTGGCCGAAAAGGGCGTGCGCATCAGCCGCTCACTCGGTTTCAGCGACTCGTACGGCCTGGGTATGCGCGCCGAGGTCGCCCGGGCTCGCGGCATTCGGACGATTTCAGACCTGCGCCAGCATCCCGATCTCCGCTACGGTCTCACGGAGGAATTCAAGGAGCGCAACGATGGCTGGGCGCCGCTCCGGGACGCATACGACCTCAAAGTTCCCAACAGCCGGGTGCGGACGCTCGACCACGACCTCGCCTATCGCGGCCTGAAGAACGGCGACATCGACGTTACCGACGTCTACACGACCGACGGCGAGATCCGGTACTACGACCTTGTCGTGCTGGAGGACGACCGCCGCTTCTTCCCGTCCTACGACGCCGTCTGGGTCTACCGGGCTGACCTGCGCAACCGCCTGTTGCCGCCGCTGCTGCCGCGCCACTTCGAGGTGACCGGGCTCCTCTCCGCCGCGGGCGCCGGGCCCCTGCCGGCGCTGCCCTCCCTGTTCGTGAAGGAGGAGCAGCTGACGCCGCCGGTGCTGGCGTCGCTGTTTCGCCTGGAGGGCCGCATCAGCGAGGCGGAGATGATCGAGATGAACTCGCGCGCCAAGCAGAAGCGGGTGCGCGAGAACCACATCGCCGCCGGCTTCCTGCGCGACAAGCTCGGCCTGTCGATCCACGTCGAGGAGGAGAGCCTCTTCGTTTATCTGCTGCGCCTGACGGGCGAGCATCTGCTGCTGGTCGCAGTTTCGCTCGGCGCCGCCGTCGTGGTCGCGGTCCCGCTGGGCGTCCTGGCCGCCAAACGCCCGGTCGTTGGTCAGGCGATCCTCGGCGTCGTCAGCATCCTGCAAACCGTCCCTTCTCTGGCGTTGCTGGTGTTCCTGATCCCGCTGCTGGGCATCGGTGGCAAGCCGGCGATTGCGGCACTCTTCTTGTACAGCCTGTTGCCAATCGTGCGCAACACCTACGCCGGCCTGCACGACATCCCGCCCGGGGTACGCGAGTCGGGGGCGGCGCTGGGCCTGCCGCCCAGCGCGGTGCTGCGCCTGATCGAGTTGCCCCTGGCCTCGCGTTCTATCCTGGCGGGGATCAAGACCGCTGCGGTTATCAACGTCGGCACGGCCACCCTCGGGGCGCTGATCGGCGCCGGCGGCTACGGTCAACCGATTCTCACCGGCATCCGGCTCGATGACCTCTCGCTGATCCTGCAAGGGGCGGTCCCGGCTGCGCTGTTGGCATTGCTCGTCCAGGGCCTGTTCGAGTTGGCCGAGCGCACCCTCGCCCCCAAGGGACTGCGGCTCAAACCGGAGTAGCTTGCGAGTGGAAAAGAGTTGACACTCGTCCTGTTCGGTTGCACAATCAACATCGTCCCGCGGGGAGCTTTTCTCGATGATTGGGCGACATCGAGGAGGGCACCTGTGGGACTTTTGTTTTCTCCCTTCCCCATCCGTATCCCGTTTCCGTGATGCTGGCCCCTCGAACGTGACCCCAGTAGAATATCCCCATTGAGGAGTGGGTGCTGTCTCTGATGCAAGACGAGGCTTGGGCATTGTCCACCCTGAGCCCAGGCGGCGTCCTCCTGACGGAGTTAACCGGCGTGGTTCCCTCGGAACTCGAACGGGCGTTTTGGCGGCTCTACCGCGACTTCTTCGACCGGGCCGAGAAGAAGAGGCGCTGGTCGCTGCGCGACGACATCCCCTGGGACCAATGCAACCCGGACGTCGATCCGGCCATCGCCGACGTCGTCGAGTCGTTTTGTGCCGTCGAGCTGTACCTGCCCGACTACACCTCCAAGATCCTCCCCGTCGTCCGGCCCAGCCGCGGCCGCACCTGGTTCTATGCCAACTGGGGCTATGAGGAATCGAAGCACTCGCTGGCCCTGGGCGACTGGCTGCTCGCGTCGGGTTCCCGCACCGACGAGCAGATGACGGACCTGGAGAACATGGTCTTCGAGCGCGAGTGGAACCTGCCCCACGACAGTCAGCTCGGCATGCTCGTCTACGCCATGACGCAGGAACTGGCCACCTTCCTCGCTTATCGCAACCTGCGCCAGCGCCTGGAGGAACGCGGCGACGACCCGGCGCTGAACAAGTTGCTCCGCCTGGTATCCGTCGACGAGCGCGCTCACTACGACTTCTTCCGCCAGGGCGTCAGCCTGTTCCTCCAGCACGACCGCGACGAGACGTTGGAACAGATGCGGCGGGTCATGCACAACTTCGCCATGCCGGCGATCAACGAACTGGCCGAGGGAAGACGCCGTGTTGCCGCGGTGAACGCCCTGGAGATCATGAGCGAGGACATCTACTATCGTGACGTCTACCTGCCCATCCTCGCCGAACTGGACGTCGACCGCGCTGAGATGCGCAGCCGCATCCCGGTCCGCAAGTCTGCGCCAACCGCGTAGGCGGGTCACGCCGTGACCCGCCCAACCCAGAGGAGAAAACCCATGACTCCGCTCGAATCGCTCGTGGCCTGTGGCACGAAACTGTGGCTGGACTCAATCGACCCCGATGAGGTGCAGCGCAATCGCGCCTGGGGGGCGAGCGGCGCCACGTCCAACCCGATTATTGTCGCCGACCTCATCAAGACGGGTCGTTTCGACCACCTGCTGGCCGAGGGCATCCGCGCCGGCCTGGACAACGACCGTCTCGCCTGGCACCTGACCGACCGCCTCGTCCGCCAGGCCCAGGAGGTTTTCCTGCCGGTCTGGCAGGAAAGTTTCGGCGACAACGGCTACGTTAGCTTCGAGCTGGACCCGCTGTTGGAAGATCCCGACACCCCGCTGTCGCAGGCGGAGCGGACGGCTCGCTACATCGAGCTGGGCAAGAAGTGGAGCAAGGGCCACCAGAACCGCATGATCAAGGTGCCGGCGACGCCAGCCGGCCTGGCTGCTGTCGAGGAATTGGCGGCGGTCGGGGTCACGCTCAACGTCACCCTCGTCTTCTCCGAGGATCAGTACCGTACCGCCCGCGACAACATCTGGCGCGGAGCCCAGCGGCGCACGCGCCTGGACGGCTTCAAGTCGGTCTACAGCATCTTCGTCAGCCGGCTCGACGTCTATACGCACAAGCACGTCCCCACCCTGTCGCCGGCGGCCCAGGGACAGGTCGGCATCGTCAACGCCAAGCACATCTGGCGGCTGAACCGGCAGTTCTGGGCCGACAAGAACCTGCCCCTGAAGCAGGAGATGATCTTCGCCAGCACCGGCGCCAAGCTCCCGGGAGACATCCCGTGGAAGTACGTCGAGGCCTTCGCCGGCTCAGACATCGAGACGAACCCGCCGGCGACCAACCGCGAGGTGCAGGAGAGTGGACGCCTCTTCACGCGTCACGTCGACGAGCTTCCGCCCAAGGAAGTGCTCGACGAGATCGCGGCAAAGGTCGATATGGCCCGGCTGGAGGCGGTGCTGATGGAGGAGGGCATCAAGAAGTTTGCCGATCCACTAAAGGCACTTCTGGCGCTGATCGCCCAGCGTCGTCTCGAACTGGAGCCGGTTGCCACGTCCTGACCGGGGTGAGGGCAAAGCCGCGAGCGACGGCCCCAACGGAGTCCCCCATGGACCGCAGTCCAATCCATGTGACAGTCGATTTCGACCGGGCCGGCAAGCAGTACGGGCACCTGTGTGTGCCCTACTCCTACAACCTCGGCGGCTGGGCCAACCTGCTCGTCCCCGTTGCGGTCGTGAGGAACGGCGCCGGTCCGACCGTGCTTGTCCTGGCGGGTAACCACGGCGACGAGTACCCCGGCCAGGTCGCCATCCTGCGGCTGATGCGCGAATTGCGTCCCGAGCAGGTGCGCGGCCGGCTCGTCCTGATCCCGGCGCTGAACCTGCCGGCCGCGAAGGCTGCGACGCGCCTGTCGCCGCTGGACGGCAAGAACATGAATCGCGCCTTCCCCGGCCGCGCCGACGGCAGCCCGACCGAGATGGTCGCTCACTACCTGACGACGGTCCTGTTCCCGCTGGCCGACGCGGTGATCGACATCCACACCGGCGGCCGCAGCCTCGACTTCTACCCCTGCTCGACCATGCATCTCGTCCCCGACCGCGAGCAGCGGCGCAAGATGGTCGAGGCAGCGCTGGCCTGGAACAGCGACTTTTCGTTCCTCTACACCGACGTTGCCGGCACGGGCCTGCTGCCGGTTGAGGCGGAGCGGCAGGGCAAACTCGTTGTCACGACGGAGATGGGCGGCGGCGAGCCGGTGCCCGCCGCGGTCCACCTACTGACGCAGGGTGGCCTGCGCAACGTACTGATCCACCTGGGCGTGCTTGCCGGCGAGAAGAAGACGCGCGCCAACCTCGGCCTGCGGCCGACGCGCTGGCTGCAGGCCCTCAGCCGTGACGATTACCGCTTCGCCCCCGAGTCCGGCCTCTATGAGGCGCTGGCCGATCTCGGCGCGGAAGTATCGGCGGGACAGGCGGTCGGACTGATTCACTTCCTGGAGCGTCCCGACCGTGAGCCGGTGCCGGTGGTGGCGCCGTCGGCAGGCGTACTGCTCGCCTCGCGCGGGCCGTCGCTGGTGGCGCAAGGCGACTGCGTCGCGTGCATTGCCCACGACGTTGACCCGGCCGCGCTCGATGTTCACCCGTAGCCCGAAGCGAGGGAGGCGGTAGTTTGTTCTCCGGGCAGATGGTATGCTGAGAAAAGCCTGTCCGGGAACCGCGCTGCCGATCGGCATCCCGCACAACACGGATCGAAACAAACAACCAACCACACGAATGGGGCCGCGATGACGTTTCGCGATTCGGGAGCGCGGTGTCCGTGGCGGGTCGGCGCCCTGGCCGCCGTTGTGCTGGCGGGACTCTGCGGGCCGGCGGCCGGCGGGGATCAAGAGGTGGCCGGCAAGGCCCACGCGATCCTCGAGCACTACTGCCACCGCTGCCACGGCCGCGACGGCTCGCTCGAAGGCGGCATGAACTATATCCTCGACCGCGACAAGCTCGTCCTCCGCAAGAAAGTCGTCCCCGGCGACGCCCGTATCTCGCCGCTGTACAAGCGCGTCGTCTCCGGCCGCATGCCGCCGCCCGATGTCAAGGAGCGCCCTGGCCCTGCCGAGGTCGCGCTCCTGAAGGAGTGGATCGAGGGCGGGGCGCTGAGTGCGCTGCCGGCCCGGCCCGAGCGCGCCCTGATGCCGGAGACGGCCGTCTTCGCCCTGGTCCGCGACGACCTGGAGAAGGTCGAGAAGCGAAGCCGGCGCTTCACGCGCTACTTCAGCCTTGCTCCCCAGTCCAACCTCGGCCTCTCCGACGACGAGCTACAGACCTACCGAAACGCCCTCGCCAAACTCCTCAACAGTCTCTCCTGGCACCCCCGCGTCACGCTGCCGAAGCCGGTCGATCGGGCGGGAACCGTCTTGCGGATCGACCTGCGCGACTTCATGTGGGACGCGACCCTGTGGAACCGGCTCGTCGCAGATTATCCCTACGCGGTGCTGCACGACACGGCGGTAGCCCGCGCCGCGATCGTCGGGACGGCGGCGCGTGTCCCGGTGGTGCGCGCCGACTGGTTTATCGCAACGGCTTCGCGTGCGCCGCTCTACTATGAGTTGCTGCAAATTCCCGGCAATGCCAACGAACTGGAGCGGCAGCTGCGTGTCGACGCCGCCACGAACATTCAGCAGGAGCGCGTCGCCCGCGCCGGCTTCAACGGCTCGGGCGTCTCGCGCAACAACCGCATCCTGGAGCGGCACGACGCCGTGCATGGCGCTTACTGGCGGACGTACGACTTCGAGGCCGTCCCGCAGAACCTCGTCGAGCGCGACCTGCTGCTGCCGGACCGTCGCAACCTCTTCGCTTACCCGCTCGGCCCCGGCGGCACCGACAACACCTTCCAGCATGCCGGCGGCGAGATCATCTTTAACTTGCCCAACGGACTGCACGGTTTCATGCTGGTCAACGCCGAGAACAACCGTCTCGACAAGGGGCCGGTCGCCATCGTCAGCGATCCGAAGCGTCCGGATCGTGCCGTCGAGGCGGGCGTCTCGTGCATGTCGTGTCACATCACGGGCATCCTTCAAAAGAGTGACCAGATCCGCGACCATGTCCTCAAGAACAAGAAGTTCTTCTCGCGCCAGGATGCGGAGGTGATCCGTGCTCTCTACCCGGCGGACGAGAAGATGAAGCGCCTCATGGACGAGGACGCCGAGCGCTATCGCAAGGCCCTCGACAGGACGGGCAACCGCATCAGCGCGTTCGAGCCGGTGTCGACGCTAACGCTGCGCTACGAGGCTGACGTCGACCAGCAGACCGCCGCCGCCGAGATGGGCCTGAAGCCCAAGGATTTCCTCAAGCGCGTGGTGAAAAACGAAGCCGTTGCCCGCAACCTTGGCGGGCTGAAGGTGCCGGGCGGGACGGTCTCGCGCCAGGTGTTAGTACAGGCCTTTGGCGATGAGGTGCGGGCGCTGCGGCTGGGGACACCGCTGCAGGCGGGGGCGAGCGGCCAGGGCCTGCCCGACAACACCGGCGAGGTTGACCCGCTGGAGGGCGGGGCGAACCAGGTCAACGCGGTGTCGTTCTCGCCGGATGGCCGGCGTGCGCTGCTGGCCAGCGCCGACAAGAGCGTGCGGCTATGGGACGTCGAGGCGGGCCGCGACTTGCGCCGGTTCATCGGTCACACCGCCTCGGTCTGGAGCGTCGCCTTCTCGCCCGACGGCAAGTTCGCCGTCTCCGGCGGCGCCGACCAGACGGTACGGTTGTGGGACGTTGATGCCGGCAACGAGTTGCGTCGTTTCGAGGGACATGCGGGGCTGGTGCTCTGCGTTGCCTTCTCGCCCGAGGGCAAGCGCGTCCTGTCGGCGGCACTGGATCACAGCATCCTCCTCTGGGACGCCGAGACGACCAAAGAGATCCGCCGCCTCGATGGGCTCGCCCGCTACATCAACGCAATCGCCTTCGCCCCGGACGGCAAGCAGGCCCTGGTCTGCGGTGATAACCTCATCCACCTTGTCGACCTGCAAACGGGCAAGGAGGCGCGGGCGTTCGAGGGGCACACGGCATCGGTGACGGCTGTTGCGTTTTCGGCGGACAGGCGGCAGGTACTGTCCGGGTCGGACGACGGGACCGTGCGACTGTGGGAAGTGTCGACAGGGCGAATCCTGCGGTCGTTCATCGGTCACGAGAGTTATGTCAAGAGTGTGGCCTTCTCTCCGGACGGCAAGCAAGTGCTGTCAGGCGGGACCGACGCGACCGTGCGGCTGTGGGAGACGAATACGGGCCGCGAGTTGCGTCGCTTCGGCCGGCACACGGCATCGGTCCTGACGGTCGGCTTTGCCCCGGACAGCCGCTCGACGCTCTCGGGTAGCAATGAGGCCGAGGTCCTCGTGTGGGAGCTGGAGAAGGGCAGGGCTCCGGAGCCAGGGGTCAGCGGTCAGGGGTCAGGGGTCAGCGAAGAACGGCCGCGCGAGGTGCTGAAGCCGAAGAGGATCATCGCGACGGCGGGCACGGTCGGCAACCTCATGCTGTCGCCGAATCGGCGCTGGCTCTATTACCTCAACGGCACCGAGGGGCCACTGACTCGCATCGACACCGAGAGCCTGGAGCGGGCCAGCGACCTGACGGTTGGGCCGGGCACGGAAGTGTTGACGATGACGCCCGACGGCAAGACGCTGGTCGCACTCGCCCCGGCGGGGCAGGAGAGAGGAGGCAAGGTTCAACTCGTCGACGCGAAGAAGTGGGAAGTCCGCAAGACACTGCCGATTGACGTCCCCGCGTTCGATATCGCCGCCGACGATCGGGGCCGCGTCTATCTCAGCGGGGCGCGCGGTGACTGGACCGACGTCACCGTCCTCGATTCCGCCACCGGCGCGGTGGTCGCCCGCTGGGGTGGCGTGTGGGCGAAGTCGTTCCTGCGTCTGTCCGCGGATCAGAAGCGGTTGTACGTCGCGACCCAGGGCGTCAACCCGGGTTCGATCGACGCGCTGGTGATCCCCGGCAAGCTGGACGACAAGCCGGCGACCTACCGCTCGCCGGCGCGGAACGAGCACGACCTGGGCGGCGACTTCGTGGTCGGGCCGGACGGGCGTTTCCTGCTGAGCAAGACAGGGACGGTGCTGCGGGCGGGCGTGGGACAGGGGAGCGACCTGCGTTACGAGACAACGCTGGTACCGTTTTTGGCCGCGGCGATCGACGGGGAGGCGGTGTTCCTCTGCACGGAGGACGGCAGTCTGCGCCGGTACTCCGCGACGGACTGGAAGCGACAGGCGATCTACCGTCTGCCGGGCGTCGGCTACCAGGCGGTGTCTGATGCCAAGCAGGGACGGCTGTATGTGGCGGTGTTTGATCCGCGGGTGCTGACGGCTCGTCCGCGGGGCCGGGGGACCGGCGCGATTCACGTCTTCGAGATCAGGGGCCTGGTGACGAAGAAGTGAGCAGGAGGGCGTCAGCCGATGGGAACAGCGACCGGCGGCACGCTTCCGGAGAGTCTTTCGGTCGCATCCACGGCTGCCTGCACCTGGTCGGCCGACAGGTCATCGAGCAACTCAAGGGGACTGCGCACGCCGGCCACGCCCTGACGCATGACGTGTGTGTAGATCATGGTCGTGTTGACGTCCTTGTGTCCCAGCAGTTGCTGGACGGTGCGGATGTCGTAACCCATCTCCAGCAGATGCGTGGCGAAGCTGTGCCGGAAGGTGTGCGGTGTGATCCGTTTGACGATCCCGGCCCGGCGGACGACGAGGTGGACCGCTCGGTACAGAGGGCCTTCGTGCAGATGATGCCGGCCGACGTTTCCGGTGCGCGGATCGCGTCCAGAAGCGCCGGCCGGACCGGGCGGGGCAGCATGACGACCCGATCCTTGTCCCCCTTGCCCCCACGCACCAGGATCTGGTCGCGTGCGAAATCAAGGTGATGGATGCGCAACCGTAGACATTCCATCTTCCGCAAGCCGGCCCCGTAAAGGAGTTGCACCACCAGCCGGAACAGCCCGCCGCACCCCTCGATGGCCTCGATCACCCGCCGCACTTCCTCGACCGACGCGACCAGGGGCAGCCGACCCGGACGCCGTGCCCGCACATGATCGAGCGAGCCCAGTTCGATGTCCAGTACCTGCTTGTACAGGAAGACCAGGGCGTTGAGAGCTTGCGTCTGGGTACTGACGGCAACATTGCCTTCGACGGCAAGGTGAGTGAGGAACTGGGTGACGTGGAAGGCGCCCAGGTCCGCAGGATGGCGCTTGTTGTGGAAGAGGATGAAGCGGCGTGCCCAGTCGACGTAGCAGTCCTCGGTGCGGCGGGCGTAGTGGCGGACGCGGAGGACGTGGCGGACCTGATCGAGGAAGCGCGGGCCGTCGCCGCCGGGACACGGCCGCAGGTCGCCGGAGAGGGCGTCGGGCAGCCGGCCGACATCGGTCGGCAGCTCGCCGAGCGGCCGGTCGAGGACGACCTCCTACAGAAAGACGAGCGCGGCGCGAGCTTCGATGTCCGCGGCGGGCGGGAGTTCGGCACAGCCGCGGAGATGATTGAGGAAGGCCGCCACTTCGGCGGCGCCCATCTCCTGGGGATGCCGGACCTGATGGAAAAAGATGTAACGGCGAGCCCAGTCGACGTAAGCCTGGCGGAGAGCGGCCACGTAGCCGCGGCTGCGCAAGGCGTCGGCGAGGCGGTCCCGCAGCCGGGGAGACTGCGGGGAAGTCGGGGAGGGGGTGGCCGTCATGATTGAAATCCCCTGGGACGGCGATTTTATTCCTGGGCGATGTGGAAGAGTGTACACCTTCCTTCGGAGAGAGGGAAGCAAAAAACTGCCCGGAGGCGCTTTTTTCTTGACCCGGGAGGGGGGACGAAGGAAGATGCGAGGCAATGTTGGCGCCGGTCCAATAGAGTTGCGCAAGGGGCCAATAGCGTTGCGCCTGGGCTTAATAGCGTTGCGCAGGGCTAATAGGTTTGCGCAGGCCGGTTATCCTATTCCCTGTTAGCCACTTTGGGTTCCGCATGTTGCACTACCCAAAAATCCCTGGTAGTCGCAACGCCCCTGATGGCCGCTGCATCGCCTTCGAAAAGTACGACGGCACCAACCTTCACTGGGAATGGGACCGCGACTTCGGTTGGCATAGTTTCGGCCCTCGACGCGATGAGTTCAACTTGACTGAAGAGGGCATTCAGTTGTTCACTCGGCGGCACGCCCACCTACGGCAGTCTGTCGAGCTCTTTCGGACAACGCTGGCAGAGGGCATCGAGAAAGTCTTTCGCGAGCATCACAACTACCGGGAGTTCCAGAGCCTGAAGGTCTTCACCGAGTTCTTGGGACCGAATTCCTTCGCCGGGTTGCACAAGGAGGACGACCCAAAAGAACTCCGCTTGTTCGACGTGTTGGCGGAGCCCCTGGGAATGATCGGGCCGAAGCGGTTCATGGCGGATTTCGAACACCTGCAGATCGCCCGCGTGGTCTATGAAGGCAAGTTGACGGGCAAATTCACGGAGGATGTTCGGCTGGGCAAATACGGCGTGAGCGAGGGAGTCGTTTGTAAGGGAGGCTCGGGTGGTGCCGACGTGTGGATGGTCAAGGTCAAGACCTATGCGTACATGGAACGACTGAAGCAGGCGTTTGCTGAACGCTGGGAAGAGTATTGGGAGTAGACTGATTCGGAGTGAGTGCAGCGGCTAACGAAGCGTTGCACTTGACCGGGCCGGCATTACGGTTTCCCGAGACATCACGTTCCTTGCAGCCGGCCCGGCAAGTGAACGGGGTCGTTAGCCGTAGTCGAATGCAAGGGATTCCCTGCATCATTGCACTTCACTCGAGGGTGCGTATGTGGTTTGAGATGGTCATCGGTGCATTTGTCGCAGCAGGGATTGGGTTCCTCGCTAGCGTCAACTGGTGGATTGCGGGCAGCGTAGGGCTGTTGGCAGCTGTCGGGTTGTACCTGCTCAGCCGCCATAACTGGGCGACGTTCCGTGCCGAGCGAGCGAAGATCGTTGAGACTGGCCAGATCGTGAAATGCTGGATCATCCGGGCCAACTCCAGTTTGTATCGAAAGTCTCTTTTCGACGCCCCCTACGATTGGGCTGACGTTGTTTTTACCTTCGAGACAGCTCGTCCGAATCTGGATCAAGTTCTGTTGGAGTTGGCCCAGCGGGTCGCGAGCTTCCGTCCGGGGCGGGATGCCACCGAGGACGAACTGCGTGTCGCCCGAGTGATGAGCATCGAGCTCCCCAAACCGAGCCGGACCCCACTCCCTACGAGCATCACAGGGGGAATGAAGGCTTACATGGTCGGCACACAGGTGATGCGAGAACTACTCCCCGAAGGCAAGCTGACGCGTCCCTACATCTGGGCCGTAGGTCTGACCGATAATCCCGAGGGCGGAGTGGTTATGGTTCCTTACTCTGAAAGTGAGGCAAGCGGCTAACAATGCGCTGCACTTGACCCGGCCCGTTTATTTGCATCCGCAAGTGGTCAGCTTCGTGTGGGCCGGGCAAGTGAGCTGTGTCGTTCGGGTCCATACCGGATCGCTGTTGTATGCTATCGCATGACGCCCGGCCACGCAGCGGCCCCCCCGCCGGGCGGGTTCGAGGGGCCTGGCAACAGCAGCGACCGTTCTTGGCGGGGACGTCGCTCCCCCCTTCCCAAAGTGGGCGACCGAGTACGGCGGCACGACCCCGCCGCCGGGGCCGACAAGGAACGACGGGGCTTCAGCCTGCTGGCACGTGCCAAACGGCCCGAACCAGCCGTTACAGCTGACGGGCCGCGCCACACGGTCACCGCGAGGGGTTCCTGCGCGAGCAGCGCGGCCCGCAGCTGAACTCCGTCGTTCGGCGAAGCGGGGGGCGGTCCCGAATGCCGGAGCGGGCCGAGTTACAGGATCGTTACCGAGCCAATCTAGCCAGGGTATACAATCCAAGTAGGGACCGCATGCGCTGTGCGACAACGCCACTCACCCCTTGCACATCAATCCGGAGGACCTTGACGATGCGGAGTTTATTGCCGTACATGGCGGGCTTGATCTTGTTCGTTTGCAGCCCGCAGGGCCGACTTGCGGCGTCGGACGATGAGACGGCCAACCTCAAACTGCGTGTCCAACAACTGGAAGCCGAGGTCAAGGCGCTCCGCGAGGAGCTCGCTCGGTTGAAGGGAGAATTGCACAACGTGCCCGGAGGGAAGTCGGAAGAAGCGCGACTGGCCACCGATGTCCGCCTGTTGATGCACTTGGCAAAGGCCCTTGAAAAAGAGCCGAAGAACCTGGATCTGCGTCTGGACACAGCGGCACTGGCCAAGCGGGTCGCGCCGCGCCGGCCTTGCCGGTTGGTTTGGGAGGTTCTCCTCAAGACTGACACTCTGAAAGACGGCCTGTCGCTCCAGGAGGCCGAGAAACTCCTCGGTCCGCCGACCGACAAGTCGGACAGCCACGTCGGATGGTACTTCAACCCGGATAACCGCCATGTCGCCCCTTATCTGCGCGCCAAGGACACGAAGGAGGGGCTGGCGGAATGGAAGATCGTCAACCGTTGAGTGCCGCCGAACAGCTATATGGCCTCTGAAGTCAAGGCACGGAGCCTCTCTGTCGAAGATTTTTCTCTTCGCTTTCGTCGTTACAATCGGAACGCCTCGACCCTTGCCATTCGACCGCACCGCTACTTTCGGACCTCGGTTGCAGCCGCAAGGCTGCACCAAACAGCTATTCAAGGTCGAAGCCGCCAGGCCCTTCGCCAGGGCCCGACGACTGCCGAGCGTTACGCCCGGCGCCTTAGAAACTCACGCGTTCCCCACGCCGGCCCTTCAAAACCAGCAACTCTCGCTCCGTGGAGCGGGCTCGTAAGTCGCCACCTCGATCAGGACCGGGTCCGGTGTCCGCTGGCCCCGCGCGCAGACCTCGAGCAGGCCGTCGGGCAGCTGGCGCGGCTGGACGACCTCGGGCTGGACCGCCTGGCAGCGCTGGACGTCGCGGAGGCCGGCCAGGAACAGGATGCCCCTGCCCTGGTGCCGCACCATCCACTTGTTGCTCTTGTCGGACTCTTGCCGTGCCATGTTCCCCTCCCTGGGACGCCTCCGCAAATTACACCAACCCGCCCCGTTGCCGTCGAGACGAGTCGTCTTCTCGGCGGACGCCGAGCCCTCCTTGACTATTGACAGGCAGAGCCTCTACGAATGGAGAGGGAAGCCGGAAGCCGGAGCGAACGAGTCGGAAACTCCGCGGCAGAGGCTTGCAGCGGGAGCAAGCGGAGGCGTAGAATCGCCAGGGATCGGAAGTCGCAACGCGGGGTGTTCGGTTCAACCGAGGGAGGGACTGCAATGGACAGGAAGAGCTGGCGCGTGTGCCTGGCGGTCGCCCTGTTCGGGCTCGTGGTGCTGAGCGGCACCTGGGCGGAGGATGTCAAGCCGACCGACGAGGGCAAGGCGGAAGCGTTCAAGGGCAAAACGTTCGATCTCAAAGAGAAAGGGGAGGCCGCCCTCACACTGACCTTCCCGGGCGGGAAGAATGCCACCGTCACGGTCAAGAGTGACAAGAAGACAGACGTCAACCTGTTCGTCTACGACGTCGCCAAGAAGCTCCTCGTCAAGGACGACAGCCCCGGCCCGAACTGCGAGGTGAGTTTCACGCCAACGGCGGCCGTCAAGCTCACCCTGGTGCTGCGCAACCTCGGCCCGGGGGACAACCGCTCGACCCTGAAAGTGAACGTCAGCAAGTAGGAGAAGCCTCGTCCGGAGAGAAGGACGAACAGTCACGGACAGGACTTGATAGAGGCACCCGGCGGGCCGGCCCGCCGGGTTGTGTCGCTGCGCAGTTTGGTGCGCACCTCGAGACGTGTTACGCAAAGGATGCGCTGTGTTCAGGCTGCCTGGCGCCATGAGTGAGGATTTCGCGCAAGGCAGCCATGTCGACGGGCTTCACGAGGAAGTCATCGAACCCCGCCTCGCGGCACAGCGTGCGGTCGCCCTCGCGGTCGAAGCCGGTCATGGCGACCAGGAGCGTCCCCTTCAGGCCCGACTCCCGACGCAAAAGCTCGGCCACCTGACGGCCGTTCATCCCCGGCATCCCGATGTCCACCAGGCAGAGGTCGGGCCGATACTCCCGGGCTAGCGCGACCGCCTTTGCTCCGTCGTAGGCAACCCGCACCTCATGCCCCCACAAGAGCAGGAGGGTGCCGGTGCTGTCGGCCGCGTCCCGGTTGTCGTCCACGACGAGGATGCGATGGGGCCTGGTTTCGGCCAGCCGATCCTTGGCCGGAGCTTGCTGGACGGCTCCATTCCTGGCCGGAACCTTGAACGGTCCGGCGAAGCGCGAGAGGCGGTCGACCAGACGTGTCAGGTGCTCGGTCTGCCGCTCGATGATGTCACAGGCCTGATCGGCAAGTTCGCCAGTGCAGCCGTCAAGCCGCAGGATGTACAGGGCGCTGGCAATAGGGCCCAGGCCGTTGCGCAGCTCGTGGGTCAGCAGCGCCAGGGACTCCTCGTCCCACCAACTCTTCTCCGCCTGACGGACGCTCATGGGGTCTGGGTCACCCGGTCGCATCGTCCCCTCCTGTGCTATCTGGGGTGGCATGGCCTTGTTCAGCACCACAGAGTTCCATGCAAACAGCGGGCCAATCGTAGGAACAGCCGGCTCGGCTGTCCCTGGGGACAGAGCGACAGGCAACTCAGGTGGTTGGTCTTGGGAGAAAGTCACTTCCTTCGGTAGAATCCTGCCTGCGGCCGGGCCTGTCGGTGGGGCAGGCATCTTGCCTGCCTGAAGCGTGGCAGGCAAGATGCCTGCCCCACGCCCAACGGCCCCCCGGTCGCGCCTGTCGCAACGACCGTCTACGGGAAAGGATTCCCATGCGCGTTCTACGGGCAACTCTCTGCCTGCTCCTGGCTTCCCCCGCGCTGACGGCGGCCCCGGCGCCCTCGGCTGGCCCCGCCCTGGGCCCCGCCGCCCGCGAACAACTCCGCGCCGAGTCGCTGAACTACGCCCAGCAACTGCTCAGCGTCGCCAGCCAGATTTCCCTCGCCTACGTGCGTCCCGTCTCTCGCGCCGACCTCCTGCACGCGGGCCTGTCCGGGCTGTTCGAGGAGGGCCGCCAGCCGGCGCCGCCGGGCCTGCGCGCCGAACTCCACCGGCGCCCCGACGACACGGGACTCATCGAGTTCCTCATCCAGACGCGCGAGCGGCTCGGCGCGTGCGACGAGCTGCGCGAGCCGAAGGCCCTTCTGGTCAGCTGCCAGGCGATGATGAAGTTGCTCGACCCGTACTGCGCCGTAGTTACGGAGGAGGGACGCAAGGACCAGCCCTGGGGCGACCAGCCCGTCGGCATCGGCCTTGAGCTAGAGGACAACGCCGGCGTCGGCCCGCTGCGCATCCGCAAGGTGCATCCCGGCGGCCCCGCGCAGAAAGCCGGCTTGCTGCCCGGCGATGTCCTTACTCATATTGACACCCGGCCGATCAAGCGAGGGACCACGTCCGCCCAGGCCGCTGGCCTGCTCCATCGTGGCGGCCTCGTCGCCTCCGTTGGTCTCGCCCCCGCCCCCGACCCGTCCGACGCGCTCGATGGCCGCCCGCTGCGGCCGGTACGCCTCACCGTGTCGCGGCCGGGACGCAAGCCCTGGAACGTCGCCCTGGAGTTCCAGACGGGGCGGCCCGAGAGCGTCCTCGGCGTGGTCCGCAGCGACAACAACTCGTGGGACTTCTTCCTCGATCGGACGAACAAGATCGCTCACGTCCGCATCGCGGGCCTGAACCGCGGCGTCGCCGACGACCTGCGCGAGGTGCTGGAGCGGCATGAAGAAGCGTTGCGTGGCCTGATCCTTGACCTGCGCTGGTGCCCGGGGGGGTTCCTCGACGAGGCCCTCGGCATCGCCGGGCTGTTCCTTGGCGACGTCGTCCTGGCGACCGTCACGAGCCGCAACGAGAAGCCGCACGAGTATCACAACTTGCAGCCGAAACGCTTCCTCGATTTGCCCGTGGTCGTGCTCGTCAACGGGCAGACCAGCGGCGGGGCGGAGCTGATCGCGGCGGCCTTGCAGGACCACAAGCGCGCCGCTGTCGCCGGTCAGCGGACGCGCGGCAAGACGAGTGTGCAGACCACGCTGTTCGCCAACCTGCCGGGCGCCACCATCCGGCTGACCAGCGGCGAGTTCATCCGTCCCGGCGACAAGGAGCCGCAGCCCCGGCCAGCGCATCGGCGCAGCGAGTGGCGTGTCTGGCCCTCGCCCGATCTGGAGTACCGCGTCTCGGCCGATTTCGACCGTCGCCTGCGCGAGGGGTGGGAGCAGCAGACCCTGCGGCCCGGGACGTCGACGCAGGCGCTGCCGCTGGACGACCCCGCGTCCGATCCCCAGCGCGAAGTAGCTCGCCGTGGTGTTCTCGAAGCGATGAAGAAAGCGGCGAACAGGCGCAAGGAGACACAAAAAGTACAGAGGCAGAAGGCGGCGAAGACGGGAGAAAGGAAGCGGACGGAGTGAATCCCGTTCGCGCCGGGCACCGCACTTGCTACGATGGACCGCGGAGACAAATGCAGCCATGGCGCGACAAAAGAATAAAGACCCCGAAGGCATCAAGACGATTTGCAGGAACAAGCGCGCGCTGCACGACTACGAGATCCTCGAGTCGCTGGAGTGTGGGCTTGTCCTGACCGGGACCGAGGTCAAGAGCCTGCGCGAGGGCAGCTCCAGTCTGGAGAACGCCTACGCCAAGGTCGACGGCGGCGAGGTCTGGCTGCTCGGCAGCGACATCCCCGAATACTCGATGGGGAATCGCATGAATCACAAGCCGAAGCGGCCGCGCAAGCTGCTGCTGCACCGCCGCGAAATTGCCCGCTTCGCCGGCAAGGCCTCCGAACGCGGCTTCACGCTCGTCCCGCTGCGCATCTACTTCAAGAACGGCCTGGCGAAAGTCGAGCTGGCGGTGGCGCGCGGAAAACAGTTGTTCGACAAACGCGAGGCGAAGAAAAAGGCCGACGCCCAGCGCGAAATCAAGCGCGAACTTTCCCAGCGGAGACGCTGAGCGCTCCGGTCATGGAGGACCGTCGCGTGCATCTGGTCGCACTGGTCGACTCGCCCGACCACGTCTGCTGCCGCTACCGACTCGCTGCGTTCCGCTCGCAGCTGCGCGCGGCCGGCCATCACCTGGAACTGCGCTCCTTTCCGTCCGACCTCTGGGGACGGCTGTGGCTCGGCTCCGACCTGCGCCACGCCGATGCCGTTATCCTGCAGCGGCGCCTCCTTCCGGTGTGGCAACTGCGGCCTCTCCGCCGCCGCGTGCGGCGAATGCTCTTCGACCTCGACGATGCCGTCTTTCTGAGAGATTCTTACTCGCCGAAAGGGTTACACGATTGCAGGCGGCTGCGTCGCTTCGCTGCGACAGTCCGCGTTGCCGATGCCGTCGTCGCAGGCAATTCGTACCTCGCCGACTCGGCTCGCCAGCACGGCGGCACCGCCCGCGTCATCCCGACCTGCGTGAACCCTGCCGTCTACTCCCTCGCCAAGCACACGCGGTGCGGCGCGGGGGTGCAGCTGGTCTGGATCGGCTCGTCGAGCACGCTGAAGGGGTTGGAGGCGATCACCCCGCTGTTGGAGACGCTCGGCGCGGAATGTCCGGGCGTGCGCCTCAAACTGGTCTGCGACCGCTTCCTGCGGCTGCGATCCCTGCCCGTGGAGGAGTGTCCCTGGTCGGAGGCTGGCGAGGCGCATGCGCTGGCGGAGGCAGATGTCGGCATCGCCTGGGTGCCCGACGACCTGTGGAGCCGGGGCAAGTGCGGTCTGAAGGTGCTGCAGTACATGGCCGCCGGGTTGCCCGTCGTCGCCAATCCCGTGGGTGTGCAAGCAGAGATGGTGCGACACGGCGAGACAGGATTTCTGGCCGAGACCCCGCAAGAGTGGGTCGAGGCAGTGCGCTGCCTCGCCGGCGACCCGGACCTGCGACGTCGCATGGGCCGCGCCGCCCGCGCGCGCGTCGAGGCCGAGTTCAGCGTCGACGCCGGCGCGGCCCTCTGGCTCGAACTGCTCGAACACCTGGGTCGAGAAGAGCGAGGGAAGCCCTCGCGAGCGCTTCGGGCTGGTTGACGGCTCCCTGAGAGAGGCATGATGTCCGAATCGATCGAGGTGGCGGTCGGCGGGTTCCGCTGGAGAGTGCAGGCCGAACAGCGGGCCCTGCTTCTCGGCGAGACGGGGCTGCGCCTGTCCGAGTGGCTGCGCCGCGGCGAGGCGACCGTGATCAAACACGCGCCGCACCGCACCGTCTATGAGGTTCGCTTGCCGGGGCTGCACTTCTATGTCAAGCACAACCGCTTGCTCGACGCGCGCGGCTGGCTGCGGGCCTGGGCCCGGCCGGGCAAGGCGCTGGCGGAATACGACCGTACCCTCGCCCTCGCCGCCCGAGGCGTGCCAACGTTCGTCCCGCTCGCGGCGGGGGAGCCGGCGCGAGGCCCGGGCGATAGCTTCCTCCTCACGCTCGCGCTGGAGAACACCCAGCAGCTCAACACTTTCCTCGAGCAGGTGCTGCCCACGCTGCCCGCGTCGAGACAGACCCGTCTTCGGCAGCGCATCGCCGTGGTGCTGGGGCACCTGCTCGCTGACATGCACGATGCGGGCATCATCCATCACGACCTGCACGCGGGCAACATCCTCCTCGACCTCACCGGGGACCGGCCGCGGCTGTACCTGATCGACCTGCACGCGGTGCGGCTGACGTCGCGGCTCGACTGGCGGGCGAGTCGCGACAACCTCGTCATCATCAACCGCTGGTTCGTGCTGCGGGCGACGCGCTCCGATCGCCTCCGCTTCTGGCACGCCTACTGCGCCAGGCGACGGGAAAGAGGGAATGGCGACGGGACGGGCGGTATCTGCACAAAACGGATGCGCGAGGTGGAGGAGCACACCACAGCATCGAATCGCGATTTCTGGCACGGGCTGGAGGGCCGCTGCCTGGAGAACAACCGCCGCTTTCGGCGCGTCCGTTCCGCTGTCGCGTCCGGCCACGCCGTCACCGACCTCGACCCCTCGGCCCTCGACGCCCTGCTCGCCGACCCGGACCGGCCCTTCTGCCAGGCCGGCGCCCGCCTGCTGAAAGATTCACGGAGTACGACGGTCGCCGAGATCGACCTTCCTATCAACGGGATGGTGCGACGCGTGATCTGCAAGCGCTTCCGCGTGACGTCACGGAGCGACCCGTGGTTGGCGCTGCTGCGGCCGGCGCCGGCGCTGCGGTCGTGGCTGAACGGCCACGCCCTGCGCCTGCGCTGGCTACCGACGCCGCGTCCTCTTGCCGTCTTCCATCGGCGGCGGCATGGCCTTGCGCACGAGGGCTACCTGCTGACCGCCAAGATCGAAGCCGCCGAAGACCTGCACGCCTTCCGGGCGCGGGTGCGCCTGCTGCCGGCAGAGCAACGTTGTATGGCGATCCGGGCAGTCCTCGAAAGAGTAGCGCGGCTGGTGCGCGACCTGCACGACCGCGGCGTGTCGCACCGCGACCTCAAGGCGGCGAACGTGCTGGTGGTGCGTGACCCGTCGGTCCGGCAGGACGCCTCGACGGAACCGCTCGATCACTGGCCGCTGACTTCATCGAGTGTCTGGCTGATCGACCTGGTGGGGGTTCACCAATACCGGCGCCTCGGACGTCGGCGCAAGGTGCAGAACCTGGCCCGCCTGCACGCGAGCTTCATCGACGACGGAGTCCTCAGCCGCACGGACAAGTTGCGCTTCCTGCGCATCTACCTGGCGTGGGGCCTGCACGGCCGGGCGGGCTGGAAAAGTTGGTGGCACGAGATCGACCGCGCCACGCGGGCAAAAATTGCACGGAACGCCCGCCACGGCCGGCCGTTGGGTTGACCTTGGCGAGCGGGGGGTGTGAACCCCCCGGTAACTGACCGGGGGGTTCACACCCCCCGCTCGCCACAATGCAGCGGTCCGGCTTGCATCCACACGCGAGGGCGGATACTATCCGCCCCTTCGCGGACTGCCATACGGAGACCAGGGGGACCCGAGAAGATGAGCAAGTGGTCGTACGCCTGTCTCGCCGTCCTGCTCCTGGGCGTCCTGGTCTGCGTCGGCCCCGGTTGCCGCAGTCTCAACTTCTTCCCCAACCGGCCCGAAAAGAGTGATACACCCCCCGCCAAGGAGGTCGATACGACTTCCGCTGGCGGCGTCAGCAAGCCGTGCAAGTATTCCGTCCGCGTTGCCCCGTATGTCTTCCTGTCGGACTTCGAGTTGAAACGCGACCTGCCGCTGTTCACCGAGCTGGCCGGCTTGCGCGACCAGGTATACAAGGAGTTGCAACTCCCCTCGGCGGAGACGCCCGTGTACGTCTATCTTTTCGAGGATCGCGAGCAGTACGAGGCCTTCATGCGGTCGCGCTACCCGGACCTGCCGAAGCGGCGGGCCTTCTTCATCGCCCAGCCGCGCGTGGGCGGCGAGGACTTGCTCGTCTTCACCTCCTGGGGCGACCGCGTCCGACAGGACCTGCGTCACGAGTTGACCCACGCGCTCTTGCACAGCGTCCTGAAGGACGTGCCGATCTGGTTGGACGAGGGACTGGCCGAGTATTTCGAGCTTCCGCCGGACCGGGCAGGGATCAACGAGGCGCACCTGACAGAGATGCGCCGGCCGACGGGAGAAGGGTTCCGCCCGGATCTGGCACGGCTCGAGCGACTGGGACAGGTGCAGCAGATGACGCCGGGCGAGTACCGCGAGGCGTGGGCATGGGCCTACCTGATGCTGCGCGGCCGGCCCGAGACGAAGCCGGTTCTGCTCGCCTACTTGCAGCAGCTGCGGACGAACCCGACCCCGGGGCCCATGCGTCCGCGCCTAGCTCGCCTCCTGAGCACTCCGGAAGAGATTCTCGCCGCCCAGGTCAGCCGACTCGAGGCCCCGCCGAGGATCGTGCCCACCGTCCAGCGCTAGGTGGGCAAGTTTCCAACTTCCCCTGGGTGCGAGTTCTCACTTCAGCGGTGCCGAACGCGCGGAGAGCCTCGCGTCAGCCGCGGTCGCTTCTCGGGTGAGCCGAGCCCCCGCTGCTCCGGCCGCCAACTCCTTCAGCAGCCGGCGTGCTTCCGCCGTGCCCATGTGTTCCAGCGCCTCGACCGCCCGAATTTCACGCAGCCGATCGGGCGTGACGACCGGGCCTTGCAACTGCTCCAGCAGCCGCTCGACGCGCTGTCGCACTTCCAGCGAGGGCTTTCCCTCCAGCACGCGCCTCAGGCCCGGCTCGGCCAGGTCGCCGAGCTTCGCCAACTCCTGGATCGCCTTCTCACGGACGCTGAAGCGCGGGCTGTCGAGGTCTGCTAGGAGTTGCTTCAGCTTCTGCGCATCTGCGGGCACGGCGGGCTTCAGGTGCTTGCGCAGGAACGGAACCGCCTGCTGCGGCGACGCGACCAGCGCCCAGATCGCCCGGTACGCCTTCGCAGCATCCTCGCCGGCAAGGTCGGCCCACAGCGATTGCAACTCCTTCTCTCCGGGCGCTGGTTGCTTTCCGTCCCCAGTAGGTCCGGCCAGGCCCCAGAAGAGGACCGTCGTGTCATTGCTCCCCGTGGCGAGCACCTTCCCGCCGGGGGCGAAGGCGACACAGGCGACCTTCCCATCCGTCCCGTCGACGGGACGGGAGCGGGCGACTGCACCGGGCGGCAGCGGGTCGCCGTCTCCGTCGGTGGGCGGCGCGCCTACCAGCGCGGGGCAAAAGGCGAAACACGCCAAAAGAGACAGCGTAACGCGGGGCGACAGCATGGTCTTCCCCCACAAGAGAAGGGCAGGCCGCGGGGTTCATTCTTCCGTCAGCGCGACAAGGGCCGGGCGCAATCGAGCGATGCAGCCCTCCAGAGCTGTCCGGACCTCGGCGGCGCCGTCGAGCCTCTCCTCGCGACCCAACGTCTCCAGTTGTCGCGCCAGCTCGAAGGCCTGGTGGGCGCCAAAGGTGCCGACCGCGCTCTTGAGCGTGTGGGCCGCCCGCCGCAGTCGCTCGGCGTCTCCGGTCGCCACCGCGGCGCTCAGTTCCGCCAGCAGATGCGGGCTCTCTTTGAAGAACGCCTCCACCATCATCCGCAGTAGCTGCCGGTCGTCCCCGACGCGTTGGCGGATCTCCTCCCGATCCAGTCCGATCTCAGGCGAGCGGGGGGTGTGAACCCCCCGGTACGTCGACGGACCGGGGGGTTCACACCCCCCGCTCGCCGCCACGCTGTCGAGGGCCTGGAAAAGATCCTCGACGCGGATCGGCTTGGGGACGTAGCCGTCCATACCAGCGGCGAGGCAGCGCTCGCGGTCGCCCTTCATCGCGTGCGCCGTCATGGCGATGATCGGCGTGCGCGTCCCGGGGCGCGGTCCCACGCCGCTCGCCTCCAGTTTGCGGATCAGGTCCGTTGCCTCGAAGCCACCCAGTTCGGGCATCTGCACGTCCATCAGCACCACGTCGAACGGTTCGCGCCGCCAGGCCTCGATCGCCTCGAGGCCGTTATTCGCCACTACCACGCTATCGCCGCGCTGCTCGAGCCGGTGGAGGACCAGCGTCTGGTTGACGAGGTTGTCCTCCGCCAGCAAGACGCGCATGCGCCGGCCGGAGGTGCGGCCGGCGGGCCGGGCCGGCGCCACCTCGCCACGGGCCGGCGCCACCCCCAGGGCCGCAACGATGCCGGCGAGCAGGTCCGACTGCTTGACCGGCTTGGTCAGGTACGCCTGAATGCCCAACTCGCGGCAGCGCTTCAGGTCGCCCGGCTGCCCACCGGACGTGAGCATCATGATTGCGGCGTCTGCCAGCCCGGGGCGCTGCTTCATCCACTCGACCAGGGCGAAGCCGTCGGCGTGCGGCATATGCACGTCGATCAGGGCCAACGCGAACGGCACCCCATTGCCGCGGGCCTGTTCGAGCAACTCCAGGGCAGCGTCCGCGCTGTCCGCCAGCACGGGACGCAGACCCCAGCTGCCGAGCATCTCTTCGAGGATACGACGGTTGGTCGCGTTGTCGTCGACCACTAGAACCCTCAGATTTTCCAGCGGCAACGGTGGCAACGGCGGACGGGCGACCTCCTGCTGTCCCAGCTCGAAGCGGGCCGTGAAGTGGAAGGTGCTGCCCTCGCCCGGCTCACTGTCCACCTCGAGGCGTCCGCCCATCAGCGCGACCAGTCGCGCCGAGATCGCCAGCCCCAGGCCGGTCCCGCCGTACTCGCGCGTCGTCGAGCCGTCCGCCTGCTCGAACGCATTGAAGATCACCTGCTGCCGGTCTGGCGGGATGCCGATGCCGGTGTCGCTCACCGAAAAGTGCAGTCCGATCCCCGGCGAGCGGGGGGTGTCAACCCCCCGGTCTGTCGACAGACCGGGGGGTTGACACCCCCCGCTCGCCGGGGATCGGACTGCACT
>JACOUH010000178.1 GCA_016177925.1 Planctomycetota bacterium | reverse complement strand
TGACACAAGCCCGGAGCGCCAGCGACGGGACCGTCCCGTCGCTGGCGCTCCGGGCTTGTGTCCCGCGCTCCCGCGGCGAGTATAGCGACGGGCGGCTCGCCTGTCGTGTTGCCGGAGTGAGACAGCCGGGCCGGCCGTCCCTACGGGAGGGAAACTTCTTCTACCTGGATGATGTGAGGGAGGGCGATCTCGACCTCGTGCCGCGTCTCCATTGACAGCCGATCCGGGTCGGATAGTTCTAAGGTGATCGTGGCGTGGCCGACCAGCATCAGGTCGGGGCGCAGCACGTCATACGTGCGCCCCGTCGTGATGAGCAGGCGGAAAGGGCGGAAAGGCCGCCGCCGCAGCCAGCGCAGTAAGTCATGAGCCCGCATCGTCTCAGCCGCTCCCCAGGTGAGGCCCGGGTGACACGCCAACTCCGTGGGATCAGCGGCCCGACGCCGGCGGTCCCCCCAGGCGGTCGATGTGGTCGATCTCATCTAAGCGCAGATGGTCAACGGAGTCATAGATGGCGTCCCGCTCCAACGGAGCGGGGATTCCCAGAGTCAGGTAGTCGTTCCCCACGATAACCAACTCGCGGAAGCGCACGTCGTACGTGCGACCATCCTTGATGTGGATGCGCAGCGGGCGAAACGGTCGATGATCAAAGATCGTACGCAACTCGTTGGGTTGCATGGCTGCTTTCCCTGATCGACACCTCCCCTCCCGTGATTGTACCCCCGCCGCCGGCGCCCGCAAGCGCCCGTTGACTTCTTTTCCCTGTGCAAATGTCGCCGACCCGATACGACCGCGCGGGCCGGCACAGTCGTCAGCGCGTGCCGGGGAAGGGTAGCGGCACGACCTCGGCACGGCGGCGCTCGCCGCCGGCCTCGACCTCAACGACCGTCCCCGGCTCCTGGTTGCCGCGCCGGACGTAGGCCAGCGCGATCGGCTGGCCCAGCGCCGGCGAAACCACGGAGGAGGCCGTCACACCCACGTCCTTGCCATCGCGGAGCAGTTTCGAGCCGCGCGGCACGGGGCCCTCGCCGGACAGCTTCAGCCCGAGCAGGGTGCGCTGCACCTGGCCGCGGTCGCGCGCCATGACGATCGGCTCCTGGCCGAGGAAACAGCCCTTGGTGTAGCAGATCGCCTGGGCGATGCGGCCGACCTCGACGACAAAGCGGTTCTCGTCGATGTCGGTGCCATAGACCGGCGTGCCGGCCTCGATGCGCAGGGTTTCGTACGCCTCCAGTCCGGCAGGCCGGGCCCCGGCCCGGACCAGCAATCCCCACACGTTGGCCGCGAATCCACTCAGGCAGACGACATCGTAACCGGGCAGTGCCAGCGGGTCATGGCGGCGGATGTGGCTGTGGGCGCTGGCGCCGAAGGTCCGCACCATGTGCTGCAGCGGTTCGAGGTCCGGGACGTCGTCGAGGAGAGCCTTTTCGAGAATGTCCTTCGCTCGCGGTCCGGCAAGGTGGAGATGAGCAAACTCGCGCGTGCGGTCGGCGAACTCGACCGACTCGCTGATGACGTAGCGGTCGAGGTACTGGATCAACCTCTCGGAGCGGCCAGGCTCCAGGTCGAGGAAGAATGCCTCGCGACCGCCCGACAGCAGGACGTGATAGATCCGCAGATGATCGACGACCTTGGCGGTCGCCGTTGTCAGGAAAGCTTCGCAGCCGGCGCCGACGGGCATGCCCTTAACGTCGTTGGTGGTCAGGTTATGCAAGAAGCTGCCGGCGTCGGCGCCACTGACCTCGACTTTGCCGCGATGCGACAGGTCGAACAGGGCGGCCGACGAGCGGGCCTGTTCGTACTCGGCGTGGGGATCGCCATAGTGGGCGGGAACGAGCCAGCCAGCGCTCTCGACGAAGCTGGCGCCAGCCTGGGCGGTGACGTCGTGCAAAGGAGTGTGTTCGGGCATGGCGACAACCTCCAGCCGTCTCCCTCTTCCGCTTGCGGCCGATTAGCCCGAAGCGCAAGCGAGGTTCGCAGGTTCCCTCGCTTGCGCTTCGGGCTAATAAGCCGCAAGCGGAAGAAGGCGGGGTCAGGACTCCACCAGGGCGAGGGTCTTATGGGCGTCGCTCAGGAACAGGCACGACGCGCTGGCGGCGACCAGGCGCTGCGCCTGCCCGATGTCCTGCAGCGGGACGGCGAACAGCTCCTCAGCAACGTCGTCCGGCAGCCCCGACAGCAGGAAGATGCGGTGCTGCTCGGCGACCGTTGCCCACTGCCAGGCTGTACGCAGTTCATAGTCGGTGCGACGGCGGACCTCGACGAGGGCAGCGGTCGGGTCGTCGGCGTCGCGCAGCAGGGCCGTCACCGGGCTGGCCGCGGGGCTGGCCTCGCTCAGCAGGATGATGCGGCCGTTGGGCCTCAGCACGCGTGAGGCGCACACGGCGGCGTCGGCCAGTTCGGCGACGCCATGCCGGGCCGGGTCGCCACTGAGGGCCGCGACCACGGTGTCGGCCTCGCGTGCCACGGTCCGCCGCCAGTGCGCGTCCTGCAACCGCCGGCCCTCCGCCAGCGAGTCGGCGATGCCGCCAATCACGTCCGCAACGCTGTCTGCGGCCCCCTCGATGACCTGGACGAAGAACGGGGCACCGAGCAGCCACGCCGCTTCGGCCGCCTCGAGCTGCGCCGGCCAGGGGCTGGCGCTGGGGACATCGAGCGAGAGGTGCTGGCTCGCCTGCTTGCGCGTCGCCTCGTCGCTGAACGTCGGGAAGAGGGCTCCTTCGCCGCCGCCGTGCCCCAGCAGCGGGTCGTAGCGGCGCAAGGCCAGCACAACTAGCTGTGCCGCGTCAACGGCGGTGCGGTTGAAGAGCAGTTGGCGACCGTCGCTCATGGTCGTGACGAAGCTCAGTCGCCGGCGGTCGTGCGGGGCGTGGACCTCGCAGCGCACTTCCTCGAACGCCTCGGGCAGGTCGTCCAGCCACGCTTGCCCGGAACACGGCGGGCACAGCAGCGTGACGCCGGCGGGGTCCACGCCCGCCGCCCCAAGGTGCTCCAGCACCGGGACCAGCAGCGCCGAGAGCTGCGGCAGGCGCTCATCGATCAGGACGGCGACCTGGTCGTCGGGTGTCAGCGCTCGCCGCAGTGGCGGGAAGTGGAACGGGTGTTCCAGGGCGTCGCGGACTGCCGCGGCGGGATCGGCCAGGGCGCGCGGCGGCGACGCAACTCGACTCTCGACGAGGGCCTCTTCCGCCACCTCCAGTTCGGCCCGCTGCCGGCCATAGTCGATCGCGACGCGCATGAATCCTTCCGTATTAGCCCGACGCGCGAGCAAGGGTTGTAGGACGGATTTCCAATCCGTCCGGGCATGACGGTAGGACGGATTGGAAATCCGTCCTACAGAAGACAGCGAGGTTCGCTGCGTGCCTCGCTGGCGCGTCGGGCTAAGCAGGTCCTCTTACTTCTTCGTCTCCTCAACGAACTTCGGCTCGCCCTCCGCCGTGTCGACCAATACCGCCTGCGCGGGGTGCGTGAACGCCTGCGTCACGATCGAGTCGGGGCCGGGCGAGTTCAGCTTCCAGCGGACGGTGAGCGTCTTGTCCTTCATCTCGACGCCAAGGATCTCGACGCTGTAGCCGCCGCCACGGGCCTGGATCTTCAACTGCTTCTCCTTCGTCTTGTCGTCCACGGCGAGTTTGAACTCCAGCGGCCGCACCTTCGCCAGCGCCGCGGCCAGGGCCGGGTCGATCTTGTCCACCGGCACCGGCACCAAGCGGGGGCGCTGCTTCGTTGAGTCGGTCTTGTCCACGACGGCGGGACTACCGAGGGCCACGGCCAGCAACAGAGAAGTCAACATGGACACGCCTCCCAGACCGGAGGGAACGAAACCGTCCAGACGGGCGCTAGCGTCATTGTCCCCACGACGGAGGCGGTCGGCAAGCTGGGGAGCCTCTGTTCGCTTCGCATTGTGGCAAAGAAGGAGTTCTTTGTAAGATGAGCGCGCCGGCCGGTGCCCTGGTCGGCCAGGGAACGGAGGCAACCCTCGCCGGGAGCACACGTCATGACTACCGCCACCGCCGCCCTGCCCATCGCCGGACGCCACCTCATCGCCGGACACTGGCACGCCCCCACCGGCGCGCACTTCGAGAGCCGCAATCCCGCCCGCGCCGACGAGGTCGTTGGCCTCTTTCCCAAGGGGACCGCCACCGACGCCGGGCAGGCCGTCGCCGCGGCGCGCGCTCCCTATCCCGGCTGGCGACGTAGCAGCCGCATCCATCGCGCCGAACTGTTCGACAACCTCGCCCAGGTCATCAAGCAGGAAACCGACAATCTCGCTCGCCTGATGGCGCGCGAGTGCGGCAAGGTCATTACCGAGTGCCGTGCCGAGGTCGTCGAGGGACTGCACATGGTGCAGTACGTCTTCGGCACCGGCCGCATGCCGACCGGGGACATCGTCGCCTCGGAGATCGCCGAGAAAGACGCCTTTGTCCGCCGCAAACCGTGGGGTGTCTGTGCCGTCATCACGCCGTGGAATTTCCCCTTCGCGGTGCCGCTGTGGATGCTCGGGCCCAGCCTGCTCGAGGGCAACACCTGCGTCTTCAAGCCATCGGAGGATACCCCCGCCATCGGCCAGCGCCTGGTCGAGCTGTTCCTCGAGGCCGGCTTTCCCTCCGGGGTGATCAACCTCGTCCACGGCGACGCCGAGGTCGGCGAGGCGCTGGTACACGACGCTGGCGTCAACGTCGTCCTGTTCACCGGCAGCTACGAGGTCGGCAAGCGCATCCGTGAGGTGTCCACGCAGTTCGCCGACCGCATCGTCGCCACCGAGACGGGGAGCAAGTCGGCGGTCATCGTCTGCGAGGATGCCCGCCTCGACCTTGCCGTCACCTGTGCCGTCATCAGTGCGTTCAAGACCAGCGGCCAGCGCTGCGTCTCCGCCAGTCGCATTCTCGTTCATGAGAAACTGATCGACCTCTTCATCGACAAGTTCGTTTCCGCGGCGAAGCGCATCCGCATCGGCGACCCGCTCGAGTCGGCCAACTTCACCGGCCCGGTGATCCACCGGGACTCGGTCGAGAAGGTCTTGCGGTATAATGCATTAGCACGCCAGGAAGGCGCCGAGGTGCTGCTCGACGGCGGGCCGCTGACGTCGGCTGAGCACGCCCACGGCTGCTACATGTCGCCGTTCATTTATCGCATGAGGCACCGCCCCGACGCACGCACCATCCGCGAGGAAGTGTTCGGGCCGCACGTTGCGGTGATCCCCTTCCGCGACAACGACGAGGCAGCGCGGATCTACAACGACACGCCGTTCGGCCTGTCGCTGGCGGTCATCACGGAGAGCTACCGCACGATGCGCTACTTCCGCGAGGAGTGCGAGTTCGGCATGGGCTACGTGAACCTGCCGTGCATCGGCGCCGAGGTCCATCTGCCCTTCGGGGGCGTCAAGCAGAGCGGCAACGGCCATCCGTCGGCGGCCGGCCTCGTCGAGACGGTAACGCACAAGGTCGCCTGGACCGTCAACCACGGCACCGAAGTCAAGATGGCTCAGGGTCTGACGACAACCATCGAGGGAGGTCCAGGGTAGGACTACCGCACCAGGGGTGAGTCATGGAGAATGCCATTTGGTCGATGCATTTTGCCCGCGAAATTGCCCGTACCTTGGGGTATCCGCCGCCCGAGGGATCGGCGGATTTGCCCAGCGTGGAGGAGTATCGGGCCGAAGCGGACGAGATCGTCGATGAAATCAAGGAGGCGTTCCGTTATTTGCACGGCGGAGACAAGATTAATCAGGCCCTGGCCTTCGCCCGTTTCCTGAGCACCCAGGACATTCCTTCGCCAACTGGACAACGGCCCTGGGGATGGCTGCCGCAGAAACTTCGGGAGGTACGGGACTACGTGCTTTTTCTGCGCCAGCGCTACGGTGAGGAATATCCCGCCGACGAGAGCGATGAATGGACCGAGGAGGACGAACGTGATTTCACACTGGCCTCCTTGAGGCGCCTCGAAGAGGAAGACCCTTGGCCGGACGAAGACTCCTACCCAGAGGAGGAGCCGGGGAATGCTTAAGCCGGGCGATGTCGTGCTGGCGAAGTTCGTCGGGGCGACAGGCATGAAGCCGCGGCCCACCGTGGTCATCTCGACGGATCTGTACCAGTCGACGCGGCCCGACGTGATCGTTGCTGAACTCACGACCCAGGTGGCGTCGGCAACCGCACCCACGGACTATGTGTTGCAGGATTGGTCGGCGGCAGGGTTGCACTTTCCGTCGGCCTTTCGGCTATACCTGAATACCTTGCAGATCGGTACGCCGATGGTGATCGGCCACCTCTCCAACCGCGATTGGCAGGAGGTGCAAGCCCGGCTGCGCTTGGGCCTGGCGGTGACCTGAAGAACGGAAGGACCCGACGTCTGACAGGAGGTGTGTCATGTGGCTCTTCGACAACCAGACGGTGCCGGACATCCGGACGAAGCTGCCCGGGCCCAAGGCGCACGCGCTGCTCGAGCGCGACCATCGCTACGTGTCGCCGTCGTATACGCGCGTCTATCCGCTGGTCGTCGAGCGGGGCAGCGGGGCCGTCATCCAGGATGTGGACGGTAACCTGTTCCTTGACTGCACTGCCGGCATTGCCGTCACGTCCACCGGCCACTGTCACCCCCAGGTCGTCGCGGCGATCAAGGACCAAGCCGACAAGCTGCTGCACATGTCCGGCACCGACTTCTACTACCAACCGCAGATCGACCTCGCCGAGCGGCTGGGCGAGCTGGGGCCGGGGCCAGGCCGGCGGCGCGTCTTCTTCACCAACAGCGGGGCCGAGGCGCTGGAGGCGGGGCTCAAACTGGCCCGGTGGCACACCGGCCGGTCGCGCGCCGTCGCGTTCTTCGGCGCCTTCCACGGTCGCACCTACGGCGCCATGTCGCTGTCCGGCTCGAAACTCGTCCATCGCCGCGGCTTCTCGCCGTTGGTGCCCGACATTCACCACGTCCCCTACCCGCGCGGCTGCCAGGCCTGCAACGACACCGAGGCCGGCTGTGCCTGCGTCACGCAGATCGAGGAGACCATCTTCAAGCGCATCGCCCCTCCGGAGGAGGTCGCCGCGATCTTCGTCGAGCCGATCCAGGGGGAGGGCGGCTATCACGTCCCGCCCGGTGGATTCCTGCCCGCGTTGCGCGAGCTGTGTGACCGCCACGGCATGCTGCTGGTCGTCGACGAGGTGCAGACCGGCATGGGCCGCACTGGCAAGATGTACGCGGTCGAGCACTGGGGCGTCGATCCCGACATCATCTGCCTGGCTAAGGGTATCGCCAGCGGGATGCCGCTCGGAGCGATCGTTGCGCGCGACCAAGTCATGGACTGGCCCAGCGGCAGCCACGCCAGTACCTTCGGCGGCAACCCCGTCAGCTGCCGCGCCGCCGTTGCCACGCTCGATCTGCTGAGGGATGGCTACATGACAAACGCCGCGGAGCGTGGGGCTCAGTTGCTCGCCGGCCTGCGCGAATTGCGACCGCGGCACCGCATCGCTGGCGACGTGCGCGGCCTGGGCCTGATGGTCGCCATGGACATCGTCCGAGAGGACGACCCCCTCACCCTCGACCACGACCTGCGCGACGCAATCATCCAGACGGCTTTCCACCGCGGGCTGCTCCTGCTGGGCTGCGGCGAGGCGGCCCTCCGTTTCTGCCCACCCCTGTGCATCACCGCCGAGCAAATCGAAACGGCCCTGCGCATCCTCGACGGTGTCTTAGCCTCCTCCTTGAAGCAACAGACCGTCGGCGTCTGACCCTCGGTCGGAGCTACCCACAGCACGTCGGCACACTGAAGTACCTGGATCGGCACGGCCGCGCCGACTTGAAGGAGAGCAACGAACCCCACGCCGGGACCGCTGAGGGGCCGGTATTTCATGAGTTCGGCGTCCCTCACGATCTGCCCAAGAGAAGGTCCACCGGCCAGCACCCTCTAAAGTGAGGTCCCGGTTTTCGCAGGTGCCCCAGCAACTCGGCTTCGGTCAGCCCGGCGTCTTCCAGGGCGTCGGCAAGGACGGCGAGGCGTTCGGCGTCCAGGGTGCCGGTGGGCAAATGGCGGTCGTCGTAGATGGCCTGGGCCAACCTTGGGATGATGCCCCCGCTCCAGGCGAGGACGCCCTTGTCAAGGAGTGGCAACGGGCGGAACGGGTTGGCGATGACATCGCGCACGAGCGTAGCCAACTCGTTGACACGCTGAACGACCGCGACGTCCCGTGCGGCGATGGTGGCGGCGTGGGCAGCATCCTCATCCGCGACGGCGTAGGCGAAGAGGGAGTTGTCGTAAGAGTTGAGGTAGGTGGTGTAGGCCGTCGCGTGAGCGTCCGCCAGTTCCCTGCGGCTGGCCAAACGGTCTGCAAATCGGTCGGCGACGTCGACCGCCCTTCGGCTGGGCGCATCCGTAATCCAGTGCCAGATGAGCCGGTAGCAGGAGACGGCAAACAGTCGCAGTTTCCGGTCGCTGATCTTCCCCTGGAGGAAGTGCAGCATGGGAGTGGAATCCGTGCAGGTCAGCCAGTCTTGCTCGTCCACGGATGCCCCTCACGATCTGCCCAAAAGGTCCAGACACCTCACCGCGACCATGCACTCGTGCAACTCCTGCGAGGGGGCGTCGCGCACGTCCAAGACTGACCGGATTGTACCAAGATTCGTAGCCGCATTCGCCCGAATGCGGGCGTGCTCGCAGGGAACTGCCCGCATGCTGGCGAATGCGCCTCCAGGGAACTGGTTGCCGAAGCGGCGGCAAGCTGCCACAATCATCGCATCGCTCGCGGTCCGGGGCGGCGCCCGCCGTCCCCTCGTCATCGGTTCGAGCAGGAGCAACCGGATGTCCACGACGCGTTTCCTTGTCCCGGCCGCCGCGCTGGCCGCCCTGGTGCTGGGGAGTCCGTGTGCCATGTCCGCCGAGGAGATCGCCGAACGCGCCCGCCAGTTCGTCAAGCAGTACGAGCGCAAGATCGGCCCGCTGGAGAAGGCCGCCGGCCAGGCCTGGTGGGACGCCAACCTCTCCGGCAAGAAGGAAGACTTCAAGACGAAGGAGGAGACGCAGAACCGCATCGACGAGGCCCTCGCCGACCCCAAGGCCTTCGCCGAACTGAAGGCCCTCCAGGACGCCAAGAAGCAGATGGACGACCCGGTCCTCGTCCGGACCATCGACGTCCTGTACCGCATCTACCTCGAGAAGCAGCTCGACACCGACCTCCTCAAGAAGATCGTCGCCAAAGCCAACGCCGTCGAGAAGGCGTTCAACGTCTTCCGCGCCAGGGTCGACGACAAGGAGATGGACGACAACAAGGTCCGCGACGTGCTCAAGCGGTCGAAGGACTCCGAGCATCGCAAGGCCGTCTGGGAGGCAAGCAAGCAGGTCGGCAGTGTGCTCGAATCCGACCTCAAAGAACTGGTCAAACTGCGCAACGAGGCAGCCAAGAAGCTCGGCTTCAAGAACTATCACGCTTTGCAACTCTTCCTCAACGAGCAGGACGGAGACGGGGTCATCAAGCTGTTTGACGAGCTGGACCGCCTGACGAAGGAGCCCTTCGCCACCGCCAAGGTCGAGATCGACGTCGAGTTGGCGAAGCGTTACCGAATCAAGGTCGATGAGTTGCGGCCCTGGCACTATCACGATCCGTTTTTCCAGGAAACGCCTTCGGTCTTCAGCGCCGACATCGACGAGCCGTTCAAGAACGCCGACCTGGAGAAGCTGACCGCCGACTTCTACCGTGGCATCGGTTTGCCGGTCGACGACGTGTTGCGGCAGAGCGACCTGTTCCCGAAGAAGGGCAAGAGCCCGCACGCCTTCTGCACGGACATCGACCGCAGCGGCGACAATGTCCGGGTGCTGTGCAACATTCCCAAACCACCCAACGCCAACTGGGCGGCGACGATGCTGCACGAGTTCGGCCACTCCGTCTACTCGAGTAAGAACATCCCGGCGCGGCTGCCGTACGTGCTGCGGATGGAGTCGCACATCCTGACGACGGAGGGGGTGGCGATGATGTTCGAGCGGCTGGCGAAGAAGCGGACGTTCCTGGAGAAGATGGGGCTGAAGGTCGCCAAACCGGATGAGTTCGACGCGACGACGGCGAAGATGGAGCGCTACCAGCTCTTGATCTTCTCGCGCTGGTGTCAGGTGATGCTGCGCTTCGAGAAGGCAATGTACGAGGACCCGACGCAGGACCTGAACAAGCTATGGTGGGACCTGGTCGAGAGATACCAGGAGGTGAAGCGTCCGGAGGACCGCAACGCGCCGGACTACGCCAGCAAGATCCACATCGTCAGGGCCCCGGTGTACTATCACAACTACATGATGGGCGAACTGTTCGCGTCGCAGGTGCATCACGCCATCGCTCGCGAGCTGTACAAGGACGAGAATCCCGATGCGGTGATCTACCTGGGCAACAAGGACGTCGGCGATTTCATGAAGAAGAAGGTCTTCGAGCCGGGCAAGACGCTGAGCTGGAACGAGCTGACCAAGCACGCGACCGGCGAGGGGCTCAACGCCAAGTTTTTCGCCCGCGACTTCAAGGGGAAGTGAGCCGCCGCCCTGCTCTTCGCCCACCACCACAGGTGTCCCTGGACTGCGTGGAAGATGGCTCGTGTGTTCCGCAGTGAATCCGTATAAACTCGATAGGAACGATCACGACGGACATCCTGCGATGAATGACCAAAATCTCTCCGAGAACTCCTTCCCTCTGCGTCCATGCTCTCCGTGTCTAGTAAGACGAGCCACCGTGTCGGCCGCCGTCCTGCTGGCACTGGTTGCGTCGGTGGGACGCGCGGCGGAGCGGCCTTCCAGGGACAAGGTCGATTACAACTTCCACATCCGCCCTCTCCTTGCGGATCGCTGCTTCGCCTGCCACGGTCCCGATGAAAAGAAACGGAAGGCTGGATTGCGTCTCGACACCCGCGACGGCGCCCTCGCCGCTGGCGTCCTCGTCCCCGGCAAGCCCTACCAGAGCGAGCTGATCCAGCGCATCAGCGCGACCGACGACCACCGCATGCCGCCGCGCAAGTCGAACCTCAGCCTGACTAAGCAAGAGATCGAATTGATCCGCCGGTGGGTCGCCGAAGGCGCCGAGTACAAGCCGCACTGGGCGTTCCTGCCGCTGCCGGACGTCGTGCCGATCCCGCCCGTCGGCGACGGGCGCTGGCCGGCGAACCCGATCGATCACTTTGTCCTGGCCCGCCTCGACCGCGAAGGACGGAAGCCATCGCCGCCCGCCCCGCGCGAAGACTGGATTCGCCGTGTGACGTTCGACCTGACCGGTCTGCCGCCGACGCCACACGAGGTTGGCTCGACGTCGCCCGCTACGCCGACTCGTTCGGGTACCAGTCCGACGCCGACAGTCACGTCTGGCCCTGGCGCGACTGGGTCATCGCAGCGTTCAATGAGAACCTGCCGTTCGATCAGTTCCTCACCTGGCAGATCGCCGGGGACCTGCTGACTCCCCTCGCCCCTGGGGAGAGAGGGGCTGAGAAGAGGGGGGCGCGAAAGCAGCGCCTCGCAACGGCGTTCTGCCGGTTGCACCGCATGACCGGCGAGGGGGGCAGCATCCCCGAGGAATTCCGCAACGAGTACGTCTCGGATCGCGTCCATACGTTCGGCACCGTCTTCCTGGGGTTGACGCTCGAGTGTTGTCGCTGTCATGACCACAAGTACGACCCCCTCTTGCAGAAGGACTATTACGCCCTGGGGGCCTTCTTCAACAGTATCGACGAGTGGGGCACCTACGACAACCCGCCCTACATCCCGACGCCGACGCTGCTTCTGCCGACGCCGCAGCAGGAACGCACCCTCGCCGAGCAGGCGAAAAAGGTCGCCGCACTGGAGGACCGTCTGCGCCGGACCAAGGTATCGCGCGAGGTCGCCTTCCGGCAGTGGCTCGCCTGTGCCGACCTGAAGCCCGAGGTTCCCGGGCTGGTCGGGCACTACCCGCTCGACCGGCTCGAAGTGAAGAATCAACTCGTGAACCTCGCCGATCCGAAAAACCCGGGATCGACGTCGCCCGCCAACACTTTCGTACCAGGCAAAGTCGGTAACGCGATCCGCTTCACCGGCGACGACGCGGCCAACTTCCCGCAGGTGGGCGGCAGCCTCGATCGCTGGCAGCCGTGTACCGTCTCGTTCTGGCTGAAAACGTCGCAGGTCTTGAAACAGGGCGTCGTCTTTCACCGGCAGGGCGGCACCGACACCGGCTTTCACGGCACCGAGTTGCCGTTCGACGAGGGCCGGCTCTTCTTCGCGATGATTCGCTTCTGGCCCGGCAACGCCCTCGCCGTCCGCACGCGCTCGGTCGTCCCGGCGAACGAGTGGGTGCAGGTCAGCGTCAGTTACGATGCGTCGGGTAGGGCCACGGGGTTGCGCATCTACCTCGACGGCAAACCCGCCCAAACCGAGGTGCTGCGGGACAACCTCACCAAGGACGTCCAGGGCGGCCCGCCCGGCCTGATGGTCGGTGAGCGGTTCCGCTCCGCCGGCCTTCGGGGAGTGCTCCTCGACGAGTTACGTGTTTTCAACCGCGCCCTTACTCCTCTCGAGATCGTTCATCTCTACGATGGCAAGGCGCTCACTGCCGCCCTTGCCCGCAAGGACCCTGACACCCTGCGGCCGTACTACCTGGCTGCCGTCGATGCCGAGGCGGGGCGAGCGCGTGAGGAGCTGAGGCAGGCGCGCCAGCAACTCTTCGCAACGCAGACGGGCGTCTTCGAGATCATGACAATGGCGGAGATGCCGCAGCAGCGACAGGCCTACCTTCTCAAGCGGGGCGAATACGATGCTCCAAAGGACCGGCCGGTCGGTCGCGATACGCCGTCGGCGTTGCCGCCCTTCCCCAAGGGGGCGCCACGCAACCGCCTCGGTCTCGCCCGCTGGCTGACGGACCCGCGTCACCCACTGACGGCACGCGTCGCGATCAACCGCTACTGGCAACTGTTCTTTGGCCGTGGCCTCGTGGCGACCACAGAGAACTTCGGCCAGCAGGGAGCGCTACCGACGCACCCCGAATTGCTGGACGGGCTGGCGCGCGACTTCATTGTTTCCGGTTGGGACAGTAAAGCGCTGTGCCGGAAAATCGTCCTGTCGTCGACGTACCGGCAGCGCTCCGCCGCGACGCCGCTCTTGCGCGAGCGCGATCCGGAGAACCTGCTGCTGGCCCACGGCCCGAGCCGCCGTCTCTGGGCAGAAATGTTGCGCGACGCGGCCCTTGCCGCCGGCGGGATGCTTGTCGAGAAGATCGGTGGAGCGCCGGTGAAGCCCTATCAACCACCGGGCCTGTGGAAAGGACAGAACGCCTTCCTGTCGGAGTATATCCCGGACAAGGGCGAGGGACTGTATCGCCGAAGCCTGTACACGTTCTGGCGGCGCACGTCGCCGCCGCCGAACATGCTCGCCTTCGACGCCCCGAGCCGCGAGGTGTGCGTCGTGCGCCGCCAGCCGACCACCACTCCCCTTCAGCCGCTGGTGCTACTCAACGACCCGCAGTTCGTCGAGGCGTCGCGGGCCCTGGGGGAGCGCATGCTGCGTTGCCCCGGCCCGATGGCGGAGCGGCTGACGTTTGCTTTCCGTCTGACCGCAACGCGGCGGCCCACGGAGCGCGAACTGTCCTTGCTGGCCCGACTCTACGAAACACAGCGCGATCTCTTCCGCAAGGACCCGGAGAGCGCTCGCAGCTATCTGAAGACCGGGAATCGTCCGCCCGCGCCGGACCTCGATCCGTCCGATTTCGCCGCCGCCGCGGTGATTGCCAACGCCCTGCTCAACCTCGACGCCGCTGTCATGAATCGATAGCCCCTTTGCCGAGGATCGCTGCGATGAAAACGGGTGCTCCCCTCGATCCACTTGCCCTGACGCGGCGCCACTTTCTGTCCGGGGCCAGCCTCGGCCTCGGCGGGCTGGCCCTTGGCGCGCTGCTCCCGCGCGACCTGACCGCCGGGACAACACGCGGGGCGCTGCCTGCCCCGCATTTCCGGCCCAAGGCGAAGCGCGTCATCTACCTGTTCCAGAGCGGCGGGCCGGCGCAGCAGGAACTCTTCGATTACAAGCCCCTGCTCAACGAAAAGAATGGCGAGCAGCTGCCCGACCACGTCCGCGGCGGGCAGCGCCTCACGGGTATGTCGGTCAACCAGGCGTCGATCCCGCTTGCTGGCTCGGTCTTCAAGTTTGCCCGTCACGGCAAGAGCGGGGCATGGGTGAGCGAGTTGCTGCCGCACACGGCCAAGGTCGTCGACCAGCTATGCATCATCCGCTCGATGTTCACCGAGGCAATCAATCACGACCCCGCCATCACCTTCTTCCAAACGGGGGCCCAGGTCGCGGGCCGGCCGTCGATGGGCTCGTGGCTCAGCTACGGCCTCGGTTCGCTCAACGACAACCTGCCGGCCTTCGTCGTCCTGGTGACGAAGAACAAGGGAGATCAACCGCTGTACGCCCGGCTGTGGGGCAACGCCTTTCTCGACTCGAAGCACCAGGGCGTGCGCTTCGCCTCGGGCAAGGACCCGGTCTTCTACCTGAGCAACCCCGAGGGCATCTCCGCGACCAGCCGCCGCGCCGTCCTCGACACGCTCGGGCAGCTCAATCGTGTCCAGCTCGAGCGCGAACGCGACCCCGAGATCGAGTCGCGCATCGAGCAGTACGAGATGGCGTATCGCATGCAGACCAGCGTGCCAGAGGTCGGCGACCTCTCGAAGGAGCCGAAGCATGTCCTCGACCTGTACGGCCCCGACGTGCAGAAACCCGGCACGTTCGCGTCGAATTGTCTGCTGGCGCGGCGCCTGGCGGAGCGCGGCGTCCGCTTCATTCAGCTCTACCACCAAGGCTGGGACCAGCACGGCAACCTCCCGCCTTCCATCCGCGTCCAGGCCCGCGAGACTGATCAGCCCTCCACGGCGCTCCTTTGCGACCTGAAACAGCGCGGATTGCTCGACGACACGCTCGTCATCTGGGGCGGAGAGTTTGGCCGGACGAGCTACTCGCAGGGCAAGCTGACGAAGAACGATTACGGCCGCGACCATCACCCGCGCTGCTTCACGATCTGGCTGGCCGGCGGGGGCGTGAAGGGCGGCATGACCTACGGCCAGACCGATGCCTACGGTTACAACATCGCCGACGACAAGGGCAACGCGATCAACCCGGACAAGAGCAAGTTCACACCCGGGGCGGTCCACGTCCACGACTTGCAGGCGACGATCCTGCACTTGCTCGGTATCGATCACGAGCGGCTGACGTTCCTGTTTCAGGGCCGCCGCTTTCGCCTGACGGACGTTCACGGCCACGTCGTGCGGGACGTCCTCGGCTGAGCAGGCTGGATCAGCTTCTCATGGGGCAAGCCGCCCGAAGAGCTGCGCCGGTCGAAAACAATCCAGGATGCGCTGATGTTGAGTTGGCTGGAGTTATTCGAGAAGAAGGCCAAGGCGTTCAGGTGACGACCGTGTGATCGAGGAGGAATCGCTGATGCGATGCACTTTCGTCAAGCTCACGATCCCGTTCGTTTGTCTGTTGGTTGCTTTCTCATCCGCTAACCCTGCTCGGGCGGAGGCGTTGAAGATCGGCGACGGCAGTGGCTGGACGTTCGTCAACAGCCGATGGACCGATGGGGATGCCGGCATCACGGGATCACGGACGGGCGATGGCGAGGGCCTGCAAGGATACTGTCTGGCGTTTGCCAGGGCCAGGTCCTACAGCGATGTGGAGGCCACGTGTACCGTGCAGATGAAGAGCGGTCATGCGGACATCGGATTCATCGTTCGGGCGCAGGACCCCACGCGCTACTACCTGATCCACTTTCCCCAGAGCGGTCAGTCGTATCGCGCACAGCATTTCTGGGCCGCCCTGTCGATCGCCGATGGCTCGGGGTATCTGCGCATCAAGGAACTGGCGCACGTGCGGCGCGTCGCCAGTAATCCCTTTGGGATTGCCCATCAGGCACGCGTGAAGGTGACGGGCGACCGTATCCAGGTGTGGGTCAACGGTCACCCCGCACTGGATGTGCGCGACGAAACCTACAAGCAGGGGCGCATCGGCCTGGCCGGGTTCACCTCTTTCGCACATGGCAAAGTGGTTGTCACGGGCACCGAGGTCAAGGCCGGAGCGTGGGACGACAAGGTCCGTCAGGTCAAGAACTGGTTCGTCCCCTTCCCCGATGCCGGACCACGCCAAGGCACTCCAATCAGCTTGACCAGGGCGCCCAACGGCGACCTGTTGTGTGCGTTCACGGCCGACGGCAAGCACAAGCTGGGGCGATCGACCGACGGTGGCAAGAACTGGTCGGTGGTGCCAGCCCCAGCAAACATGGGAAGAGAGATTTACCTCCTGAAGGATGGACGACTTGTCAGCATCGAGGTGCGGCACGGGGAGGGGAGCTGGTCCGAATCGAAGGACAACGGAACAACCTGGGGAAAGGTGGTGCCAATTACGCCCAGCGGCGCGTGGCCCAAGGACCCTGCCAAGATTGGGACGGGCTGGCAACTGGCTCTGAAAGACGGCACGCTGGTCCGCTTCGGGCTGGGACGCCATTCGACGTGGAGCGAACCCGTCACCAAATGGGGAGCGGTGCATACCCAGGCCTTCGCCATTCGCAGCACGGACGGCGGCAAGACCTGGTCCACGCCGGTCAACCTGGATGCCAGCGGGCGCGGCGACATGGGCAACCTCGACCTGACGGAGCCGGTGGGCTTCGAGACCAAAGATGGCAAGATCATGTGTCTCATTCGCCCGATCTATTCACCCTGGATGTGGGAGACCTGGTCGAGTGACCAGGGCAAGACCTGGACTCCCTGCGTACGCGGGCCGTTCCCCGGCTATGCGCCGTCTGCGCCCGTGAAGACCGCCTCCGGGGTCGTGCTCTTTCCCACTCGCTTCCCCGGCCTGGCGTTACACCACACCCGCGACGACGGCATGACCTGGGACGAGGGCGGTGGTGGCACCTATATCGACACTTCGATCTGGGCGATGGGCTCGCTGGTCGAGGTCCGGCCCAATGTCGTGCTGTTCCTCTACATGGACAGTTGGCAAGACAAGTTGCGGGCGCAATTCATCCGGGTCACGGAGAAGGGACTGGAGCCCGTGCGGCCCTGACCTGAGCAATTGCGACGCGCAGGGGGAGAGGTCCCTTCGACGGCAAGTCGAAGCCGCTGGCCTTCGTCCGGTTCAACCAGGGCATTTTCTTCGTGGTCGTGGAGCGGGAAGAGTGCCTCAGACCTCGATCTCGACCAGGCGGCTCGGCTGGCCGGCCTCCGGGCCGTACTCCTCGACCTCGGCCAGCCCCGAAAGGGCCTCGGCGATGTTTCGCTGTACTTCTTCCAGGGTTTCCCCCTCGCTGACGCAGTTGGGGATGCCAGGCACTACCGCCCAGAAGCCTCCCTCCTCCGCCTCGTAAACCCGCACTTTGACGCGCATGGTTTCTCCCTCACAGGTCCTCGGGGCGCACGCCGGCTTGTCGCATGATAGCTCGTTGTGCCCCAAGTTTCATCGTCTTGTTAGCGTGGATGGGAACGGGCAGGGTGCGACCGTCGGGGTGCCGGTAGATGTGGTGCGCGCCGCGGATGCGGTCGAGTACCCACCCCAGCCCCTCCAGCACCTTGCACATCTCCTTGCCCGACATCCGCTTCATTACTCCCCCTGCGGTCTGCGAGCAACGACATCCACCACTTCACCGGGTTGTCTGGGGCCCGTCCTACAATCCCTGTTAGCTGCGGACCTACTTCACCTGCCGGGCAAGCCGGCAGGGGTCGTTTCCCCAGCCACGTTTGTCCCCGTCGTTTTTTTGAGCCGTCGATGGATGAACGCCGTCAGGCTACCCCACAGGTACGCGTTTGCCAACAAAGCGAAAACGAACAGTACTATTCGGGCCGGCTCTGACAGTTCCTCGATCCGGGTCCCGCTCCTTTCGAGAAGCCAAATCGCGCAGAACAGCGGAAACCCAAAAATCGGACAGATCATCGACATCAAGAGGTAGCCTATTGCATATCTCGTGCTGAGGCCCATTCCCGAGGAGGGACTGCATTGACTGCTGGACTGCCGATGGCGTACGGACACTCTTCTTTCCCAGAGGGTTTGGAGAAGTGCAAGGAAGAGCCCGCTGATCGCTCCGATCAGGGCCCCGCTCCCCATTGCTTGTCGAGTGGCTTCCTCGAAATCCTCGTGAGTGGGGTAGGGCATTTCCCCCAAGGAGCCGCCCAAGAGCCAGCCGATTGGCGCTCCGCTGCTGCCTCCCAGAAGCATGACGGTCAGGATGCTAAGGGCCGTCCTGAGTCCAGGTCGCTGGTGGTAAATCGACGATACAAGGACTCCGAAAAAGCTCCCGAGAAGGGCGCCCCCGATGGCGAGAGGGCAACTCACCACCAGTGAAACACGTCCCCACTCATCCCTATCGTGGAAAACGAGCATCCCCAGGCTCACGCCCGTCGCGGCCCCGATGAGCGCGAACGTTCCCGGCCCAATGATCGCATCCTTCGACATGGCACTTACCTTGATCACCTCGGATGAGTCACTGAAGCGGTCTTCATTCTACAGCCACCTCGTTCGACAGTCGAGCGCGAGGTTCGGTGCCCGCCCCTGGTTCGTCACTGCCTCCCCGCATCCTTGCGATGCCGACTCCCACGGCGACAAGCCAACAGGAAACGGTTTTCCTTGTCCCGATGGTTCCCTTTGCTTTGCCGCAGAGTAGACTACGCTCCGGACCCTCGCCCGGGAGGCCCGTCCCAGGAGGGGCGCGACCACCGTACCGGCCTCTGGCACCTCATCGGCGATGCCGCCCTGTGCAACGACACCTGAAGGAGACGCTTCATGAACCGGAGGACGGCCCTGCGAATCGGTTGGGGCAGCACCGTGGTTCTTGCCGTTGCACAGGCGATCGCGGCGGAACCCTCGGCAGCCGATGATGCGAGAGGCGAGCCCCGTGTGGAACAACTGGAGAAAGCCACGTTCCGCCGAGTGCCGGGTGGCGCTGCGCAAGGATCGGTCCTCGATACGGGTGCCCCGGGCAGTTGGTACAGCGGGACGGTGGGCATGCCGACGGTTCACTTCGACGGGAAGCGCTACCGCATGTGGTTCGTGGGAGACGAGCCGACCAAGGACCCTGGCGCCCCTTATGGAATCTATCAGCGGATCGGGCTGGCGATCAGCAAGGACGGCCTCCACTGGAAGGTCGCCAACGAAGGCAAGCCCGTGCTTGACCTGGGGCCCAAGGGCAGCGCCGATGCCAAGGGGTTGTCTCATCCCTACGTCTTGCGGGTGGCGGACAGGTTCTGGATGTGGTACGGAGCCATCGACGGCACGCGGGCTGGCGACCTGGGGCTGACTCCCGCCCATGTCCGCGTGGAACGCATTTGCCTCGCGACGAGTACCGACGGGGTTCACTGGCAGCGCGAAAACGGAGGGAAACCAGTTCTGGACATCGGCCCGAAAGGGACCATCGACAGCATCCAGGCGACCGGAATGCATGTGCTCAGGATCAACGGCCAGTTCGTCATGTGGTACGGCGCTTACAATGGGCAACACACACTGGGAATCGCGTCCAGCTCCGATGGCATCCGCTGGAAACGGTTGAACGATGGCAAGCCGATCATGGGACTCGTGGGGGGGAAGCAAGGCCAGTGCGGGGTGTCCGTGTACTGGGATGGCCGCCGCTACCTGATGCTCTACGGGGCAGACAAGGGAGCCCAGTGGAAAACGTACGCGGCCGTCAGCGACGACGGGATTCGCTTTCAACGGTTGCGTGGGGAGCAGCCGGTCCTGGGGCCGGCGCCAGTCCGGAACTTCGACACGGCCGGCATCGGCCGCAATCACCTGGTGCATCCGTCGCAGTTCCTCATCACAGGGAATCGCGTTCGCGTTTGGTACATGGGGGAAGACGGCTCTCCCCCTCATCACCAGCGCATCGGCCTCATGGAAGCCGCGCTACCCTGAGAAGCGAGTTCAGAACGTGAGGCAGGTCGCTGCCCTGCCAAGGCTTACGGCAGGTCAGCGACCTGCCAAGGCTTACGGTAGGTCGCTGACCTGCCAAGGCTTACGGCAGGTCAGCGACCTGCCCCACGTTCTGAAACCGAGTCGTGATCGCGTTCGCTGAGGAGAACCAATATGCGATGCGGCAAGTGGTTGCTCTTCCCTCTCCTGCTGAGCGCATGCCTGCTACCTCCCACCGACAGGCCGGCGGCCGAGGGCCATCGCGCCACCCAGAAGAGCATCCCCACCCGGTCCGACTTCAAACCGCCGCCGATCCGGGTGCCGGCCGGCTTCGTGGTCGAGCTGGTCGCCGGCCCGCCGCTGGTGAAGTACCCCATGATGGCCTGCCTCGATGAACGCGGCCGGCTGTTCATCGCCGAGAGCGACGGCCAGAACCTCGGCAAGGACGAACTGCTCAAACAGCGGCCGCGATTCGTCCGGATGCTCGAAGATACCGACGGCGATGGCATCTATGACAGGAGCACCATCTTTGCCGACCGGATGGTCATGCCCGAGGGGGCCCTGTGGCACGACGGCGCCCTCTACCTCGTTTCGGCTCCTTACCTGTGGCGGTTGCAGGACACCGACGGCGACGGCGTGGCCGACCGCAGGGAGCGGCTGGTCGGCGAGATGAACTTCATCGGCAACGCCAACCAGCACGGCCCGTACCTGTCGCCCGACGGGCGGCTCTACTTCTCTGGCGGCACCTACGGCTACGACCTCCTTGGCAAGGACGGCAAGCGAGGCGGCAAGGGGAACTGGGCCGGCGTCTTCTCCTGCCGGTCCGACGGCACCGATGTCCGGGTCGAGTGTCACGCCGGCATCAACCCCGTCGAGGTGATCTTTACCCCCGAGGGCGACCTGCTCGGCACCTGCGCCATCTTCGACCAGAAAGGTGGGCGGCACGATGCACTGGTACACTGGGTTCACGGGGCGTCCTACGTCGAGCGTTTGAGGCCGCCGACCCTGAAGCAGACCGGCCGTTACCTGCCGGCCGTCCGCCGCTGGGGCCAGGTGGCCCCGGCTGGCCTGGTCCGCTACCGGGGGACGCACCTGGGCGAGGGCTTCCGCGACAACCTCTTTGCCTGCCAGTTCAACACCCACGCTGTCGTCCGCGTCCGGCTGCAGCGCGATGGGGCGACGTTCCGGGCCGAGGATGAGGTCTTCCTGGACTCTCCGAGTATCGATTTCCACCCGGCCGACGTGCTGGAGGACGCCGACGGCAGCCTGCTGGTCGTCGACACCGGCGGTTGGCTGACCATGGGTTGCCCCACCTCGAAGATCGCCAAACCGGAAGTCTTTGGAGCCGTCTACCGGGTGAGGAAGGTCGGTAGGGCCCGGCCCTCCGATCCGCGCGGACTGAAATTGGAATGGACCAAGGCGGAAGCCGCTGACCTTGTGCGGCGGCTGGACGACCCCCGGCCCGTTGTCAGGGACCGGGCGGTGGCCGCGCTTGCCGGACGCTCCGACCGGGCGGTGCCGGCACTCGGCAAGGCGCTCCAGCCGCCAAGCAGTTCCCGTCTCCGACGAAACGCGGTCTGGGCCCTGGCAAGGATCGGGACTCCCGCAGCGCGGGCCCTTCTGTGCCGGGCACTGGCCGACCGCGACGGAGGCGTGCGCCAGGCTGCGGCCTGCGGACTGGGGAACCTGCGCGAGGTGGGTGCGGTCGCCGCGCTGATAAAATTGGTCGTGGACGATGAGCCCGCCGTCCGCCGGGAAGCGGCCACCGCTCTCGGTCTGATCGGCAGTGCCAAGGCCGTGCCGTCGCTGCTGCAATCCCTCCGCACCGGCCGTGAGGAGTTCCTGGAGCACGCGCTGATTTACGCCCTCATCGAGATCAACGATGCGGCGGCGACGGCGGCCGGCCTGGCGGGCCCGGCGCCCCACGTGCGCCGGGCAGCGCTGATCGCCCTTGACCAGATGCCGGCCGGCCGGCTGACCCGCGAGATGGTTGCGCCGCTCCTTGGCACGACCGACCCTGACCTCCAGCAGGCGGCTCTCGACGTGATCGGCAAGCACCCGGGCTGGGCCGGTGAGATCGTTGGCCTGCTCAAGGAGTGGTTGCAGGCCCCGCGCCCCGATTCGACACGAGACTCCCTGATCGCCGGGGCGGTGCTGGCCTTTCCACGGGACGCGAAGGTTCAGTCCTTGGTGGCCGATGCCCTCACCCAGCCAGCGATGCCGCGCGCTACCGTCCTGTTGCTCCTGGAAACGATTGCTCGCTGTGAACTGGACAGACTCCCGGCACCCTGGGTTGAAGTGCTGGCCAAGCTCCTTTCCGCGCGGGACAGGCAGGTCCGCCGCCAGGCCGTGGCCACGATCGCGGCCCACGATGCCGGCCCGTTCGAGGAGCGTTTGCTCGCCGTCGCGCGGGGCCCCAGGCAGGACACCGGCTTGCGGGTCGCGGCGCTGACCGTCCTGGCACGCCGGGGTACACGGCTGGATGAGGATGGCCTGAAGCTGCTCCTCGACCAGATCAATCCGGACGTCCCGCCGGTCGAACGGTTGGCCGCGGCGGACGCCCTGGGCAAGGCCGCGCTGGACGAGAAGCAGCTGGCCCGGCTGCCGGCCCTGGTGGCGCGAGCTGGCCCGTTGGAGTTGCCGCCGCTGCTGCGGGCCTTCGAGACGGCTGCCCGCGCCACGCGGGGTTCCGGTGAGCTGGGGCTGCGGCTCGTGGATGCCCTGGCGAAATCGCCCGGCGCGAAGACCCTGTCCGCGGGCCGAATCCAGGCAGTCCTCGATCTCTACCCAGCGAAGGTCCGTGAGGCGGGCAGACGACGTCTGGCGCAGCAGACCGAAGACGACCGCGTGCAGAGGGCTCGCCTTGCCGAGGTGGTGGCCCAGGTCAAGAGGGGGGACGCGGAGCGCGGCAGGCAGGTCTTCTTCAGCAACCGATCGGCCTGTTCCACCTGTCACCGCCTTGCTGGCGTCGGTGGCCCGGTCGGCCCCGACCTGTCGAAGATTGGCCAGGTGCGGACGACGCGGGACCTCGCCGAGGCGGTCCTGTTCCCCAGCGCCACCCTCGCCAACGGCTACGAAAGCTACACCGTCATCACGCGTGCTGGCCAGACGCACACCGGGATGATCCGCCGCGAGACGGCCGACGCGATCTACCTGTTCACGACCGATCGGTCAGAGGTCCGCATCCCGCGTACTCAGATCGAGGAGATGACGCCGAGCAGCGTGTCCGTGATGCCCCAGGGATTGGAGAAGGTGCTCAGCGCCGAACAACTGCGCGACCTGATCGCATTCCTCGGCTCGTTGAAGTAAGGGGCCGTCCAGCAATGCCTTCCAAGTTTAGCCGCGAGCCTCTGGCGAGCGCGGCCTCGCGCTCGCCAGAGGCTCGCGACTAAACGAGAGGGGGTTCCGGAGAATCCATGACCATGACAAACACAAGACTTTCCACATTCTCAGCCGTGAGGATCGCCTCTCTCACAGTCCTCGGGCTCTCACTGGCGGTATGGTTGTGGGGTGCCCCGGTCCTGGCGCAACACCGCAAGGCGCCGCCCGGCATGTTCCGGGACCTGGACGACGAGATCGTGGGCAAGGCGATGGTGATTCATGGCAAGCAGCTCTTCATCGACGACCATCTCATCGAGGAGATCAAGGGCGCGAAAAAAGTCCTCAACCAGCCGGTCAAGCACCCCCGCAATCCCCTGATCCGCCGGGAGAAGCCGTGGGAGTTCTCCATCACGTATGGCGCGGTCGTCCACGATAAGGCCGACGGCCTGTACAAGCTGTGGTATCAGATCTGGACTGACGACAAGGAGCCGCTGGGATTGATCGGGTACGCCACGTCCAGGGACGGGATCACCTGGGAGAAGCCGATCACCGACAAGCAAACGGGGACCAACCTCGTCCTCTTCGCCCCGAACGAACCCTGGGTCGCCGGGCCTGGAATCCTCATCGATGCGACGGTCAAAGACCCCCAACGCCGATTCAAGATGTTGTACCTGGCCAAGCCGACCCTCAAGTCCAGTTCGCTGTCGAGTTGTGTGGCGTACTCTGCCGACGGGATTCACTGGAAGCAGGAGCCGAAGAATCCCGTGATTCCGTTCAGCGACACCCAGATCGCGCCGTACTGGGATGCGCGGCTAGGCCGGTACGTGGCCTATCTCCGCTTCGGTCCCCCCAACGTCCGGCTCATCAGCCGGATCGAGAGCGCGGACTTTCTCCACTGGTCCCCCAAGGTGACCGTGGTCAACAAGAGCAAGCTCGATGCACCGTTCGCCACCGAACTGTACACGATGGCCGTCCTGCCGTATGAGGGCGTCACCATCGGTCTCTTGAACACCTATCACGGGGAGACGATCAAGCCGATCCCGAAGGACAAGCCGTGGATGGACCGGGTGAACGTGCAACTGGCATTCAGCCGCAACGGGGTCACCTGGCAGCGGGTGGGGAAGGACGGTGCGATTTCCGCCAGGGAACTGCGCAAGGAGCGCGACTGGAAGCAGGTTGCCGACCAGGCAACCTTCCTCCCCTATGGGGCGTTTCAGAAGGACTGGGATTGGGGGCAGATCTACCCGCACCATCCTCCTTTGGTCGTCGGCGACGAAATCCGGTTCTACTACACGGGAATCAGTGGGCGTCACTGGAGCACCTATCACAAGGACAAGCCGGACTACAGCGTTGGCCTGGCGACCCTGCGGCTCGATGGGTTTGTCTCCGTCGAAGCGGACAGGGAGGGGACGCTGACGACACGCCCCCTGGTGTTCCTGGGCGACACGCTGGTCGTCAATGCAAATGCCACCGGCGGTTCACTCGCTGTCGAGGCCCTCGATGGCGAAGGAAAGCCCATCCCGGGGTTTGGGGCCACTGACTGTAAGCCCATCACAAGCGACGGGATTCGGCACGTCGTGACCTGGAAAGGGAATCCGGATTGTCACCTTCTGCAAGCGCGGGCGATCAAACTGCGGTTTCATTTGAAGAATGCCAGACTCTATTCGTTTGAGCCAACGACTCGTCACAACCATTACCTGCAGTCCTATGACTAAGTGATCCGAAGCGCACGGAACGCGTTGGGCCCAACCGACCCTGCCGCCTTGTGCGACAGGAGTCGCGAAAACGAAGAAGCATTTCCTTGGGGCCGCGCCGCTAAATAGCTCCAAGGGGAAGGGGCAAGTGGTCGCGGGTGTGCCATGCTTGGGCGGCCCTCTCCAGCTTGGCCTTTGCCCCCGGCCGGGGCACCCGCGCCAGCGGGTCGGGCCGCCCAAGCATGCCACCCCGCCGCGATCGCTGCAACCGCCGGTGTGCCGAGCACTCTACACGATCTTCGCCGCTCGTTCGGCTCGCGCTACGCCCCGCACGTCTCGGCGCCGGTGTTGCAGCGGCTCATGCGGCACGCCGACGTGAGGACCCCCTTGGCCTTCTACACGGACATTGACGATGCACTTGAGGAGGCAATTCGCAAGATCTAGTCACCGTTTTGGTCACCAGTCGGAAAAAGAGAAGGGTTCGGAACTTCCAAATTCCTCGACGAAAACACTGGTTTTTTTCAGCGGAGAGGGCGGGATTCGAACCCGCGGTACGGGAACCGTACACAGCATTTCCAGTGCTGCACCTTCGGCCGCTCGGTCACCTCTCCGAAGATTGTAAGCCCTTTTTTCCCTTGATCTTGCGTCTCAACCTTTCTGTTAACCCGCCGCCCCGCGTCGTTCTGTTCATTGTGCTGTTAACCGGAGGGCGGCTGGAAAGTGCGGCACCCTGTTAACCGGATGTCAACCGACGCCCATAGCGTACCGAACGTGCAGCATTTTGGCAAGAACGCGGAGCCCGTTGGCCTGCTGCGGGAGAGGGCCCGCAGCTCCCGCCTGGTCGGCTCGTCCGGGGCCGGGTGACGGACTACCCGGCCTTCTCGTGCTCCTGGCCTCGCCTCTGTCGGTACAGTTTCCGCACGCGCTCGTCGATCCGGCACCGCAAATTCCACAGCCGCTCCGGGTCGTGTCGTCGGGTGCCTCATCATGGGCGGCGTCTCAGTCAGTTCCGCCGCGAGTTCTTGGTGAGTTAGCTGCCGTTCGTCGAGGAAGAGGAGTGACTCGGGGTGGCCTCGAGTGGGGGCCTATTCGTCGTGCATCCTGCTGCGATCTCAAGAGGCGTCGCGCTTCCGCTCTGCCGTTTCCGCTTTTCCCTGCCGGACGGCATCACTACAATCGATGCCATTGTTCCTCCCCCGAAAACAGCAGGCGGGATGAAGGCATCCCGCCCGGGGAACGCACCTGCAAACGACTCCGCTCGGCACGGTCGACTCCCCGGCGCCAGTGGCGCCCGCCCCCGAGGGATAGCGGACCACGCCCGACCAGGACAATCCCGGCTGGCCGCCCGGGCCCCCTCCCTCGCCGGCAACGAGGTCTGCGAGCGCTTCTGCTAGTACGGGATGAGGGCCATCCCTTCTCAGGAGTTCTGCGATGGAGAAAGAAAGACATCCGCCGGGGCTGATCGCCCTGTTCACGACGGAGATGTGGGAGCGGTTCGGCTTCTACCTGATGCTCGGCATCCTGCCGCTTTACCTGGAGGACTCGCAGAAGGGCGGCATGGGGTGGACCGACAAGCAGGCGGCGGTGCTGATCGGCAGCTACATCGCGCTGGTTTACTTCACGCCCTTCATCGGCGGGCTGATCGCCGACCGGCTGCTCGGCTGCCGCAGGAGCATCGTCATCGGCGGCGTGCTGATGATGCTGGGCTACTTCCTGATCGCCTGGCCCGCGGCGTGGGCCCTGTACCTCGGCCTGGGGCTCGTGATCCTTGGCAACGGCGCCTTCAAGCCGAACATCTCCACCATCCTGGGCAACCTCTACCCGCCGGGGAGCAAGCTCAAGGACGCCGGCTACAACATCTTCTACATGGGCATCAACCTCGGCGCGTTCGCCTGCAACATCGTCGCCGCCATGGTCCGCAACTACTTCGACCGCAATCCTCTCCCGATCGCCTCGGACCTGACGCTCCGCGGCTGGAGCGCGGCCTTCGCCACGGCCGGTTTCGGCATGCTGACCGGGCTGATCATTTTTCTCTGTAACTTCCGCGGGCTGGCCAAGGCCGACCCGGACCCGCAGACAAGGACGGGCCCCCGCGAAAGCCTTCGGCCGTTGTGGCTGCGGTGCCTGCTCCCGGCCGCTGTCGCCGGGGCCCTGTGCTGGTGCCTTGCTGATCCGAAGGTCGTGAAGTGGGTCAGCGTCGACCTTCTCCGCAAGAGCGAGCCGCTGTACAAATCGCCGCTCGACCCGGCCACGGCGGCCTTCCTCGGGGCCTGTCTGCCGGTGATCTTCTTCTACCTCAGCATCTGGCGAGGCGTCCCCGACCGGGAGGACCGGGGTCGTGTCGGCGCTCTGTTGACCATCTTCGGCGTGGTGATCATCTTCTGGGCGATCTTCCATCTCAACACGACCGCTCTGACCGTCTGGACACGCGACAACACGACCCGGCAGGCCGAACCCGCGGCCGGGTCTGTGGAGAGGGTCTGGCCTGCGGCCGGCGACTTTATCCGGGACAGTGCCGAGGACGCCACGCCGAAATACTACTTCAACGCCGGCGCCGACGTGCCCCGCCCGCCACGGAGTGACTTCGTGGTGGTCAGCAAGGAAAAGTACAAGGAGATGGAGGAGAAGAAGGAGTTGGAGATCAAGGAAGGCGAGCCGATCCACGTGACAAAGGAGACCTTCGACAAGGTCTTCCAGAACACCACCGCGGAGACCCCCGCCCTCGACAAGGGCAAGCACCTCAAGCTCGTGAACACCGAGCTGTTCCAGTCGATCAACGCGGGCTTCGTCGTGCTGTTCACGCCGCTGCTGGTCGCCTTTTGGCACTGGCTGCGGCTCCGTGGCAAGGAACCCTCGACCTCGGCGAAGATCGGCCTGGGGCTGCTCCTGACGGCGTGCGGGCCACTTGTCATGCTTGCCGCGACCGCCTCAACCGACGACGGCGCGACCAAGGGCTCGGCCGGGTGGCTTTTCGAGGTCTATGCCGTGGTCACCCTGGGGGAACTGTGCCTGTCGCCGATGGGGCTGTCGTTGGTCAACAAGATGGCGCCGGCCAACATCCGGGCGTTCATGATGGGCGGATGGTTCCTCTCGACGTCGTTCGGGAACAAGCTGTCCGGCGTCTTCGGCGAGCTGTACCAGGAGATGAACCACTACACCTTCTGGACGATGCTGGCCGGCTCCGGGGCATTCTTCGCCGGGGTCATCTTCGTGCTGCTGCCCTGGCTCAACCGCCAGATGACCGAGCGCAAGGCGTAGGCTACTCCCATGACACGCTACAAATCCTGGGTCCTGACCGACGTGGTCAACGACGTCTGGGTCGACAGCTTCGGCGTCGCCAACGACACGCTGCGGCTGCCGACCCAACACGCCTGGTCGGTCCACAAGCGCACCCTGCGCGGCGGACCGCGCGACGGCGTTGACCTGATTCACGTCCACAACGGATCGCTCAGCTACGCCATTCTGCCCACGCGCGGCATGGGCCTGTGGCGCGGCGACTACCGCGGCCATCCCCTTGGCTGGAGTGCTCCCCTCGTCGGTCCCGTTCATCCGCGTTTCGTTCACCCCGGCGACCGCGGTGGACTCGGCTGGCTCGGCGGCTTCGACGAGTGGCTGTGCCGCTGTGGATTGGCGAACAACGGCCCCCCCGGCGACGACGGCGGCACGCCGCTGACCTTGCACGGCCGCATCGCCAACCTGCCCGCCCACCACGTCGAGGTGCGCATCAGCCTCGACCCGCCTTACGAATTGAGCGTCGTCGGCCAGGTCGACGAGGCGGCGCTGTTCTTCGGCCACCTGCGCCTGACCGCCAGTTACACCACCGTCCCCGGCTCCAACCGCGTCGTTATCCGCGACGTCGTCGAGAATCGCTCGACGCGGCCGGCGGAGATGCAGCTGCTCTATCATTGCAACGTCGGGCCGCCGTTCCTGGAGGGCGGTAGCCGGGTCGTCGCGCCGATCCGCGAGTTGGCGCCGCAGACCCCGCGCGCCGCCGAGGGCATCGACACCTACGAGGTCTATGTCGCCCCGACACCGGGCTTCGCGGAGCAAGTCTACCTGTACGACCTGCTCGCCGACGCCTCGGGGCGCACGCTCGCCCTCTTGTACAACGCCGCCGCCGACCGTGGCCTGTGCGTGCGTTTCAACCACCGGGAACTGCCTTGCTTCACCGTCTGGAAGAACTGCCTGCCGCTGGAGGAGGGTTACGTCACCGGCCTGGAGCCGGCGACGGGCTTCCCGAACTTCAAGACGTTCGAGCGGCAGCAGGGCCGCGTGAAGACGATCCCGCCGGGCGGGCGCTGGGAAGCGACGTGGAGTCTCGAAGTGTTCGACACGGCGGCGGGCGTCGCGTCGGCGCTGAAGGAGGCGGCGACGCTGCAAGCGCAGGCCCCCGCTACGGTGCATCGCACACCACAGCCGAAGTTCTCACCCTCTTAGCCCGACGCGCCAGCGAGGCAACCAGCGAACCTCGCTTGCGCGTCGGGCTAATCAGCCAGCGAACCTCGCTGGCGCGTCGGGCTAATCAGATCAGGTCAAGGCGGCGTTTCGTGACGCGCGAGCGGTTACACTCGGAGCAAGTGCCGCGGATGACGAACGTGTGCCCGTTCATATGAAAGTTATGCGTCCGGCAGACGTCGCGGATGACGCTCTCGATCGCTGGGTTCTGGAACTCGATCATCTTGCCGCAGAGCTGGCACTGCAGGTGCTCGTGCTGCGGATAGCCGTAGTCGTGCTCGTACTTCTTCTTCGGGCCTGTCTCCAGGCAGCGCAGCAATCCCGCGTCGACCAGCTTCGTCAGGGTGCGGTAGACGGTCGCCCGGCTGACGTTGAGGCCCTTCTGGCGCATCTCCTCACAGAGCGTGTCGGCATCGAAATGGTTGTGTTTGCTGAAAATGTAACGCACCATGTCGCGCTGCTGATCGGTATAGCGCTGCGGCCGCGGGCGGCTGGAGAGGAACTCGCGGAACTTCTCCTCCGGGCTCTGCGATACGGCGACGGCTGTCAGTTCCACGCTGCAGTCTCCTTCTCGGGTGCCCCCCCTCTGCCAGGTGCGTTCGTTCACGCCGGACGAATCAATAATGATTCTCCGTTGGTATTCTACGAACAACCCGTGGGGTGGCATCCCCCGAACGTCAAGCGAGCGTGGGGCATGAGCCCCACGCTCGCCCAGCGCGTCAGTCTTCCAGGTTGGCGAGCAGGCGGTCGAGAGCAAGCGCCAACTTCTCGGGGGTGTCGTAGGTGCCGGCCGCGATCTCGCGGCGGACGCGGGCCACAAGATCGGCCCGGATCTCCAAAGCGTCGGCCCTCGGTTCGGCAAACGCCTCGCCCCAGCCGGGACGGGCGACGGTGACAGGACCAGCCAGACAAGTGGGACCGTGTCGGTACATGCTTCGTTCTCCCCTGCCGTGACGCGTTCGACGTGCGCCATTCCTGGCCGCCACAGCAGGCACATCTTACAAGAGAGGCTTCGGCTGGATCAACCCGGCGGGAAAGTCCCTCCGAGCGATCCGTCCAGACGGATGATGGGTTCTCGCGACTGCAACGACTGGGAACAGCGGGGTTGGCTCGTCACCTGTTCAGTTGCTCACGTCCCGCGTTCTAATGTCAATATCGTCGGGCGGCGCGGCCAAATTGAGGCAAATCGCGTCCAAACGGAGAGTCGTGCTCATCGGACGGTGCAGCGCAGGACTTGAGCCAGGGATGCCCGGCAATTGAAAAAACGGGGCGGTGCGGGAGAAACGGATCGATTCCGGAAGACGGGAAAGGAGGAGAGAGGCGTTTCGTCCGTCGCCACGATGTCAGGCGCCCGCCGAGTACGGGGAACGGCAAAGGCAGCGCTTGACCATGCGCAAAATGTTGCCGCGTTCACCGCGCGGGTGGCAGGACAGCTCATCCATGATCGTGCGCATGATGAAAACACCGCGTCCGCCAACGCGCAGCTCGGCAGGGTCGAGGTCCGGAACGGTGGAGAGGTCGAAGGGCTGGCCTTCGTCGTGCAGGTGGATCTCGATGCCGTCGGGACGGACGTAACACTGAATCTGCACCTGGGCATCGGGGGTGCCCTGGTGAGCGTGGCGCATGACGTTGTTGGTGGCCTCGTCGGTGGCGAGGACGATGGCGTGCGTGGTCCGCTCGTCGAGGCCAGCGACCTGACAGATCGCCTCGACGAACGCCCGAGCCAGCCCCAGCAGGCGGAGGTCACTGGGAATGGTGAGCGTCCAGGGGGGCTGTTCGGCGGCCATGCGCGGCTCCGGAACTGGAGGAACGTGGATCGCGGGCGACTCCTCGGCGTCACGCAGAGGTCGGAGAATGAAAGGATTATAGGGCGCCGACGGAATGTCAGCAAGGCAGGTCGCCACGGCGCAGCGCGTTGACGTAGAGGTGGGCCTGCCGCGTCGGCTCGGGCAGGCGGTAGCCCTTGCACGAGGACAGGACGACACGCACGGCGCTGGCGAGGTCGATGCGGTGGCCGGGCGAGATGTAGAGGGGGCCGGCGCCGGTGCGGCTGCGGACGACGCGGCCGATCACCTCGCCCTTGTACGTCAGCGGGGCGGCAGCGCCGGCCTTGCGGTCCAGCTCACGGAAGGTCCCCCACAGGCGACTCTTGGCGCAACCGACACACGGCACGTTGAGCCACAGCCCGACGTGCGCTGCCAGCCCGAGGCGACGCGGGTGGGCGATGCCCTGCCCGTCGAGGATGACCACGTCGGGCGTCTTCTCCAGCCGCGCGAACGCCTGCAGCAGCACCGGCGCCTCGCGGAACGACAGCAGGCCGGGGACGTACGGGAAGCTCGTCTCGGCGACAGCGCCGCGCTGCTCGACCACTTCCAACTGTTCGCCGCGCACCGCGAACAGGATCACGCCGGCGAAGACCGTGTTGGAGAAGCGGTCGTTGGAGACATCAGCGCCTGCGAGGAAGTCATAGTCGCCGAGCCGGGGACTGGTGTCGACGCGAGCGGCGAGTTCGCGTTGCAGGGCGACGGCCTCGGCCTGCGTGACGTCCCAGCGATGAAGCGGTTCGATGTGCATGAGAGGCCGTAACACAAAGGAGTGGTCGGGAGGCGTTTGGAGTGCAGCGAGGATCACCGCTTCATTAGAGCGGTTCGCGGCCGGGTCGCACACTAACCCGAAGCGTCAGCGAGGGACCGGACCTCGCTGACGCTTCGGGTTAGTGTGCAACGCAAGTGTGAACCGCTCTAGAAGGCCTTGTTCTGGGGCGGGACAGGGAAGCATTTGAAGTCGCGACATACCGTCACGGTCCATCCGGCCAGGGG